>NZ_DRGM01000142.1 GCF_011050055.1 Pseudoalteromonas prydzensis | reverse complement strand
GCCCCCATCACCGCCAAGTTCCATGGCGCAGAAATTGAATTGTATGCACCTTATATTTCTGAAATGGTACGTGCCGAAATGGTCGCCCGCTATGGCTATGAACGCGCTTATAATACCGGCTTTAAGGTTTTCACCAGTGTTGAATCTGACGTACAAGCAGCAGCACAAACCGCGCTCGTTAATAACTTACATGCATACGATATGCGCCATGGCTACCGTGGTCCACAGCAGCAATTATGGGACTTTGCAACGCAAACAGCGTTGAGTCATAGTGAAATTCTGGAAAAATTAAAGCCGGTATTATAAGCGCGTTCATAGCCATAGCGGGCGACCATTTCGGCACGTACCATTTCAGAAATATAAGGTGCATACAATTCAATTTCTGCGCCATGGAACTTGGCGGTGATGGGGGCATTGGTGGCTTCGTTATATTCGGCTCTAGAGATATAACTTTCATCTAACATACGACCCAATACCACATTACGACGTGCTTTTGCACGGATTGGGTTTCTGATTGGGTTTAACGCTGATGGCGCTTTAGGTAAGCCTGCAATCATCGCCATTTGTGCTAAATTTAATTCGTTAAGATCTTTACCATAATATACTTGTGCTGCGGCGCCGATACCAAAAGCGCGATTACCTAACTCTATTTTGTTTAGGTACAAAGCAAGTATTTCATCTTTGCTGAGTAAGTTTTCGATATGCAGCGCAATAAAGATTTCTTTAACTTTGCGAATATAGGCTTTTTCTCGTGTTAAGAAGAAGTTACGAGCTAACTGCATTGTTATAGTACTTGCGCCTTGTTTTTTCTCGCCAGTTGAAATTAATACGAGCGCTGAACGCAAAATACCGATAGGATCTATACCTATATGGTCATAAAAACGGTTATCTTCAGTGGCTAATATGGCATTTATGAGCGGTTGCGGTATCTTATCGATGGTCACAGGAATACGGCGTTTTTCGCCGAACTGGTTGATTAATAAACCATCTTTAGAAAATACTTGCATAGGAGTTTGTAGTTGCACGTCTTTTAAAACTTGCACACTGGGGATATCAGATTTAACGTAATAATAAAGGCTTACTAAGGTAATGAGCCCCAAAAATGTGCAAATGATAAAAAATTGTAAAGTTCGTTTTAATAAAATCACTTATATTTTCCCTAAATGGACTCCCAATTAGAATCGGAGACTGCTAGTATATATTGATTAAAAAGTGAATAGTATTTTTTCATATAAAAATTATAACTTGTTTATTCTTAAAACAAAGGCCAAGTTGCGAACATGCTAAGTCAACTATTGAGTAAGTCTTCATCGATGATGGTAGGGATAGATATCGGGTCACACGCTATAAAAGCAGTGTTACTGAATGAAACGGACAGCGGCTACCGGCTTGAGGCGTTAGCAATAGAGCCAATGCCAAAAGGTACTATGGCTGAGCGCAATATTCAAGATATTGAAGCGATTGGTAATATTATTACTAAGTTAAAACGTAAATTACCTAAATCAATTAAATCTGCTGCAGTTGCGGTGTCTGGGCAAACGGTAATCACGAAAGTGATTTTTATGGATGTTACACTCAGTGATGCAGAACTAGAGTCACAAATTGAAATCGAGGCTGACAGCCTTATTCCTTACCCATTAGATGAAGTTAGCCTAGATTTTGAAAAACTAAGTACTAACGAAGCAGACCCTTCAAAAATGAATGTGTTGTTATCTGCTGCGCGTACCGAAAGTGTTGAAGCTCGCGTTGGCGCGTTAGAATCGGCCGGTTTAACCGCAAAAGTAGTCGATGTCGAAAGCTATGCGCTGAGCCGCGCTATGGATGTTTATTATCAACAATTACCCAGTGATGCATATAATAAATGTGTGGCTGTGGTTGATATTGGCGCAGTACTGATGCTGGTCAGTGTGGTACTCAGTGGTGAAACTATTTATACCCGAGACCAAGTGTTTGGTGGTGACCAATACACCAACAGTATTGTGGCCTATTATAATAAAAGCTTTGATGAAGCTGAGATTGGTAAAACCACTGGCGATCTACCCCCTAACTATACCTTTGAAGTGTTGGCACCGTTTCAAACCTCATTGTTACAACAAGTACGCCGTGCCGTGCAGATGTTTTTAACCACCAGTGGTAAAGATCAAATTGATTATATTGTACTTACTGGCGGTACTGCGATGATTGATGGCCTAGATAGATTGCTAATTGAAGAGTTAGGTATTCACACCATAGTGGCAGAACCGTTCGCTAATATGGAGATTTCTGCGCACGTTGATCGCAATGTGTTACAGCGCCATCGTACGCAATTTGCAATAGCGACGGGATTGGCATTAAGGAGTTTTTCATCATGCCACATATAAATCTCCTGCCGTGGCGCGAACAACAACGAAAACAGTCGCAAAATAAATTTGCCACTATTTTGTTTTTAGTGGTGCTTGGTAGTTTTATGAGTATGTATTTATTGAGTACTTATTACGGTAATTTGCGAGATGGGCAAAATATTAAAAATAATTACCTTACAACAGAAATTAGCCAATTAGATCGACGCATTAGTGAAATTCGTGAATTAGACAAAAAGAAAGAAAACTTACAACAGCGTATGCGCTTAATTGAAGAGTTGCAAAGTAGTCGTAACTTGGGCACCCAGATTATGGATGAAGTTGCCAAAATAGTACCTACTGGTGTTTACTTAACTAAGTTAGAGCGCCGGGGGAGTGCTATTCATGTTGTTGGCCGTAGCGAATCTAATAATCACCTTTCAAATATGCTGCGTGAAGTACAGAACTCTTATTTGCTCGAAAAACCCATTATGCAAGGTATTGTTGCTGGGGAAAAATCATCACGCTTATTAAGTGATTTTAATATGGAATTTTACGTAAAAGCTTTTGATGAAATTGGCGAGGTTAAATAATGAACCTTGATATCAAAGCGTTAACCGAGATTGAATGGAACGAAATTGAGCTTGAGAATATTGGCGATTGGCCGATTGTAGTTAAAGTTATTTGTTGTACTTTCGTTGCCGCATTAGTGTTGTTTTTTAGCTACAGCTTATTGGTTTCAGATGAAATTGATAGCTACAAGAGTGCGGTTAGTAAGGAAGTTGAGCTACGTAGCACTTATCGAGTGAAGTATGCCCTAGCTAGTAACTTAGAAATTTACCGCCAACAAATGGTTGAAATGGAAGAAAAGTTTTCTTTGCTGTTAAAACGCTTACCAACCTCAAACGAGACACCGGGCTTGCTAGATGATTTATCCTACGTAGGTACTACGAGTGGCTTAACCTTCCTTAAAATTGGCTGGTTACCTGAAGTTGAAAAAGAGTTTTATACTGAATTACCAATTAAAATTGAAGTAATAGGCAGCTATCATGAGTTTGGCGATTTTGTTGGTAAGGTGGCGCAACT
This sequence comes from Pseudoalteromonas prydzensis, assembly GCF_011050055.1. Taxonomy (GTDB): domain Bacteria; phylum Pseudomonadota; class Gammaproteobacteria; order Enterobacterales; family Alteromonadaceae; genus Pseudoalteromonas; species Pseudoalteromonas prydzensis_A. The sequence goes on along the minus strand of NZ_DRGM01000142.1, from coordinate 10,487 downwards.
GCCGCGTATCGTTAGTTTGCATGACTTTTCAATTAATAGTTCGGATTCAGGCAAACTGACCTTTAGTGTGGTAGCTAAAACTTACCGCTATGAAGGTGGCGTGAAGAAAGTAGGGGCTAAAAAATGAAAAAATTAGCCTTTGTTTTACTCAGCAGTGTGTTGCTAAGTGCATGTAACGATGATACCTCTGAGCAAAAAGAATTTATTGATCAAGTTAAAGCCAGTACTACGCCTAAAGTTGAGGCAATCCCAAAACTGACAAAATTTGAACATTTTGAATACAATGCACAGCAGTTACGTAGTCCTTTTGTTGCGCCGCAACCGGAAATTATTCAAAATAATATGATCCAAGTAAAAAACTGCTTACACCCTGATCCTGAACGTACCCGTGAGGTGTTAGAGAAATATCCGTTGGATAATCTCGCAATGAAAGGCACCTTGGGGTCTGATGGCCAAACTTGGGCATTAATTAAAGCGGCTGATGATACCTTGCACCGAGTAACTGTGGGCAATCATATCGGTTTGTATCATGGCGTTGTTCAACAAGTAAAAAGTGATTATATAGAATTGTTAGAATTAATTCCCGATGGGTCTGGTTGTTGGAAAGAGCGCCTGACAAAGCTTGAAATGTTAGAGGCAAGCTCCAATGGCACTAGTTAAAAATAAAAAAGGTAAAATTAAAATGCAGAAGGGAGTATCTTGGAGTAATCGCATTCAGCAGGCTTTGTTTGTTGTTATTGCCCTTTTTATCACGCAATCAGCAATGGCGACACCGCTATTGTATGACGTTCGTTATAACCCGTTAATGGCTGGAGAAACACAGTTACAGTTAGTATTTGATGAAGAGCTGAGCGAAGAGCCAAAAGTTCAGGTTTTCAATAATCCAGCCCGTATCGAAATGCGTTTCAACGCAGCCGATGTTGAGCAAGGTTTGGCTGACGTGCCAATCAATCAAGCTGGTATTGAAAAAGTGAGCAGTGTCACTACGGATGGTACATTAATCGTTACTGTGCATTTAGAGCGTTTAAAAATTTACCAAACCACAGTTAATAATAATCTTGTGTCACTACATGTCTCAGATAACCCACTTACTGCACAAGAGGGTAATAACGCAGCGCAAGTTGTGACGGGTAATTATATTAACTCAATCCAGTCGATTGATTTTCGTCGTGGTGAAAAAGGTGAAGCGCGAGTATTAGTATTCTTACAAGATACCCAAGCAGCTATTGATGTGCATGAAAGCGGTGGGAAAATTATTGCTGAGTTTCATCACACCAATATTTTAGATGACTTATTGTATGAACTCGATGTGCTTGATTTTAGTACGGTAGTGAGCTCAATTGAGACATTTAAAGAAGGCAATATGAGTCGGGTGGTGATCAGCCCCAATGCCGCGTTTAAATTTACCTACCAGCAAATTGAAAACATCCTGACTTTAACGGTTGAAAAAGATGACTCGCAACGCTCTTACTTAGAAGGTGGTAAAGAGTATCAAGGTCGGCCAATGACCTTAAACTTCCAAGATATCTCAGTGCGTGCGGTATTACAGATCATCGCCGGTTATAACGACTTTAACTTAGTAACCAGTGACTCAGTCAATGGTAATATTACTTTGCGCTTAGACGGTGTGCCATGGGATCAAGCCCTTGATGTGGTATTGCGTGTTAAAGGTCTTGATAAACGCATGGATGGTTCTATCTTAATGGTGGCACCTTCTGAAGAACTGGCCGCCCGTGAAGCAAAAGAACTCAAAGCCAAGCAGCAAGTTGAAGACTTAGAGCCGCTTTACAGTGAATACATTCGCTTGAACTACGCAAAAGCGGAAGAGTTTGCCGATCTACTAAAAACAGATACCAATAGCATCATTAGTGCTCGCGGCAGTGTATCCGTTGATAAGCGCACCAATACCTTACTGATCAAAGACACTGCAAAAAGTATTGAAAGTGTGCGTCGTATGGTTGAGACCTTAGATATCGCAGTTAGACAAGTTGTTATTGAGGCACGTATGGTTACTGTCCGTGACAACGTTAAAGAAGATCTAGGCGTACGTTGGGGGTTTAGCGATCAACAAGGCACCGATGGTATTTCGGGCACCTTAGAAGGCGCTAACACGATTTCTAACGGCACCATTCCCAGTATTTCTGACCGTCTTAATGTCAACCTGCCTATTACAGGTGCTGCTGGCAGCATTGGTATGCACGTTGCTAAGTTAGCCAATGGCACATTGCTTGATTTAGAACTAACCGCATTGGAAGAAGAGAACCGCGGTGAGATTATCGCAAGTCCGCGTATTACGACTGCTAACCAGAAAAAAGCGCGCATTGAGCAAGGTACTGAGATCCCGTATGTTGAATCTGCTTCAAGTGGGGCAACCACGGTGAGTTTTAAAAAGGCTGTGTTGAGCCTTGAAGTTACACCACACATTACCCCAGACAATAAAGTGATTTTGGATTTGATCATTACTCAAGATACGCGTGGTGATACAGTGCAAACTGGAACAGGACCTGCAGTTGCAATTGATACCCAAGAAATTCAAACCCAAGTACTGGTTGAGAATGGTCAAACAGTAGTTCTTGGTGGTATATTCCAGCAGCAAATCATTAACTCAGTTAAAAAAGTACCATTATTAGGTGATATTCCTTATCTAGGAGTGCTGTTTAGAAGTACAAGTGAGTTTAATGAAAAGAAAGAATTGCTGATTTTCGTTACTCCGAAAATCCAAATAGAGTAATTTACACTGATTTATTCTTACACAATGGGCAATTATTAACTTTAATTGCTCGTTAATTGGCTTTTTGTTCTAATTGACTTGAAATACCCAATCAATTACTGAGATAATCCCCTCCTTAATTTTGGGGCCAGGTCGTTAGGCGGGGTTTTATTTCAAATTTTAGAGTTCGTTTGTACTAAAAGATATGGCTGAAAAACGTAATATATTTCTAGTTGGCCCTATGGGGGCTGGCAAAAGCACAATTGGTCGTCACATTGCAGACCAATTGCACCTTGAATTTGTCGATTCTGATCAAGAAATCGAACGCCGTACCGGTGCAGATATTGCCTGGGTGTTTGATCTTGAAGGTGAAGAAGGCTTTCGACTTCGTGAAGAATCTGTCATTGGTGACCTAACTGAAATGCAGGGTATTGTACTTGCAACAGGTGGTGGTTCAGTGATGAGCAAAGAAGTACGAAACAAGCTTTCGGCTCGTGGTATCGTTGTATACCTAGAGACACCGATCGAAAAGCAAGTTGCACGCACGCAGCGCGACAAGCGTCGCCCATTACTGCAAACAGAAGAAGCACCTCGTGATGTATTAGAGCGCTTAGCTGAAGAACGCGAACCGTTGTATAAAGAAGTAGCTGATTTTGTTGTACGCACTGATGAGCAAAGCGCTAAAGTTGTCGCTAATCAAATCATCGAGAAATTAGATTTTTAAATACCAATAAGAAAAGGATACTAGCGATGCTTGAATTAACAGTTAATTTAGACGAGCGAAGTTATCCTATTTATATTGGTCAATCTGCACTTCAACAGACTGACAGGCTGCGTCATCATATTGGTGATTGCCGACCTATCATTATCACTAATGACACCATTGCACCTTTATACCTAAGCGATGCAATGGCGTTGTTAGCTGATTTAAATCCGCTAAGTTTTATTATTCCTGATGGTGAGCAATATAAATCACTGGAATGGTTTGAGAAAATTTCGGCATTTTTACTTGAAAATAATTGCGGCAGAGATACCTGTTTAATCGCCCTTGGTGGTGGTGTGGTAGGTGATCTGACTGGTTTTGTGGCGGCCTGCTATCAACGCGGCGTACCGTTTATTCAAGTACCCACTACCTTATTATCGCAAGTTGATTCATCAGTTGGCGGTAAAACGGCGGTTAACCATCCTTTGGGTAAAAACATGATTGGGGCGTTTTATCAGCCGCAAGCCGTGTTTATCGATACGCAATCACTGCATACGCTTGCTGCTCGTGAATTTGCAGCCGGTATGGCTGAAGTCATTAAATATGGCTTAATTTACGATACTGAGTTATTTAGCTTTCTGGAAAATAACACCGCGCAATTGCAAGCCTTGGATGAAGAAACCATCCAGCATGTGATTTTTCGTTGCTGTGAAATTAAAGCATTGATTGTTGCCCAAGATGAAAAAGAAGCAGGTCTGCGTGCGTTACTTAATTTAGGTCATACCTTTGCACACGCGATTGAAGCGCAAATGGGCTATGGTCAATGGTTGCATGGCGAAGCTGTGGCAACTGGTATGGTACTAGCGGCAAAACTTGCGCATACCCGTGGCGATTTAAGCGCACAACAAGTTGCAAGGATCGTTACCTTAATAGCGCAATATAATTTGCCTAGTGAGATCCCTGATGTCATGACAGCTGAACATTTTCTTCATCATATGCGTAAAGATAAAAAGAATAAAAAAGGCACGATCCGCTTTATTCTTCCTACTGCGTTTGGTCAATGCGCGCTGGTTGATGATGTCTCAGATCAACAGGTCCGAGATTTAATAGGGCGCTAATGCAATCGCAAATCTTACCTAGCCGTGCGGCTTTGGTTGATCGGATTGCCCTACAGTTTGAATATGGGCAAAATTTAATTGTCTTACTGGGTCCGTCTGGACTTGGTAAAAGTTATCTTCTTGAAACCTTTATTACCGATAAATACAGTGATTTCAATAAATCGTTTGTGCAGCTAAGTGCGCGCATGACTGATGTACAATTAATGAGTGAGTTACTTGAGCAAAGTTTTCGTTCACCATTAATTGATCAAAACTTAAGCTTGTCAGAAAATTTTTATCAACTCGCTAAACAGCAAAACTGTGGTCCATGCTTGTGGGTGTTAGATGGCGGCCGGCATTTATCTGATGAAATGGTGCAAGAGCTCACAACACTCGCCAAACATAGCCCGACGACTTTATATATTTTACTGGCATCGCAAGCAGTAGGACAGTTTAAAAGCGCTGTAGAAATTCATTTAGAAGCGCTTTCTATGGCTGAAAGTAAGCAGCTTATGCAGTGCTATTTTCCAGACTTACCTTATGATGAAGATCCTGTCTTTCAAGCTTTTTTGCAAGAAGCGCATGGTAACCCTAGTTTATTATTAGCCTGGCAGCCGACGCAGCATACTGCAAAAGTAGCCGTGACAGATAAAGTTTCGTGGCGAGTGCAGTTAATTGCGCTGCTGGTGATTATTATGCTGCTGATTATTGGTTTTTTGTATCAAGCAGATATGACCCGTTGGTGGCAAGATTTTTATCAGCAACAACCAGAAACCCCAGTGGCGACGGCAATCGCAGTCGATACTTTAAAGCAACCTGCAACAGCATTGACAACCGATCCCTCAGAAGTCGAAGCTGTAGATGCTCAATTAGCTGAGCAACCCGCTCAGTCAGAACATGATAAGCTGCCAACTGAAAATCCTCTTCAGGAGAATAATATCGCGGCAATATTAGATAGTTTGGCGCCAGCAGCAGAGCCGGTGGATGTCACAACGAGTTTAGCTGATGATGTTGTTGAACCCGAGGTTAGTACCATTGCTGAGGCTATTCTGCCCGTTGATAATAGCTGGTATCTAAAGCAGGGGGATGAGCAGCTCGTGATCCAGTTATTAGCGGTGACTCAACAAACAATTGCTGAACAGTATGTGGTTGAACAGGGGTTACAACCACTTGCTAAAGTCTATCAGACACGACGTAATGGTAAATTGTGGACTCTGGTAACCTATGGCAGTTACGATGACTTAAAAAGTGCCCGAGAGGCGTTATCGAACTTATCTGCAACAGTGCGTAAAAATCAGCCGTTTTATAAAAAAATTAGTAAAATAAAACAAGAAATCGCGTTACTAGATCAGTAAACTTACTTTGATTAGTGTAAAATCGCGGCACACCAGTTTGAAGTAAAGAGCCGATGCAGAAAAAGACCAGAGCCTTCCTTAAATGGGCTGGCGGAAAATACAGCTTAGTTGAAGATATTAGCGCACGCTTAAATGAAGCGAGTAAACACGCCGATACCTTAGTTGAACCGTTTGTTGGCGCTGGCTCGGTATTTTTAAATACAGATTTTAAAGATTATATTCTTAATGATATTAATGCTGATCTCATTAACTTGTATAACGAATTAAAAAACTCACCAGATGAATTCATCAGCGATGCTAAAAAGCTGTTTGTTGATTTAAACAACCAGCCTGACGCATATTACGATTACCGCGTACAGTTTAACCAAAGTAATGACATCTACGAGCGAGCGATTTTATTTTTATATATGAATCGCCATGGCTACAATGGCTTATGTCGCTATAACCTAAAAGGCATTTTTAATGTGCCGTTTGGTAAGTATAAGCGCCCATATTTTCCTGAAAATGAAATGTACTTCTTTGCAGAGAAAGCCCAGCAAGCCACATTTACCTGCTTAGGTTATGATGATGTATTTAAATTAGTACCCGATAATGCGGTGATCTATTGTGATCCACCTTATGTGCCTTTGAGCAAAACTGCGTCGTTTACCTCGTATGCTAAAGGGGGATTTAATTTAGATGATCAGGCGAATCTAGCTAATTTAGCTGAACAAGCTGCATTTGAGAGCAACACACCGGTGTTGATCTCAAATCACGACACAGTCTGGACTCGCAAAATATACAGTCAGGCAACCCTGGCTGAAATTCAAGTTAAACGGACGATTAGTCCAAAAGGGGGATCACGTAATAAAGTCAATGAGTTGATGGCTATGTACTTAGCACCCAAGTCACCACGCCATAAATAGCGGCAACAAAAATAATAAATAACATAATCGCAATGATGATAATACTGAGTGGGGAGTGTTGTTTGAAATCAGCGTGACGTTTATTTTCAGACTGCACGCCAAAAAATGCCGCAATAACACTTTGTATGGCGCTGAACAGTTGCTGCATTTGATTAGAACCTAGGGCTAAGTGAACGCGCTTTTTGTGGTTCGTCTGAGCTGGTTAATAATTCAAGTAAATCTAAATAATGAAATTGTGCACTGCGACTATCACCAGTGAGCCATGACATCCAACTTGATTCTTGTTCGACCTTCATGCATTGCGCTGCATTATTAATTGTTAAATGACCTGAGCTACATTGGCAATCGTTAGCCGCGATAAGTGTATCATCACTTTTTGAAAAATAGCTTAGTGTACCGATAGTTATAGCCGCCGCAGTTAAGATCCCGATTTTAAAAGCACGCATTTTACTAAGTCCATAATAGTGTAACTCACTAGAGCATACATAAAAAATGCTCAAATAACAAACTTAATTTTCCCTTAACAAATATAAAAAATTAATAAAATTAAAAGCTTAAAGTAAAAGTAATGTTTAAATTTAGTTGTTTAAAATTCAACCATTGCAAAAATTCAAATAGAGTTAAAGCTTTAATTAGCTGGGGTTCTTGGGGAATAGCTTGATTTAGGTTACATTATGCCAATTAAAGGCCCTGCTATTTTGCGCATTTTTAATATCACTAAGGATTGTTTATGTTAGAAACACTACAAAAGTACCTTATTGCCCCGTCTATTTTATCTGCTGATTTTGCTCGCTTGGGCGAAGATGTCGAGCGTGTTTTAGCTTCTGGTGCAGATGTAGTTCATTTTGATGTAATGGATAATCACTATGTACCAAACTTAACAATCGGGCCTATGGTATGCAAAGCACTGCGTGACTATGGCATTACCGCGCCTATTGATGTGCATTTAATGGTTAAGCCTGTTGATAGTTTAATTCCACAATTTGCCGATGCTGGCGCCTCAATCATTACTTTTCATCCAGAAGCCAGTGAGCATGTTGACCGCACTTTGCAGTTGATCAAAGATCATGGTTGCCAAGCTGGGTTAGTATTTAATCCGGCAACCAGTTTAAGCTACTTAGAGCACGTGATTGATAAGCTCGATGTGATTTTATTAATGTCGGTTAATCCTGGCTTTGGTGGCCAGAGTTTTATTCCCCATACTTTAGAAAAACTACGCCAAGCACGAAAAATTATAGCTGAGTCAGGGCGTGCAATCCGCTTAGAAGTTGATGGTGGTATTAAAGTCGATAATATTGCCGCCGCCGCACAAGCAGGGGCCGACATGTTTGTTGCTGGCTCTGCTATTTTTAATCAGCCAGATTATAAAGCCGTGATAGAGCAAATGCGTGCCCAGTTAGAGGGTATAAAGTAATGAAGTACGAAGCTGCTTTATTTGATTTAGATGGTACTTTAGTTGATAGCGTTTATGACTTATATATCGCAATGAATCTGACATTATCTGACTTGGCGTTTCCTATTGTTAGCCAGCGCTTGGTAGAAAGTTGGGTCGGCAATGGCATTGAAACTTTGGTAAAACGAGGTTTAAGTGGTGATATGCAAGTGAGCGAGCATTTAGACGCTGTACTTGCTGATAAAGCAATTACGTTGTTTTACGGGCATTATGAACAACTAGTTGGTGAATACAGTGTCTTGTACCAACATGTGGAAACCGGCCTTGCAGCATTGCGAGGTATGCCTAAAGCCTTGATCACCAATAAAGCGCGATGTTTCACAGAAAAGCTCCTTGATAAACTAGCGCTAACCAGTCACTTTGAGGTAATAGTCTGTGGTGACGATATGGCGAAAAAGCCATCTCCTGAACCGCTGTTGTTTGCTTGTCAGCAATTAAATGTACCAGTAAGCCAAGCAATAATGATCGGTGATTCAAAAAGTGATATTTTAGCAGCGCGTGCTGCAAGTATAGATATGCTTGCATTAACTTATGGTTATAACCAAGGTGAAAACCTGAGTGACCATAATCCGCAGTACCTCTGCGATACATTCTTAGATATAATACCTGTGCTTACCCAAAGGTAAGTGACCCGTAATTTTAGCATTTTTAACTTTAGAAATATAAAGGAACATCATGAGTAAACCAGTAGTGTTAAGTGGCATGCAGCCAACCGGTGGGATGACAATAGGCAACTATGTTGGCGCTATTAACCAGTGGGTAAAGCTACAGGAAGAATATGACAGTCACTTTATGTTAGCTGATTTGCACGCGATTACTTTACGCCAAGATCCAGAGCTCTTAAAAGCCCGTGTATTAGATGGCATCGCTTTGTATGTAGCATGCGGTATTAACCCTGAAAAAGCGGCGTTATTTGTACAATCGCAAGTGCCTGAGCATGCGCAGTTAGGTTGGGTATTAAACTGTTATGCGCAAATGGGTGAGCTGAACCGCATGACCCAATTTAAAGATAAGTCAGCAAAGAACACCAGCAACGTAAATGTTGGTTTGTTTGCTTATCCGGTATTACAAGCGGCGGATATTTTACTTTATCAAGCGGCGCAAGTACCAGTAGGTGATGATCAAAAGCAGCATTTAGAGCTTACTCGTGATATCGCAACGCGTTTTAATAACTTATATGGTGAAGTGTTCACTATTCCAGAACCTTATATTCCTGAGTTTGGCGCGCGAGTTATGAGCCTGCAAGATCCACTGAAAAAAATGTCTAAATCAGATGAAAACCCCAATGGTTTTATCATGATGTTAGACGAACCCAAAAAGATTGAGAAAAAGCTGAAAAAAGCAGTAACCGATTCAGACGAGCAAGCGCGTATTTATTTTGATCGCACTGAAAAACCAGGTGTCTCAAATTTATTAACGCTTATGTCTGTTGCGACTAAACGTTCGATTGAAGAGTTAGTGCCAGAGTACGAAGACAAAATGTATGGCCACCTGAAAAAAGACACAGCTGACGCAGTAGTAAGCATGATTGAGCCAATCCAAGCGCGCTTTAAAGAGATACGTGAAGATCAAGCATTGCTTGATACCATCATGAGAACTGGTGCTGAAAAAGCCAGCGCCCGTGCAGAAGTGACCTTAAAGTCAGTTTACAACGCGTTAGGATTTATTCCCCGCCCGTAACGTTCGCTAATAACTAATCACATAAAGCCAGATGGTTCCAACTACAACGGAATATCTGGCTTTTTTGTAGCTGCTATATACAGTTTTCAGTTCGATGAAGAGCAGCTTTAACATGTAGTTTTTAAAACTTACGCTATGTGTAGGCAATCAATTTTTTATTGTTGTAATGCTTTAAATTCTGTTTAATAGAAAAGTAATCAATATTGAGCAGTGCAGGGCAGCTTAGATGCAACAAGCACACAATTAAATTTGCTTGATTTAGTTTAGGTCACTAAAAAGACTTTCTATAAATTTAAAACCCTTAGCATAAACAACAGCAACTCTGACACATCCAGCTAGTAGCGCCTCAGTCCAACAAGCGACACTACAATACAAACAGCGTGTTGCATAAAAACTAAAATGTTATATTTAAGGATAAAAAATTGGGTCTTGGCGGGTGGGATGATGCGATACTAAAAAGCCTCTTATATGTGGGACTAGGTATTGCTATCTACGCTTTAATTAATAGTTTTACATCATCAGAGAACGATATTTTAGGTTTTGTTGTTACGCTATTGCTATACATAGGTGTGTATTTGCTTATT
>NZ_DRGM01000141.1 GCF_011050055.1 Pseudoalteromonas prydzensis | reverse complement strand
TGACGACATTGTGGAGCAAGTAAGTAGAGCGTGGAATGTGTTTCGTTCAAATATTACTAACGTTAAGCATATGTGCTTTAGAGCATGGACAAATTTGATCACTTAATAAATAGTATTGGTATGACCACCGTAGCGTGGGTTGATGGGTATCACGAAACCCACGACTAAGCCTGAGCTTTTTCTTTCACATATTTAAATAAGCTTTAAAATAGTGCAATAATACCAATCGACTTAAATATTTAGCCATTCTAGCGTTAATTATTTTGGTTTGTGTACCAAACCACGGTAAGGAATTAAATGTCTGATTGTAGCCTGAACCCTAATGTGATTGTTGATGACTTTATTGCATCGGTTTGTCATGAGCATGTGGAAATCTTATATCAAGACGATGATATTTTATTGATCAATAAACCCAGTGGGTTACTGAGTTTGTCTGGTAAAAATCCGGCTAACTGGGATTCGGTGCATTATCGTTTAGTGCATGGTCAGCGTGGTATCACAGCCGCATTTGAGAGCGCTAAATTGCCGCATCGGTTAGATTATGGTACCTCAGGTATTATGATTGTAGGCCTTAACCCTGAATCAACTAAGCACCTTAATAAGCAGTTTCAAGCAGGAACAATAAAAAAACATTATATAGCCATGTTGGATGGCTGGTTATTCAATGACGCAGGCCAAATAAACGCTGCAATAGCCAAAGATAAGTTACTCTTTCCATTAGTTAAAATTTGCAATACGACGGGTAAATCAGCCGTCAGTGACTACACAGTATTACAGCGCTTAACATCACCGCCACGTACTTTAGTGCAATTTACCCCTGTAACGGGACGTACTCATCAATTACGTATTCACAGTCATAGCATTGGGCACCCAATTGTTGGCTGTGATCTGTATAAAAACCAACATAGCCAACAACTAGCTGAACGGTTGCAATTACATGCCAGCGATCTGTTTTTTGTACACCCTCGAAGCTCCAAGCAAACGCACTTCCATTGCCCACAGCCATTTTGATTGCAAGGATAAACAACTTAACTTCCGTGTTTCTCCTGCTATAGCTTACTTTTTTACTCTTTTGACTTGAAGTTAACGAACCGCGCCCCATATTAAGTGCATAACGCAGACACTTTACAAATTGGAGATATATAAATGACTGCAGCACAAAAAGAAACATTAGGCTTTCAAACAGAAGTTAAACAACTATTAAACTTAATGATTCACTCACTTTATTCTAATAAAGAAATTTTCTTACGTGAGCTTGTGTCAAATGCCTCAGACGCGGCTGATAAATTACGTTTTTTAGCACTTTCAAATGGTGAGCTATACCAAGGTGACGCAGACTTACATGTGCGTATTAGTGCCGATAAAGAAAAAAATACCGTGACTATTTCTGATAACGGTATTGGTATGACTCGTGATGAAGTGATCAGCTCGTTAGGGACGATTGCTAAATCAGGTACAGCTGAGTTTTTCAAAAACTTAACTGGCGACCAAAGCAAAGATTCGCAACTGATTGGTCAATTTGGGGTTGGTTTTTATTCTGCATTTATCGTTGCAGATCTTGTGACAGTTCGTACCCGTAAAGCCGGTGAAGAAAAAGGCGTTGAGTGGCAATCACAAGGTGAAGGCGAATACACGTTAGAAGAAATTGAAAAAGCAGGCCGTGGTACTGAAATCACTTTACACCTGCGTGAAGATGAAAAAGAATTTGCTGATGAATGGCGCCTACGTAGTATTGTAACTAAGTACTCGGATCATATTTCTACACCAGTGCAAATGTACAAAGCCGAAGTGCCTGAGTCAGAAGGTGAAGATGGCGAGAAAATTCCAGCAGTCCCTGGTGAGTGGGAAAGCATTAACCGCGCCACGGCAATGTGGACGCGTGATAAATCAGAGCTATCTGAAGACGAATACAAAGAGTTTTATAAGCATGTAAGCCATGATTGGGAAGATCCACTTAGCTGGGCTCACAACAAAGTTGAAGGTAAAACAGAATACACCAGCTTACTGTACATTCCTAAAAAAGCACCATTTGATTTATGGAATCGTGATCGTCAAAGTGGCTTAAAACTGTATGTACAACGCGTATTTGTAATGGATGATGCTGAGCAATTTATGCCTAGCTACTTACGCTTTGTGAAAGGTTTACTTGATTCAAACGATTTACCGCTAAACGTATCGCGTGAAATCCTCCAAGATAACAAAGTAACGCAAGCAATCCGTAAGGGTTGTACGTCACGTACCTTAAAACTGCTTGAGCGTATGGCGAAAAATAAAGCCGACGATTATCAAGTATTTTGGAACGAGTTTGGTCAAGTGATCAAAGAAGGTCCAGCGGAAGATACAGCGAACAAAGAGGCGATTGCTAAGTTACTGCGTTTCTCTTCAACACACACTGATGAAGAGGCACAAAACGTTGCATTAGAGCAATACGTTGAGCGTATGAACGAAGGGCAAGACGCGATTTACTACGTTGTTGCTGATTCATTCACAGCAGCGAAAAGCTCTCCACACTTAGAGATCTTCCGTAAGAAGGGTATCGAAGTGCTGTTAATGAGTGACCGTGTTGATGAGTGGATGATGAGCCACTTAACCGAGTTTGCTGAAAAACCATTTAAGTCGATTACCCGTGGTGATCTAGACTTAGGTAACTTAGACGATGAAGAGACCAAAAAAGCGCAAGAAGAGTCTGAAAAAGAAGTGGCAGGCTTAGTTGAGCGTATCAAAACGGCACTCGGTGACAGCGTTAAAGACGTGCGCTTTACGCATCGTTTGACTGATTCACCAGCTTGTGTGGTTAGCGATGACAACGACATGAGCTCACAAATGCAAAAGCTAATGGAATCAGTGGGTCAAGCTGCTCCTGAAGCAAAACCAATTTTTGAGCTAAACCCAGAGCACCAACTTGTTAAGCATTTAAATGTTGAACAAGACGAAGATAAATTTGCTCAGTGGTCACATGTACTGCTTGATCAAGCCTTGCTCGCAGAGCGTGGCACACTAAAAGACCCCGCAGGTTTTGTGACTCGTTTAAATAAATTAATGCTAGATTTGAGCAAGTAATTGCCCAAAACGTAACATTTTAATAAAAAGGGGACCTTGGTTCCCTTTTTTATGATTGAGACTAATCAATTGGTATAAGTTGCTTGAGTATCGCAGGCGCTTATGGAAGAATTCAGGCTTTATAATAAATCATACTGATACGCTTTTTGTAAAATCAGTATCAAACGAGGACAATGATATGCGCATTATTCTTTTGGGCGCGCCGGGTGCAGGTAAAGGCACTCAAGCTCAGTTTTTGATGGACAAGTACGGTATTCCACAGATCTCTACCGGTGATATGTTACGTGCTGCAATTAAAGAAGGCACACCACTGGGTCTTGAAGCGAAAAAAGTAATGGATGCGGGTCAGCTAATTTCTGATGACATCATCATTGGTCTTGTTAAAGAGCGTATTACTAAAGCTGATTGTGAGAAAGGTTTTTTACTCGATGGTTTCCCACGTACCATTCCACAAGCAGATGCAATGAAAGAAAACGGCGTTGTGGTTGACCACGTAATTGAATTTGATGTAGCCGATGAGATCATTGTTGATCGCATGGGTGGACGTCGTGTTCATCCAGGCTCTGGCCGTGTATACCATGTTGTATATAAC
>NZ_DRGM01000140.1 GCF_011050055.1 Pseudoalteromonas prydzensis | reverse complement strand
TCATCTTATTTATATAGTTTATTTTTAATGTAACCATAAATTTAATGACGACACCTAAATTTGCGCAAATAAAACAATTCATTGTTGATAAAATTCGCAGCGGTACGTGGCAAGAAAACCAACGTGTTCCCTCTGAAAACGAACTTAGTAGTCAATTTAGTGTCAGCAGAATGACAGCCCGCCGAGCACTAAGCGAATTAACCGAGGCAGGTATTTTAACCCGCAGCCAAGGGTTAGGTACATTTGTAGCTACATTTAAATCGCAGTCATCGTTACTCGAAATAAAAAACATTGCTGATGAAGTAAAAGAACGTAACGGTAATTACACCTGTAGTGTACTCATACTTGAATCAATAAATGCAGTCGCACCTATTGCCATTGCGCTTGGTGTTGAGATTGACAGTGTTGTATACCGAAGTGTACTCGTGCATAACGAAAACGACAGCCCCTTGCAGCTAGAAGAGCGTTTTGTAAACCCTGCTCTTGCGGCTGGTTACTTACAACAAGACTTTAGCACACTTACACCTCATGAATACCTATCTAGTGTTGCACCACTTACACAAGCAAGGCATACCGTGGAGGCTATTATGCCAAACAGCGAGATGTGCCAATGGTTGAACTTATATAATGAAGAGCCGTGCTTACAAGTTATTCGACGCACATGGTCTGTTAACGGCATTGTAAGCTTTGCGCGCCTTGTATCACCGGGCAGTAAATATCGCTTAGGTGGCCACTTAACATTTAAAAAATAACAAACAATAGCGCTTACTGCGCTTTTTTTATAACAAATCACCTTGTATATACAACAGGAGCAAAACATGAACAACCGACTCGACACAAGTCGCGTAATACGTGCACCTCATGGCGATAAAATAAGTGCTAAAAGCTGGCAAACTGAAGCAGCTAAACGCATGCTAATGAATAACCTAGACCCTGAAGTTGCAGAACATCCTCATGCACTTGTTGTATATGGTGGTATTGGCCGAGCAGCTCGCGATTGGCCAAGTTATGACAAAATTATAGAAACCCTCGATAGGCTCGAAAACGACGAAACCCTACTTGTACAATCAGGAAAACCCGTTGGTGTATTTAAAACCCACAGTAATGCCCCTCGTGTACTTATTGCCAACTCAAACCTTGTTCCGCACTGGGCAAATTGGGAACATTTTAACGAGCTCGATAAAAAAGGCTTGATGATGTATGGGCAAATGACAGCAGGTTCTTGGATTTATATTGGCTCTCAAGGCATAGTACAAGGTACTTACGAAACATTTGTAGCTATGGCAAAGCAACATTTTTTAGGCTGCGCTAAAGGGAAATGGGTATTAACAGGTGGTCTTGGTGGTATGGGCGGTGCGCAACCACTTGCAGCTACAATGGCAGGGTTTAGCGCGCTAGTTGTTGAATGCGATGAAAGCCGTATCGATTTTCGTATAAAAACAGGCTACGTTGATATAAAAGCAACGAACCTTGAACACGCACTGCAATTAATAACCGATGCATGTATAAAAGGTGAAGCCCTATCGGTGGGTTTGCTTGGTAACGCTGCTGATGTATTTAGTACACTGGTTAAAACAGGTATTACACCTGATGTAGTTACAGATCAAACATCAGCTCACGATCCACTCAATGGTTACTTACCACAAAACTGGACAATGGAGCACGCAGCACAAATGCGTGAGCAAGATCCAAAAGCGGTAGTAAAAGCCGCAAAACAATCAATGGCAGTCCAAGTTAGAGCCATGCTGGCGCTGCAAAAAGCGGGTGCCGCAACAACCGACTATGGTAATAATATTCGCCAAATGGCGTTTGATGAAGGTGTTACCAACGCGTTTGATTTTCCTGGATTTGTACCCGCCTATATTCGCCCTTTATTTTGTGAAGGTATTGGACCATTTAGATGGGTAGCACTATCGGGCGACCCAGAAGATATTTATAAAACCGATGCAAAAGTAAAAGAGCTTATTCCTGATGATGCACATTTGCATAACTGGCTTGATATGGCCCGTGAACGCATTCAATTTCAAGGGCTACCTGCACGTATTTGTTGGGTAGGTTTAAAAGATAGAGCACGCCTTGCACTGGCCTTTAACGAAATGGTTAAAAATGGGGAACTTAAAGCCCCTATAGTTATTGGTCGCGATCACCTCGACTCTGGCTCAGTTGCCAGCCCTAACCGTGAAACCGAAAGCATGAAAGATGGCTCAGATGCAGTATCGGATTGGCCATTACTCAATGCACTCCTTAATACGGCAAGTGGTGCTACTTGGGTGTCACTTCATCATGGCGGCGGTGTAGGTATGGGCTTTAGCCAGCACTCTGGTGTGGTTATTGTTGCCGATGGTACAAATGAAGCTAAAGAGCGTATTGCTCGCGTACTTTGGAACGACCCTGCAACGGGCGTAATGCGCCATGCTGATGCTGGATACGACACAGCAAAAAACTGCGCTAAAGAGCAAAATTTAGACTTACCAATGTTAGACAAGGAATAATCATGTTCGAACTTACTCTCACGCCAGGCTCACTTGATTTAAACACACTGAGAAAAATTAATAATTCACCAGTAAAATTAAGCCTTGTAAAGCATGCTGAATCACAAATAGCAGCCAGCGCACAAACCGTTCAAAACGTTATTAATGAGCACCGCACTGTATATGGGATTAACACCGGCTTTGGGTTATTAGCTAATACCAAAATAGCCGACGACGAACTTGAATTATTACAGCGCTCCATTGTGCTTTCACACGCTGCGGGCATTGGCGAATACATGGATGACAGCACAGTAAGGTTAATGATCACCTTAAAAGTAAACTCGCTTTCGCGCGGCTACTCGGGTATTCGCCTGCAAGTAATCCAATTTTTTATGCAGCTGCTTAGTAGCAAAGTATATCCGTGTGTGCCTAAAAAAGGCTCCGTGGGGGCATCGGGAGATTTAGCCCCTCTTGCGCATATGTGCCTACCTTTATTAGCTGAAGGTCAAATGCGACATAAAGGAAAAATAATTAGTGCAGCGCAAGGGTTAAAAATAGCGGGGCTTGAACCTCTTACCCTTGCAGCTAAAGAAGGCTTAGCATTATTAAATGGCACACAAGCGTCGACTGCATTTGCACTACAAGGCCTATTTAGAAGCGAGAACTTATATGCACAAAGCTGCGTTATCGGCTCGATAAGCATAGAAGCTGCAATGGGTAGTCGCGCGCCATTTGATGCACGTATTCATGATATTCGTGGTCAGCGCGGACAAATAGACACTGCTCAAGTATTTAGAGAGCTACTCGATACGCACTCTCAAATTAGTGATTCCCACGTCAATTGTGAAAAAGTACAAGACCCTTATTGCCTTCGCTGCCAACCTCAAGTGCTAGGTGCTTGCCTAACTCAGATACGTCAAGCCGCAGAAGTATTGTTATGCGAGTCAAACGGTGTAACCGATAATCCGCTAGTTTTTGCCGATGTAGGCGACATAATATCGGGAGGAAACTTTCATGCAGAGCCCGTTGCAATGGCCGCTGATAACTTAGCTATCGCAATTGCCGAAATTGGTGCATTAGCAGAGAGGCGAATTGCATTACTTATCGATTCAAACCTATCCAAGTTACCGCCATTTTTAGTTGAAAACGGCGGTGTAAATTCAGGTTTTATGATTGCTCAAGTTACCGCAGCTGCGCTTGCGTCAGAAAACAAATCATTAGCGCATCCAGCTTCGGTTGATAGCTTGCCTACATCTGCAAATCAAGAAGATCATGTTTCTATGGCAACCTTTGCAGCAAGGCGATTAGATGAAATGGCCAATAATACCCAAGGTGTTTTGGCAATAGAATGGTTAGCATCGGTTCAAGGGCTAGAATTTAGAAAACCGCTTGAACCATCAAATAAAGTACAAAGCGCTAAAGCGTTATTGCGCGAGCATGTGAGTTATTATGATAAAGACCGCTATTTCGCTCCCGATATAGAAGCTGCCAATACATTATTAAGTGAAGGTAAGTTATGCGACTTCATAGAGAGCAATCCCCTACCTTCAGCATATTAAATACCATATTGGTAAGTAAAGCCTAGCGCTTCGATAGCTGAGCCAATAACTTTGCGCTCAGCTTTATCATCACTGGTAAAGCGTGGTAACTCGCCGCCATGTGCTGCACACTTCACTGCGTAGTATTCAGCTTTAGTTGGGTGAGCAGGATTAACCACATTATAAATATTTTGCCCTACTTGCCAGTGCTCTATCACCGCAAAAATAGCATTAATTACATCTTGTTGATGCACCATATTTACCACTTGCTCACTTGATGTATTGAGCTCTTTACCTGCCACAAAACGCCCAGGTTCTCTATTTGGCCCTAGTAATCCAGCTAAACGCAGCGCTTTTCCGTCTTGCTCAAGTACTTGCTCTTCTGCCTCATAGAGCTTTATTTGGCGCTCGTTTGTGCATGAAATATCGCTACTTTCGCTATATACACCAGGCTCTTGATCGTATACCCCGGTTGATGAGCACAATAAAAAGCCCTTTGCGTTTAACTCCTTTGAAAGCTTAAGCGCTGCGGTGAGTGTTTCAGGATAATTACTTTCACTGTGCCTGCTACGTGGTGGAATAGCACATACCCAATAAGCATTTTGTAAATCAACTTGATGCACTAATTGGCCACCTTCAAGTGTAAACTGACGCTCAAAGTCAAACTCGTGTATATCTGTTCTATGCGTTCCTTGTACTTGCCAATCAGCTTTTTGCGCACTTACGCATAAAGCATGTCCTAACCAACCTGCACCTAATACTACTAATTTATTACTTTTATTTGTCATTTTTGTATAAGCCTTTATTTTAAACGCATAATTAGTTCTTTCTATCTAACTTTATAGAGATTTTAAGTAAGATATGATTAGATATAATTTCATAAATAATAAAAATATGCGTACTCATGCTAAATAATTTATCATTACGGAAGAAAATATTATTATTGATTGGTGGAACAATTACCGTTTTACTAATTATTGCCTCAACATTTTTTGTTAAACACATTGCCAACCTCTCTAGAGAAAACATAGAAAACGAAGCACAGAGTTATCTACAGACCGAGCAACTTTCAATGCAAAGTTACTTTGCGATGTACGGTAAAATGGTATCAACCTTTGTTAATAACCCACATTTAATCAATTTTTTTGAAAATTGGGATACTCGCGATCAAGCACTTGAAAGCGCGCCAGGTTACAAC
>NZ_DRGM01000139.1 GCF_011050055.1 Pseudoalteromonas prydzensis | reverse complement strand
TTTTTAATCTCTGATGGGGTGATGCCATCAAATGAAGGCCGTGGTTATGTACTGCGCCGTATTATTCGTCGTGCTGTACGCCACGGTAACAAACTTGGCGCAAAAGGTTCGTTCTTCTATAAGTTAGTTGCCGCATTAATCGAGCAAATGGGCCAAGCGTACCCTGAGCTTGCAAAGCAGCAAGAAATCATCGAAAAAGTACTGCGTATCGAAGAAGAACAATTTGGTAAAACCCTTGAGCGTGGTTTAGCTATCTTAGAAGAAAGTTTGACTGACTTAACCGGCGATGTGATCCCGGGTGAGTTAGTCTTTAAACTTTATGACACCTATGGTTTCCCTGCTGATTTAACCGCTGATGTAGCGCGTGAGCGTTTCATGAGCATTGATGAAGACGGTTTTCAACAGTGCATGGCTGTACAGCGCAAAACAGCGCAGCAAGCCGGTAAATTTGGTGCTGATTACAACCAACAATTAAAATCTGATAAACACACTGATTTTAAAGGCTATGACGCAACGCATTATAGCGGTACTGTGATTGAAATGTTCGCACAGGGCGAAGCTGTATCTGTACTTGAAGATGGTCAACAAGGCATTGTGGTGCTAGATCGCACCCCGTTTTACGCAGAATCTGGTGGCCAAGTTGGCGACACCGGCACATTAACAGTAGCCGGTGGTGAGTTTACAGTAACTAATACGACAAAGCTTGGTAATGCCTTTGCACATCACGGTACTGTAATGGGCCGTATTGGTGTCAACGATAAAGTGGAAGCGAGTATTGATGATGCGCGTCGTGCTCGTGTTAAAAAGAACCACACGGCAACACATATTCTTCACGAAGCACTGCGCCAGTTATTAGGTGAACACGTATCACAAAAAGGTTCATTGGTTGATCCTGAACGTTTACGTTTTGACTTCTCACATTTTGAAGCGGTGACTAAAGCTGAACTACGTGAAATTGAGCGCGTTGTTAATGACGAAATACGTCGTAACTTTGCCTTAAACACTGAGTTGATGGCCATTGATACAGCCAAAGAAAAAGGCGCTATGGCGTTATTTGGTGAGAAATATGATGACGAAGTGCGCGTAGTAACTATTGGCGATTACTCTATCGAATTGTGTGGTGGTACTCACGTAAACCGTGCTGGTGATATTGGTTTATTTAAAATCGTATCAGAGAGTGGAATTGCAGCCGGTGTACGCCGTATTGAAGCGGTAACAGGCGCAGACGCAATTGCCTACGTTAGCGAGCAAGAACAACACCTAAACGACGTTGCAGCGCTTGTAAAAGGCGACAGCGCATCAGTACTTGAAAAAGTAACGGTCTTGCTTGAAAAAGCAAAAGGTTTAGAAAAGCAGATTGCTCAGCTTAACGATAAACTAGCAAGTGCAGCGGGCGCTTCATTGCTTGATTCAGTTGTTGAAATTAATGGTGTTAAACTACTGGTTGCTAATGTTGAAGGCACTGAATCAAAAGCCTTACGTGGTATGGTTGATGATCTTAAGAACAAGATTGGCTCAGGTGTGATTGCTTTAGGTGTAGCTGATGGCGACAAAGTAAGTTTAATTGTCGGTGTCACGAAAGACCTAACTGGCAAAGTGAAAGCCGGTGAGCTGGTAAATCACATGGCATCACAAGTGGGTGGTAAAGGCGGCGGTCGTCCTGATATGGCGCAAGCGGGTGGCTCAGAGCCACAAAACTTAAGCTCGGCACTTGATAGTGTAACGGCTTGGTTAACCGAGCGTACGTAAGCGTATTAGCGCACTTTTTAGTTGCATACCTTGGAGGCTCAATTGAGTCTTCTAAGGTGTTTATACTCAGTGTGCTTCAAAGCGATTAAATCACTTACTAAATTCAACACAGTTAGCGTTGAAAAGAGCCGCTGGAGATAGATTTATTATCCAAAGTTCAGCTTAAAACACACCACAGTTGTTTTTTATTGGCTATCGACTTTTTCTTGTATATGAAAAAATAGACTATGCTTTACAGTGTGGATAAAGATTTTTAGCAACCACTTGAAGTATTGAGCGATAATCACCATTATATTAATTGTAAAGAGATTTCTGGTGGTTACTTAGTTGCTAAAACCCTGTTGTGGCAGTGAGTACGGGATCACATCCTAGTGCAGTAAGTATGTTTTTATGGGTTAACGTAAACAGCTATTAAGTTAATATCTGATATTAAAATATTAGTTTACATAGATGAAACAGACCTAGAATTGGCAATAGGTGTATTACAAAGAGTTTTTTTAACAGAAAATGAATCGATTTAGAGTTTTTACTTACTTTTAAGCTTTATTTTCTTTAAGATACAAACGCGGAATCTTTTAATTTATTGGAATACGGGAGCAAGAGAATGCTAATACTAACTCGTCGAGTAGGTGAAACCCTAATGATTGGTGACGAAGTAACTGTCACTGTACTAGGTGTTAAAGGAAATCAAGTACGTATTGGTGTTAATGCACCTAAAGACGTTTCAGTACATCGTGAAGAAATTTACATGCGTATTCAAGCTGAAAAGTCTAACCCGAATCCGGGCAATGCTTAATCAATTTAATTGATATGAAAGAGCCACTATTTAGTGGCTCTTTTTTTTATGTATGCAATGATCTCATCATTCAGTACGCTATTTGAAATATACTGCATACCGCGGCGGCTTTTTAAAATAATACCGCGAGGAGTAAAAATCACTTCATCGATATCTTGCCACGCTAGCTGGTAGCTCTTATGCGGGTTAACACTCTTGAAGCCTTCTTTATCTATGCTTAAAGTCGCTTCTGACCCCGATGCGCGACTGAGCATTTGCCGCGTTACCCACCAAGGTCTGCGATAATAAAATGCCACGCATTCAAGCACCGCAGCCATAATCAAAAAATTACCTAAGTAGTGTTTTTCTAACCAATAAATAGCCGTTAGTCCCAAACTAACCAATAATACTAAAAAAACATATTTTGGCTTTGCCTGCGCGCTGTAAGGCAGAGACTCATCAAAACATTCGTAAAAATAGGGCTTATCTAATGTATAAGTGGTGCTAAATGACATGATTAATTAATTCAGGATTACTGTGCAGTTATTTTAGCAAGCTTAGTCGCAAAAAGCCGTTTTTTTAGGTGTTCATTTGTTTGTTACTATGAGAGCTTAATATAGTGTTTTACTATTTGTGGGTGAGGGGAGCGATGTTGAGTTTTATTGGTTTAACTTGGGCGTTGTCTAGTAATGCATTTTTGGTAATGGGGGATATGCCGTATACCCCAATAGATGCGCTAAATTTAGCGCCGAAGGGAGTTTTAGGCAGTAAAATAAATACCACGGAACATGCTTTTTTACTCCATGTAGGCGATATAAAATCAGGGGCTGAGCCTTGTACAAATGAGTTGCTGACAAAAAATAAACAGTTGTTGAGTGCTTTAACCACACAACCATTTATTTATACCCCAGGTGATAATGAATGGACCGATTGTGATCGAGCAAATTTAACGCCTCGCTATGATGAATTAGAGCGCTTAGTATTTTTAAAAAGCTTAATGTACGACCGCGCATACCTAGAAAAAGCCAAACAACTGGAACAATTTAAGCGCCAAGCAAGCATGGCAGAAAATGCCCGTTGGCAGTTCGCAGGTGTGGAATTTATCACGCTGCATATTGCCGGCACGCATAATGGTCGCAGGCAGATACTGCACAGTGATAAACAGCTTGCTTATCAACAAGCCGATGCAAGAGATGCAAATAACCTGCAGTGGTTGGCACAAGCAAACCCAACCGCTAAAGGGTATGTTATTGCTTTTCAAGCTGATATTTACACACATCAAACGGATCAGCCAGCATGCAGCGCAGCGCTACAGCAAGCATGTGATGGTTTTAAAGTTTACCGAGATGCCATACGCGAGTTTGCGAGCACGGTGAAAAAGCCCGTTTTAGTGATCCACGGCGATACCGGCCCGTATTGTCAGCAGTCTTTAGCAAACAACTTAACAAGGCTTAATGTGCCAGGTGATTATATGGTCAGTGATATTGCTAAAGTCGCGTTGGCACAACAAAATGCCACTGTAACATGGCAGATCAGTAGCTTAAAAAGTGGTAAACCGCTTGAGCAACAGTGCCGTTAATGTTCGACCAAGCCTGCATCGCTTATTAGGTTGTTAAGTTCGTCTTGCAACTCAAATAGCTCAGGCTCAATATAACTTAAATCACAATCACCTTTTAATGCGGTTTCCAGTGCTTCTGCAAGCGCTTTTAACTTCGGAACACCCGTGTAGCAACAGGCACCGTGAAATTTATGAATAATACTTAGCACATGCTCACAATCTTGGTTATCGGTTGCTTCTTCAAGCAAGCGTAAGGTTTCAGGCACACTCAGTAACAACATATTGAGCATTTCAAGCGCTAACTCGTTTTTGCCGCCGGCACGTTGTAAGGCTAAAGGCCAATCTAATGAGGTGCTGGTAAATGGTGGCTCAAGAGTCACTAAATCATTGCGACTTTTATCACGTCGCAGCGGTGATTGTGGGCTGTGGCTGTGATCACTAATAATTTGTTTCAGCATATCTTCATCAATAGGCTTAGTTAAATAACCTTTAAAGCCATCGGTGATCAGTTGCTCTTTTTCACCCGCTAAGGCATGTGCTGTGACTGCAATAATAGGCGTATCTTCGTTTAAGGATGATTCGAGGATCAGTTTACAGGCGGTAATACCGTCCATAATAGGCATTTGAATATCCATAAAGATAATGTCGTACTTGTGGCTTTTGCTCAAGCTATAGGCTTGTGAGCCATTATGAGCGGTATCAATAGTTTCAATCTGCTCTTCTAGTAAAGTACAAATTAACTTTAAATTGGCGTCGTTATCATCAACCACTAATACTTTTAGCGGTAATAATTTTTCGTCATTTTCTTCAATATTATGCACGGGATGATCGAGTCGATACGGCGCGGCAAGCACTTCACAGAGTTTACGGTGATTAAGTGGTTTACTCAAACACGCATCTGCACCACAGCCAATATACGCTTCGCGCATATTATGCGATACCGAATTAAGCATTAAGTACAGGTAGTCGGTCGATTCACGGACTGCTTTGATATAGCTTTTTAATCGTTGCATTTCGTCAACAGCGGCCACGTGACCAATAATGCAAATATCGTAATTAAACTCTTTATTGAGCTCTTGTAAAAAGCTTTCTTGATCAAAGCATGCAGTAACTTGAGTTTGCCATTCGGTCAGCAACGAGAGTACGGCATGATGGGTATGCTCGTGCGGTTCTAGGTATAAAATACGCTTATTAACGAGGGATTTACTTGGCAGGTCGCTGGTATAGCTATGACTTGGCAATCTAAACACACTATTAAAGGTAAAACAGGTACCACTACCCGGTGCTGAGTTTAAGGTGATCCGGCCGCCCATATTTTCAACAATGTGTTTGGTGATAATAAGGCCTAACCCTGTGCCACCAAATTTACGCGTAATACTGGAATCAGCTTGGCCAAATGGAGTGAACAGAGCATCTTGTTTATCCATCGGGATACCGACACCTGTGTCCGTCACTGACACCAAAATAGAGGTACGTTCTTCATCAAGTAAACGATGGCCAACATCGATTTTAATTGCCCCTTTTTCGGTGAATTTAATGGCATTGCTGATCAGGTTGATCAGCACTTGTTTAAAGCGAGTTGGATCGCCAGTAATGTTATCTGGCACCTGCGCATTGATATAAATTGATAGCTCAAGCTGTTTCTCATGTGCACTTGGGGCAAGTAAGGTTAGCACTTCATTGATGGTATCGCGCAGTTGAAACTGGATAGACTCAAGTTCCATGGCGCCAGCTTCAAGCTTAGAGAAATCTAAAATATCACTGATGATAGTCATTAAGCTATTTGCTGAGAGCTCAATGGTATCGAGGTAATCTTTTTGATGTTTATTCAGCGGTGTTTTATGTAATTGTCGGGTAAAGCCGATCACC
This sequence comes from Pseudoalteromonas prydzensis, assembly GCF_011050055.1. GTDB lineage: Bacteria > Pseudomonadota > Gammaproteobacteria > Enterobacterales > Alteromonadaceae > Pseudoalteromonas > Pseudoalteromonas prydzensis_A. The sequence goes on along the minus strand of NZ_DRGM01000139.1, from coordinate 7,452 downwards.
CCATTAAGCGGCGTGCGCAGTTCGTGACTCATTTTTGCCAAAAAGTCAGACTTTACGCGGTTGGCATCTTGGGCATCGGTTTTAGCAATACTAAGCTGAATATTTTGTGTTTCGTATAGTTCTAATGATTCGCGTAAATCACTGGTTGCTTGATCAATGTGCTTTTGCATTTCATCTTTTTGCATCACCATAGTATCTGAAATGGTGTTAAGACCTTGGCGTAATAACTCAAACTCGCCCATCATTGGCGCGGTTAGGCCAGTTTCCCTTTTTCCTTCAATTAACCTATCGGTAGCGAGTACTAACTTATTTAACGGGTTCATAAACATGTGACTCAGCCTGATGGCTAGAATAGCGGCCAGTACTAAGGCCAAAATGATCACAATGCCGCTGACTAATAATGCTTGTTGTTGACCAATAATGGCTTGATCTTTATTGAGCTGGATAACCACAGTGCCAAGGGATGTTTGAAAGGCGGCGTTGTTCCACTGTGCATCTGGAGTAGAGTGATTGATGATTGGCGTGAAAAAAGTAATAAGCTGATTGCTGGTGACTACTTGCGTATTTTTACCTACTTGTAAGTGTTCAGTATGCATTAAATCATCAAAGTCACGGTGGTAATTACTGGTTAATACCAGTTCATTATGCTCGTCAAAAATGGCGATGGTTTTAATTGCTGGAGAATGTTTATTATGCGCGTGGCTGATCAAACGGTTAAGCAACTGCTTATTTTTTGCTAGTAATGGTTGTTCAATGGCGATTGAAAGTGGCTCAGAAATAGTGGTGCCTTGCTGATATAAAATTTCATCAAGCTCAATGTAACGATTTATTGTAAAATAGCCGCCAAGGAGTAATCCGATAATCACTGTGGGAATGAGTGTTAGCGTTAAAACTGAGTCGCGCAAACCAAGTTTAGTCATAAGTGAACGTTGTTATCATTATTAGTTAGTTAAAGAGTATATACTTATAAGCTAGTAATCAATCACCCTCGTAGAATCAATATTTAAGGTGTTGCCCGATGGCGCAGTTTTTCCAAGCAAAAAAGAAAACCCTTTCTGGGCAGTCGTTAACGTTAGCCATTACTGGCATGGATCATCAAGGTCGGGGCATTGCCAAACACAATAATAAAGTGTGCTTTGTCAGCGGGGCATTGACAGGCGAAACGGTTAAAGCCAAATTAACCGAAGATAAAGCCCGCTATAGTGCTGCTAAAACATTAAAAGTTGAACACCCGAGTGATGCCAGAGTAAAACCATTTTGCGAGTACTATCAACAATGTGGGGGTTGCCAACTGCAACACTTGCGTCTTGATCAGCAATTAGTTGAAAAGCAATTAGCGGTGAGCCAGTTGTTTGCCAAGTTCGCCAAGCTTGATGCAATGAACTGGCAAGCCCCGTTATTGAGCGAATCAACACATTACCGTCGCAGTGCGCGGTTAGCGGTGATGTTTGATAAAACCGCAAAAAAAATGCGTGTAGGCTATCGCGCGCAAGGCTCTAAACAAATAGTAAGCGTGCAACACTGCGCGGTATTAAGTGAAGCGTTTGCAGATATTTTCACTGTATTTGATGAACTGTTAAATCAATACAATGAACTTCGCAGTGTCAGCCATATACAATTATGTCAGGCGGATGAGCAAAATTTTGTGGTGATCCGCCATACTAAAACCATTAGTGATAAATTAAAAAGCACCATTGTAGAACTGGGATTAACTCATCTGTGGCAAATCATTTGGCAGGGTGAAACCCAACAAATTAACCATGACCACTTAGCGATGCCATTTTATCAGTTACCTGAACTTGGTTTAAAATTTACTTTTGGCTTGGAGAACTTTATTCAAGTGAATGCGCAGGTTAATCAGGCTATGTTATCTCAAGCGGTTGATTGGCTTAACTTAAATGGGAATGAGCAAGTGCTTGACCTATTTTGCGGGATTGGTAACTTCTCGTTAGCGCTGGCAAACAACGCAAAAATGGTGGTTGGTGTCGAAGGAGTCGCTTCTGCGGTTGCAATGGCGACACAAAATGCGCAAACTAACCATATAGCCAATGCTCATTTTCATTGTTTTGATTTAACACAAAACATGCAGCATGCACCGTGGTTTAATAAAGAATTGGATATATTAGTACTCGATCCTTCACGTACTGGTGCCATAGCTATTTTAGAGCAACTGCCTCTTGAGCAATTTAAAACGATTTTATATGTTTCTTGCGATCCTGTGACTTTAGCCCGTGACAGCGCAATTATTACGCAAGCTGCATTTTCACTTGAAAAAATTGGGCTAATGAATATGTTTCCACACACCGGGCATATTGAAACAATGGCGTTATTTCAAAGGAGGTAGAGCGCATTATGGTAGCTACTCGGCAATCACACCAGCACGACAAACCGGGTGATTTCAGCACACGACTTGGTTTACTGAACTTAACGCAAGAAAAATGCGAGTTATTAACTAAAGCGAACACCCTTTGCGCTGAGCTGCACAATCATCAGCAACAAAATATTGCCATGGAAATGGTCGAAATTTTGGTGGAAATGAACCTCGACGCAGATACCTTAGCGACAGCGTATATTACGCCATGCTTTTTAGCTGATCTGATTGATATTGAAAAAGTCACTGATGTGATGGGTAATCATGTGGCAACGCTATTAACAGGTGTTGCGCAAATGGCGACTATTAGCACCTTGGCTCATCAAGGCACCGGCACCGTTCAAGTTGATAACATACGGCGTATGTTATTAGCTATGGTTGAGGATGTACGTGCTGTTGTAATCAAACTAGCAGAGCAAGTATGCCATTTACGTGATGTTAAAAACGCCAGTGAAGAAGAACGCGTTATTGCGGCAAAAGAAACCGCAGATATTTTTGCGCCACTTGCTAATCGTTTAGGGATTGGTCAATTAAAGTGGGAGCTGGAAGATTTAGCGTTTCGTTACCTACACCCAGATGTTTATAAGAATATTGCCAAGCAATTAGATGACAAACGACTCGGTCGTGAAGCCTATATGGTCGATATGGTTGAACAAGTTAAAAACAAACTTGCTCAAGCAGGTATCAAAGGTGAGGTCTATGGTCGGCCAAAACATATTTACAGCATTTATAAAAAAATGGCGCAAAAGAATTACGAGTTTGATCAGCTGTTTGATATTCGCGCCATGCGCATTGTCGTTGATGAACTGCAAGATTGTTACGGTGCGCTGGGCATTGTGCACACTAACTGGCGTCACCTGAATAAAGAATTTGATGATTATATTGCCACCCCTAAACAAAATGGCTATCAATCAATTCACACCGTAGTGTTTGGCCCTGAAGGCAAAACCGTTGAAATTCAAATTCGCACTCATGCCATGCACCAAGACGCCGAGCTTGGTGTTGCTGCGCACTGGATGTATAAAGAAGGCGCGTTGCCAGGACGTGGTTCTGGTTACGAGCAAAAAATTAGCTGGTTGCGTAAATTATTGCAATGGCAAGAAGAAGTGGTTGATGGCAGCGATTTAGCCGAAGAGCTAAAAAATCAAGTGGTTGAAGATCGCGTTTATATTTTTACCCCGCGAGGCGATATTTTTGATTTGCCGCTGGGCGCAACGCCACTGGATTTTGCTTATTATATTCACTCGAATGTGGGGCATCGTTGTATTGGCGCCAAAGTATTTGGCAAAATAGTGCCATTTACCCATCAATTGCATACCGGTGATCAGGTTGAAATTTTAACCCAAAAACAACCTAACCCGAGTCGCGACTGGTTAAATCCATCACTGGGTTATATTAAATCATCTCGGGCTCGAGCGAAAATACACCATTGGTTTAAACAACTCGACCGTGATAAAAACCTCAGTGCTGGCAAAGAAATTCTTGATAATGAATTACAAAAACTCGATCTTACCTATAAGCATCTAGAACCGGCGATTTCGCGCTATAACTTTAAAGAGCTAGATGACTTAATGGTCGCGATTGGCGCAGGCGATGTGCGTTTAAATCAGCTGTTAAATTTTATAACCGACCGCTCTGATGACGAGCCGGTGATCCGCTTTAAAAACCCCACTAAAAGCAGTGGTGATAAAAACGGCATCGTGGTTGATGGTGTAGGCAGTTTAATGAGCCACGTGGCTAAGTGTTGCCGCCCAGTACCTGGCGAGCAGATCATCGGCTATATCACCCAAGGACGTGGTATTGCTGTGCACCGTGAGGATTGTGATTCATTTACCAATCTAAAGTCGCAGCACCCTGAACGGGTCGTCGCGGTTAGCTGGTCAGACGAAATTAACGGCTCTTACGCGTTGGCAATTAAAATTGAAGCCAGCGATAGAGCAGGGCTTATTCGCGACATCAGCTCAGTACTGGCAAATGAAAAGGTCAATGTGCTGAATCTGAATATGGAAACCGTGGACGACCGTCAATTAGCGCTATTTACTATGCAAGTTGAAGTGCATGATTTATCAAGCACCAATCGGCTATTATCCAAGTTGCATCAAATTGAAGGTGTACATGAAGCCAAGCGCAGCCACTAGGGTCTGTTGACCTTTCAAGGTTGAATTTGCAGCAGTCTGTTTGGTATTTAGGCAAGGCAGAGCCTATGTGGTGTGGTTATTCCCCATAAATAGGCGATAACGCAGCATCAATGCCAAACAGGCGCTGCCCGAAGGGTTCTGTCTAGGGGCAATTAACTCTTTGTTGCTCGGTTTTTACTTAGCCCACTAGGTTACAAACCTCGCGCCGCGATTAAATTGCCCCTAGTTTGAACAAATATTAATCCGCAAAGGTCAACAGACCATAGAGAGTAGTATGGAACATCAAAATACATTAGCTGAGTTATTGGCGATCATGGTTAAGTTACGTGATCCCGATACCGGCTGTCCGTGGGATATAAAACAAGATTTTAAATCAATCGTGCCGCATACTTTAGAAGAAGCATACGAAGTTGCAGACTGCATAGAAAAAGGTGATTTTAGTGAGCTGCAGAACGAGCTAGGAGATTTGCTCTTTCAAGTGATTTTTTATGCGCAATTGGCTAACGAGCAAGGGTTATTTGATTTTAATGATGTAGTGGCAGGCCTTAATAGTAAGTTAGTGCGCCGTCACCCGCATGTATTTAGTGAGCAACAAGCCTTAACAGATCAACAACTCAGTGAGCAATACCAAGCAATAAAAGCGCAAGAGCGGGCAGCTAAGGTTGTGCCACATACCAGCTCATTGTGGCAGGATATACCCGCGAATTTACCTAGCTTGAGCAAAGCTAAAAAAATTCAGCAACGAGTTGCAGGGCTCGGCTTTGATTGGCCAAGTTATCATGGTGCATTAGATAAAGTGGCCGAAGAAGTTGATGAAGTAAAAGAAGCACTCGCGGTTGATCCGCATTCAGCGCACAGCGCCGAAGAAGTGGGCGATCTATTATTTGCGACGGTTAATGTGGCGCGGCATATTAAACGTGATCCAGAGCAGCTATTACGTGCCGCAAATGATAAATTTTCAGTACGTTTTGAAAAAGTTCAAGCATATTTAGCCGAGCGAGGGCAGTCACTTGATACTGCAACGCTCGAACAAATGGACGCCGCGTGGGAAGCGATAAAAAAGCCCGTGTAAATAAGGATAGACTCTGAGTGCATTTTTTGTGCAGAGAATTGCTAACTTTCACTGGATTGATGGCAGTGCCTTTGCTATAATTTCGCCCCGTCTTGATTCTATATTTTTCCTTTTAATTCCTGATATTCTAGGGTTCGCATGAGTACAAAATTTATCTTCGTTACCGGCGGGGTTGTTTCCTCGTTGGGTAAAGGTATTGCAGCAGCATCGTTGGCAGCTATATTAGAGGCCCGCGGTTTAAATGTTACCATTTTAAAGCTGGATCCTTACATCAACGTTGACCCAGGCACAATGAGCCCAATTCAACATGGTGAAGTATTTGTCACCGAAGACGGTGCTGAAACCGACCTTGATTTAGGTCACTATGAACGTTTCATCCGTACTAAAATGACAAGCCGTAACAACTTCACACAAGGTCGTGTATATGAAGATGTGCTGCGTCGTGAGCGTCGTGGTGAGTACCTTGGTGCAACAATTCAGGTAATTCCACATATTACCAACGATATTAAGCAACGTGTTTATGACGGTGCAGAAGGCCATGATGTGGCAATCGTTGAAATTGGTGGCACGGTTGGTGATATTGAGTCACAACCATTCTTAGAAGCAATTCGTCAGCTTGGCACAGAGATTGGCCGTGAGCGCGCATTGTTTATTCACTTAACGTTAGTGCCATTCTTAGGCCCTGCGGGTGAAGTGAAAACTAAACCAACTCAGCATTCTGTAAAAGAATTACGCTCAATTGGTATTCAGCCAGACATTCTTATCTGTCGTTCAGATCGTAAATTACCAAACAACGAACGTGCGAAGATTGCTCTTTTCACTAACGTTGAAGAAAAAGCAGTTATTTCATTACCAGATGTAGACAGCATTTACAAAATTCCTGCGCTGTTAAAATCGCAAGAGCTTGATAACTTTGTATGTCGTCGCTTCCACCTTGATTGCCCAGAAGCCGATTTAGTTGAATGGGAACAAGTGTTATACCAAGAGTCAAACCCAACGGGTGAAGTGACTATCGGTATGGTTGGTAAATACATTGAGTTACCAGATGCTTATAAATCTGTAAACGAAGCATTGAAACATGCCGGCCTTAAAAACCGTTTAACAGTTAATATTCAATATGTTGATTCGCAAGATTTAGAAAGTAAAGGCACTGAGCTACTTGCTAATCTTGATGCTATTTTAGTACCAGGCGGTTTTGGTGGTCGTGGTGTTGAAGGTAAAATTTTAGCCGCTCAATATGCTCGCGAAAATAAAGTACCTTACCTTGGTATCTGTTTAGGTATGCAAGTTGCGCTAATTGAGTACGCACGTAATGTTGCCGGCTTAACTGATGCAAATTCAACCGAATTTAATGCCAATTCGTCAAGCCCAGTGGTTGGTTTGATCACTGAATGGCTAGATGCGGAAGGTAACATTGAAACACGTAGCGAAAAATCTGATTTAGGTGGCACTATGCGTTTAGGCGCACAAAAATGTCATTTAACACCAGGCTCAAAAGTACGTGAAGTATATGGTAGTGATGAGATTGTTGAACGTCATCGTCATCGTTACGAAGTAAACAATAATTTTGTTGAACAGCTTGAAAAAGCTGGCTTGAGTTTCACTGGTTTATCGGAAGATAAAAAGCTAGTTGAGATCATCGAGAATAAAGATCACCCGTGGTTTATTGCGGCTCAATTCCACCCGGAATTCACCTCAACACCACGCGATGGTCATCCGTTGTTTGAAGGGTTTGTTGCCGCTGCGCATACTCATCAAAAAGCGTCATCGTAATGTGAATAAGCCGTGCTCTATGCACGGCTTATTTGTTTTTAAAGCCGACGGCATTAAGGATAATTAATAAAGTCGGAGTAGACTCACCATTTTGGGAA
>NZ_DRGM01000138.1 GCF_011050055.1 Pseudoalteromonas prydzensis | reverse complement strand
GTTAGGTATAAACATGACTACAGGCGCTACACGTTTTGTCGATTTAACCGCAGCTGAACTTGTCGAGCATGCGATCCGCCGTGGCGAAGGTACTTTAGCCGCAAATGGTGCTTTTGTTGCAATTACAGGAAAACGAACTGGTCGTTCACCAAAAGATCGTTTTATTGTACAAGAAGCTACAACTCAAGATGACATTCAATGGGGCAATGTTAACCGCCCATTTGATGCAGACAAATTTGACGCTTTATGGGCTCGCGTAGAAGCACATGTTCAAAGTAATGACCACTTCACCTCTCACCTAGAAGTTGGCGCAGACCCTGAGCATTATCTACCTGTAGTCGTAACTACAGAAACAGCGTGGCACCATATTTTTGCCAAAAACATGTTTATCGAACCGCAAAACTATAACGCTTCAAACTTACCGCAATGGCAAGTAATGAACGTTCCTTCGTTTGTATGTGAGCCAGAACGTGATGGCACAAATAGCGATGGCACCGTCATTATTAACTTTGCACAGCGTAAAGTATTACTAGCTGGTATGCGTTACGCCGGTGAAATGAAGAAATCGATGTTTTCTGTGCAAAACTTCCTACTACCAGCAAAAGGTGTATTACCAATGCACTGCTCTGCTAACGTTGGTGAAGCAGGCGATACAGCATTGTTCTTCGGTTTATCTGGTACAGGTAAAACAACGCTTTCAGCAGATCCAACTCGCTTTTTAATTGGTGATGACGAACACGGTTGGGCACCTGGCAGCGTGTTTAATATTGAAGGCGGTTGTTATGCTAAGTGTATCGACCTGTCACAAAAGAATGAGCCTGTAATTTGGAATGCTATTCGCTTTGGCACTATTTTAGAAAATGTAGTGTTAGATGAAAAAGGCATTCCAGATTTTAACGATACTAGCCTTACTCAAAATAGCCGTGCAGCATATCCACTTGAACACGTTGAAAAACGTAAAGTAGAAAACCGCGCAGGCGAACCAAAAGCTGTTGTATTTTTAACTTGTGATGTAAGCGGTGTATTACCACCAGTTTCTATACTTAGCGAAGAAGCTGCTGCTTTTCACTTTTTAAGTGGATACACAGCAAAAGTTGGCTCTACTGAAATTGGCTCTACTAGCGATATTGAATCAACATTTTCGACATGTTTTGGCGCACCATTCTTCCCACGCCCTGCTGGTGTTTACGCTGAGCTTCTTATGAAGCGTGTACGCGAGTTTGGCGCTAAAGTGTACCTTGTGAATACAGGTTGGACTGGCGGCCCTTACGGCACAGGTAAACGTTTTGATATTCCAACTACTCGTGCAGTAATTGATGCAATCGTATCTGGTAAATTAGCGGGTGTTGAAACTCAGCACATTGATGTTTTAAACCTAGATGTACCGGTAGCCGTTCCTGGTGTAGATACTAACTTACTTAACCCAATCAATACTTGGGAAGACAAAGCTAAGTACAATGAATATGCAGCAAAACTAGCCGCTGACTTCACTGAAAACTTTGCTAAGTACGACGTATCAGACGATATAAAAAATGCAGGACCTAAAGCTTAAGTAAACTTTAAGATTGTATTTTAACGCCAGTCTAGAGCTGGCGTTTTTACTTCTTAAATAATTAATTTAATAAGTGCGACAAAATACCGCACGAATCATATCAAAAACCATATAATATACTCCATAATCAAACACTTCTTAATGCCCAATAAATCTGCATTACCCATTACGGCTACTCAATTGATGACACCAAAGCTTTCATGGCGAAAAACCTCAAGACGATTACATTTGTACTTAGGCCTCTCGGTAGGCGTATTACTCACTATTATTAGCCTTTCTGGCTCCGTGTTAGTTTATTACCCACAAATAGACTCACTGTTAAATCCAATTAATGACACTACTACTAATACAAAAATACCTGATTGGGATAAAGCATACAGTAAGTTAAGGAAAAATTTCCCTTCAAAGCTCGGACCATGGCGATTAGAAAATACAGGTGTGAATTCAATTGTACCCGCACGCTACTATAACCCTATAGAAACAAAAGAGCATGGCTTTGCGCCTTTAATGGTTTGGCTATCTAGTGATAACGATGAAGTAATACGCAAAGACTACTGGGGGGAATACCTAGTAACTTGGATATACAACTTACATTTTTCATTACTAACAGGAGCAATAGGCACTCTAGTTGTTGGTTATATAGGCATAGCCACATTACTTCTTATTATCTCTGGATTCTTTGCTTGGTTTCCAAAACCTGGGCAATGGATAAAATCGTTAAAATTTAAACGTCGCAGTTCTAAAATAGGTCTACTTTATGACTGGCATAAACTTATTGGTTTGGCTTTGTGCATACCATTATTAGTTTTAACTGCTACAGGCGTTATGCTCGCTATTCCAAAACAAACGGACCCTGTATTAATCGCTCTAGTTAGCAATATAAACTCTCCCTCAAAAACACAAATGCAAGCTAACAAACAATCCAATATTCCTTTATCAAAAGCGATCTTAATAGCTCAAAAAGCATTACCAAGTGCGCGTTTAGCTTGGATTGAAACACCCTCAAACTTAAATGCGATTTACAGATTCAGGTTTCAAACTGACAATGACCCTTCTTATCGCTTCCCGCATAGCTATATCGAGGTTAATGCGTCTACAGGGGAACTAGAGAGCCTGTTTAATATAGATAAGCAAAGCACGGCTAGTAAAATTAAAAACTGGTTACACCCTCTTCATGACGGCAGCATTGGCGGTAACATTTTAAAAGTAATTTGGGTGTTGAGTGGCTTAGGATCTGCTGCATTGTTTTTTATTGGACTATATAGATGGTTAGTTAGAACCAATATAAAATAAACTTTACGCCAATCTACCTAGTTAAATGATCTATTTGAGGAAAAAATCTTTTATTTCGTTGTTCTCGTCATTGACTTCTAAATTGCTCAACCTTCAGTCTCCATGCAATCGCATATCAGAAATTATTAACGCAATTAGCGTCAAGTTCAATCCACCAAATTGATTAGGTATTATTGCCGATTAGTATAATTATCAGGTATGTGTATTTATTCTGCACACGCTATAACGCCAGTTATTTAGAGATGTAATGCGGTAAATAACATTGATGAGCTTAGCACCAGGTAATACTCGTTATACATTGTTTAATAATATATTTAGATGGAGCTATATACTTATAGGAACGTCTAATAAGGGTACTGAATAGTTAGGGCAAGGTTTTATTCAATGTGAAGCAGCTGCATTTATGGAAACATCTACAGGGCTAGATAGTCAGAGTGAAATTACGATCGTATGATTTTAGTGTCGGGAGTCGCTTCGCTCGCCCGGCCTACGCGATGGGTGTTGATATGAGTGTCTATTAATTGTGCGTATTTTACTTTTCTGCAGACGTAAAAAAGCCCGAATCGTTAGATTCGGGCTTTCTACAATTTGAAGCCTGGTAATGTCGTAGTGCCCACAGCGGTGGAGAGCCACATAGCAAATGCTACACTATCATCGGTAGAAGCTTTGGTTTCACTACTGAGTTCGGCATGGGCTCTTGGCTATTTACTAAATCCCAGACAGCAAAAAACCCGTCACATTTCTGTAACGGGTTTCTTTAATTTGAAGCCTGGTAATGTCCTACTTTCACATAGCAAATGCTACACTATCATCGGCGCTGTTTCGTTTCACTACTGAGTTCGGCATGGAATCAGGTGGGTCCAAAACGCTATTGTCACCAAGCAAATTTGGGCG
>NZ_DRGM01000137.1 GCF_011050055.1 Pseudoalteromonas prydzensis | reverse complement strand
GCGGTACTCATTTTTCAACTTTATTCTGGCTGTTTGCTCGACAAAGTTGTCATATACTGCTTTTATATATTCTTTGGTTGCATAGTCATTGTTTATCTGTGAGCTATCTAATGCTAGAAATTTTAAGAATTTTCGATAGCCCGAATATGCTTGACCTGAAAAAGTTGCAAAATTAACAACGTAATATTCATAAGGGAAGTTACTTTCTTCTTGAGCTAAAACTTCTGATATTTCATGTGTTAACTCTTCATTTGGCTCACATGTTAAAACCAGCCCGTCGCAAGCAACACCTTCGGAATTAACTTTGCCATTTAAGTGAGGGTTATTTTGTTCATTTAAGTATAGCTCTATACGTAACGTGGGAAGGTTTGCAATGCTTTTATCTGAAACTAAAAATTCATTAATAATTTGCTTATTAAATAAGTTATCAATCCCTATTGAGTCGATTTTGGATTTACTACCACTTAAAACAAGCTCAATAGCTGTGAGTAGACTACTTTTTCCAGCTTCATTATCGCCTATTAATAAATTAATTTCTTCAGTAAATTGAACTTCAAAATTTGAGAATCTCTTAAAGTTAAATAGCTTAATTTTTTCAATGATCTTCATAGCATCCCTGTTTCTATTCATTTCATAAGAAGTACTAAATCATTGTGCAAAATAGCCAGCTAATTAGCAAGTGGTAGGTTTTAAGCCTATAAATTTAAATATCCACAAATCATTTTCATATAGTTAGTTTCCCGCAGGTAGCATTTGTATCTTTAAATCGTACTTGCGTACAAAGTAATTGGATTCTTTTACTACTGCTAGCTTTTCCTCAAAAAATGATAAGCAAGTATTTATAATGCTTTCAGGCTTTAGTAAGTGCTCTAATTTACCTGAAACATTCATTTTCTCTGCTTGCTCGACAAAGAGGTTGTAATTATGGGAAAGTGGAAATTCGTTTTTTAATAGCTCAAATATGTATTTTGTATCTATGGGTGTACCTATTGGGTAGCTGTCAATAAACTCTGCTAATTTGCTAAATATTAATATATACCAGCGATCAAACATCCAAAGTTGAGGGTGTGTGTTATTTGTTTTTAATAAAGTCGGATACTTGGGGTTTTTAACATTAAAATTTTCGTTGGAAGCCATATCGCTTTGTGAAGCAAGCCAGATTTTCCATTTTGGGTAATCATTTGAAAAATATCTATCTTGTTCTAATGCATAAACGTCAGCATAGTTTGTTACGTGCTCTATAAACTTATATTTTTCTAGTTGCTTTTCTTTTTCAGTAATAGCTATAAATTTTGCTCTTTCTAAAGCCGAACCTGGAGGTGTAAAGTTAAGCCATTCGAATTTAAAATGTTTTGATTTTTTTATTCGACCTACGATGATCTGGCCTGAGTCTTTTTTGAGGATGTCGGGGGTATCATGTTGAAATAAAAGAGCAATATTTAACACTCGTTCTTGGTTAGAATTATTAAGAGCTACGCACTTCAATAGTAAAAAATTTTCATGCTCTACTTCAAGTGAAACTTTTTCGAACTTTATACTTTTACTTTTTACTACTTGGGCTGATAAATCGTAATTTTTACCACTGATATTATGATTAAATTCAATGCTGTGACTGGGTACTTTTAGTCGCTGTCGCTTTTTTAAGTTATCAAATTTACGTAGAGCTTGTTGTCTTGATTCTTCAATTTGTTGTCGAATTTTTTTATTTTTTTCAATCTGATCGAGTTCTATTTTTTGATTAATATCTGCTCTTAATTGATCCTCACGCCAACCAAATAACCAATTAGAAGTATCATCATTATGCATAAGCGCACAATTTACATCGGTATAATCAGAATCAATATAAGCAGATAAATCATACTCTAAGGAAGCGATTTTTTCGTCACGGTAAAAGTTAATTTTTTCTGCGGAGCAAGGCGATGTTACCTTGATTTCAACTAATAAATCACCAATATCAGTTTCTAACTTCACATCGGCGATGTATTTGTTATGAATGCTATATTCAAGTTTTACAGAGTTAATTAAGGCTTTTCTACTAGGTTCAGTTTTACTGTAACCTCGATGATAAATAGTAATAGCTGGGAGGTTTATTGTTTTAGTCGTTAAAAAATATTCTTGAGCGTACCGATGCAAAGCGGTCATTAAACATGATCTAGATTCTTCTTTTGTAGTATGAGCAAATGAATGAGCATTTATAGTGCCGCCATTGCGTGCCACTAAAGGGTCATTACACGCGATACAAAAACAATTACATGCTTTACCATTTTTGACATTATTTATTGAAACAATCTTACCAGAAGCATCGCTAGCAAAAACAAGCATAAAATCCCTTTCAACTCATAAATATATAGTTTAAGACATTACTAATTAAGTGTATATTTAAAAACTAAAATATCCTTAGTACACTTATGGGTTAGATACTAAGAGAATCTTAGCAAGATATGTTTTATAGCTAAGGTTCACATGGAAACTCCAACACCTTCACGCCTAAAAGCTGCAAGAAAAGCAGCTGGCCTTACTCAGCAACAGCTAGGTATGGCATTAGGAATGGAGCCAAATACGGCTAGTGCTCGCATGAACCAATACGAAAAGGGCAAACATGCCCCTGATTTTTTAACCATGAAACGCATTGCTAAAGAGCTAGATGTACCAGTTGCTTACTTTTATTGTGAGGAAGACATCTTATCTGAACTAATTTGTGCTTTGGGTAAGTTAAAAAAAGAAGAACAAATCAGAATTTTAAACTCACTTAATTCAGATGAAATTTAAGGTCGATTTGGATATGGAAGTAAGAGCTAACCTAATTTCAAATATAGGAAAGATTGCAGAAGAGTCTTGGCTTTTAGAAGGTGTTAGGCAAATGACATTTTTTATCGGCCCAAATAACTCAGGTAAAAGTAGAGAGCTACGAAGCTTATTTAAAGATAATTACAGCAATTGGTTTTTCGATTTAGAAATACTATCTATTTCAGAATTATCAAAACAAATATTACAATATTTGGGTAGCTCTAACTCGACAGATTTTGATCGTTTTGGATTTATGAATAAAGGGAGACTATCCAATTTTTTAAAAGAAAATATTAGAAAACCTAATGATATTAGTGGATTTATAGCTGATTGCTATAAAGGCAGTCTTTATATGCCGTCTCGTACGAGCGGTTCTGAGGAAAATGCCTTTTATATTGCCATGTTGGGTTTAATCCGCAATATAAGTAATGAAGAACAAATTGACGACTTAATATCTTTGTACAAGCCCTTAAATTGGTCAAAAATTTATATTCCAACCCTTAGAGGTCTTCGACATGTTGCTGAGTTAGATATTTTTGAACAGAGGACTAAATTAGATTATTTCTCGAATATAAATCAGAATGAGTGTGAAGTTTTTACAGGTCATAATCTTTACAAAGACTTGACGGAACACTTACTCGGCTCTTTTGAAAAAAGACAAAAAGTTCGAGAGTATGAAAGCTACCTTTCGGAAAACTTCTTTTTTGGCAGAGATATTTCTTTAGTTCCGATGCTTGATAAGCATGTCGTATATGTCAAAGAAGGTGAGGATGAAGATCGCCCTATCTATGATTTGGGTGACGGTATTCAATCAATCATATTACTGACTTATAAAGTTTTTATGGCTGAAAAACCAACAATGTTTTTTATAGAAGAGCCAGAACACTTTCTGCATGCAGGTCTTCAAAGAACTCTGATTGAAACATTTGCAAAGCATAAAGAACATATGTTTTTTATGACTACCCATTCAAATCACTTTTTAGATTTAGTTCAAGAGCGTGATGATATTTCTATTCAACAAGTTTCAAGGGTTAACGGTGAAAGTAGAGTCAGAGCTTCTTTAGATTATGGTGAGTTACTAAATGAGCTTGGTGTACGAGCATCGTCGGTACTTCTTGCTAATTGTTCAATTTGGGTAGAAGGAGTTACTGATAAGCTATACTTGCGAGCCTATCTAAATAAATACATAGAAGAGCTCGAAGATGAAGATAAGAAAAGTAAGCTGAAAAGTTATCATGAAAATCTTCATTTTGTTTTTACAGAGTACCAAGGCAGTAATATCACTCACTGGGATTTCAGTGATGATGTTGAAAATGATGGTAGTGAAACCCCCGCTAAAAGACTCAACAGAAATATTTTACTAATTGCTGATGCAGATATTGAAGGCAAAGGTGAGCGTGTTGAAAGCTTACGAGAAGCTTTGGGTGAGGCATTTTATTTACTTGAATATAAGGAAATCGAAAACTTTATACCCTTTGATATTTTGGTTGATACAGCTAAAGCTAGATGGGAAACTTTTAAACAAAGAGCTGATTGTAATATTAATAAATTTAGTAATATTAAAGAAAGCTCATTTAGAAAAAGAAATGTTGGTATCGGTAAGGTTTTAGAACGTAATGTCGTTAAAGCCGAAGGGCTTGAGCGGAACTTTTATTCTGACAAATCGGGCACAATTAAAGACAAAGTTAAATTTTGTCATACTGCAATTTCACTAATGAATGAATCTGATGATTGGAAATTAACGCCAGAGCTAACTTTATTATGTAAAAGGGTCTGGGACTTTATTGAATCACATAATCAATAACTGCTTATGTGATTCGACCATTTAGGTGTGAATGGGCAGATTCTGAAATATCACATCCGATAGCTTGTCGATTTAAGTTATTGGCTGCTACTAAAGTAGCTCCTGAGCCAAAAAAAGGATCGACGATGAGTTCATTTTCATTACTGCTTTGAGAGATAAGCGTTTCAATTAACTTAACTGGTTTTTCAGTAGGGTAGCCTCTGTATACTCTTTTACACGTGAGGATGTCTGGCACGCTTAGATCATTTAACTTGCGCTTACCTTTCTCGAAAAAAAGAATATATTCGTGTCTAGCTCTGTAATGATAACCCATTCCAATAGTCACTTTATCCCAAATTATTGGCTTCCAAAACTTGAAACCTACGTTTTCAGCTATTGGCTTAATATAAAACATTGTTTCCTGATCGCAGAATAGATAAAAATGAGAACCTTTTTTAAGCACTCTGTATATTTCTATTAGAAGTTCTTCAAAGCGATTATTTGGGAATATGTCGAACCATTGATTACTTGACGATTTACTTACTTTTAGGCGAGTGGTTGTTCCTATTTTTCGATGTTTTTCTAATGATTCGTAGGGTGGGCCAGTAATTAAAAGATCAACACTTTCGGTTGAAAGTGTTGATAACCAATTTACCGCATCATCTTTATGTACTTGCATTAAATCTCTTTAGCTAAAGTGTGCTACACAAACGGCCATTGTGAAAAGCTTTCGAAGCAACGCCCTTTTTTAATCGTCGACAATCAATGCAATAGCTTTGATATCCATCAGGGTTGCGAGCTGTTTTACGAGCAGGAGTAATTCCAAAAGAAGCCGGATATGGATGGAATACATGTTCAGAACTATTAGCGTCTGAACAATGAGGGCATGATTTAAACTTTTGACCAGTTGATGAATCTTTTTTTTGAACCATGCCGCTATTTAAAGCTTTGCCACAGCAGTTACAAGCCATAAGAATCTCCTTATAAGTTAGCTTTGTATTTTTAAATTTGAGTTTTTATTATGTTACTGGCTATTAATACATCCTTTAGAAATGCCGTAACGCTCTCTACAGTATCAGATATTGTACTTTTGTGAAGTACGAATGATTTAACGATAATTAATTTTGACTATCTAATTTATTTAGCCTAAACCTAAACTAAGATTTTCTTAGTTTAGGTTGGCGATGCATTTTTTAGTTCAAACAAAACCTTACCCAGATGAGGCGTTTGAAAGCTATTTGCTAAGGCTTGCAAGAGATAACTCATACGATGGCTATAGTGTGCTTGCTGATATTTTATGGCAATGGCTTGCAGAGCAAGATCATGAGCTTGAAGGTGCGTTGCCGTTAGAGCTGAGTAAAGTTGATGCTTATCATGCTAGGCAAGCGAGTAGTTTTAGAATAAGAGCGCTCAAGTTAGTAGCTCAATTAGCCGATGTGAACGCTGGTGATATTCTTGCGCTTGCATGGCGGCGCAGTAATTTTAAATTTGGCAACCTCGCAGCAGTAAACCGAAATGAGCTGACCATTCCCCTTGAGTTACTTCGCACTGATAACATACCTGTTTGCATTGAATGCTTGTCTGAGTCTTCATATATTCCTTTTTATTGGCATTTAAAGCCCTATAAAGCGTGCCATAAACATAAAACACTATTGACTATACATTGTGGTGAATGTCATAACTTAATTGATTACAGAGCTTCTGAGGCGTTTTTAGAGTGTGATTGTGGTTGTAAACTAACCAGCAGTGAACAGTTAAACGATGCAGACTTTAAAATTGCATCTGCGCTTGCAAGTAGTAACAGCCAAAAAATAGTGGGGTTGGTATCGTGGTTTGCGAAGGCTAAACAACTTGATGTAAGCGATGCAGACTTTAACTGTGCTTTTGTTGATTACTTTAGTACTTGGCCTGATGGCCTTACCGTTGAATTAAACTTACTCACAAATAATGCGCGTCTCAGGCAACTCAACCCTTTTAATAAAACTAAGTTCAACTCTGTTTATGGCGATTTAATCCGTGATGGTCAAATAGCTGCAACAAGTAACCATAAAAACAAAGTTCTTGATGAGATTATTAATTACTTTGCTGAATTAGTTGATAGTAATCCTAAAGCTAAACATCCAAATATTGCTGACTTACTGCTTTGTACTTTTGATGCCGCAGTATTATTAAATACCACCGCAGAGCAGGTTTATAGGCTTCACCAAGAAGGCTTTTTAAACTGTGCTTACCCACAAAAAAAGCACGAACAGCTCAGAGCTGATAGCCATGTTTTTTATTTACGCCAAGTAATTGAACTACAGCAAGCATTTGCAGCTGAAAAGCCTCAAACAAAAAAACAATTTATAGCGCCGTGGTAACTTATGAACTTACAAGATGCATTTGCAATTGAATTATTGAAAGAAAAAACCACAGCCATTAGAAAGTTGTTTGCTCCATACATGCCTCATGTTGCGGTAGATGGCTTTGAAGAACAAGCGCTGACTGTGCTCATTAACCTAGTTTATAAACGAAGTGAAATTGATGATTTAACAAGTATAAAAGCCGCTAAAAGTGTATTACGCGATGAAGTGTTACTGAGTAAGTGTATTAACGAAGTTAAATGGTTTCATACTCATAATTTAAAATACCCTGATATACGCGTAAGCCATCAACGTTTAATTAGTGAAGTTGTAAGTGAAGATATTGCGGGTATTTGTAGCCGGTCATTATCTTTAAGTTTTGGCTGGTCGCACAACAGTGCTGAAATAAATCATGCAAAGTTATTTCTAACCTCATTTAGTTGGCAGGGTGAAGTGACTTGTTTAGCAAAGTTATTAATAACTGAAGAGCCTGTTTGGATCAATTTAATAAGAGGGTACGGGTTTACTAAAAAGGCGGTTTTAGACATCGCGGGTAAAATAAAACAGCTTTTGCCAGTGGCAGAGCTCCCATTAGAAGTAAGCTCTTTTTCACCACAATTACAAATGCCATTTCAGCAAAGCTACCTTGCGGTTACGCCTGTAGTAAGCCACGCAATGCTAGCTAAAATTCAGCAATTAACAACTGAGCGTAAGTTAAACTTTGCTTTAGTTGAGCACTCAAGACCTACCAATGTTGGCGATTTAGCAAGCTCAGTAGGTGGAAATATTAGAGTGCTGCGTTACTTTCCTAAAACATATTCTAAGGCTGTTAACCGCTCTAAAGTAGCCGATAATGATATTGAGAAAGCATTTAAAATTCGTGCGCTATTAAGCTGTCAATTTCAACAGGCACTTTTGGTATTGGTCGGTATTAAACAGTTTAATACGTTAAGGCAAAAGCGATTAGCGCGAGTAGCGGCTATTAGGCAAGTACGTGTTAGCTTGCAGTTGTGGCTGGATAACATTCTGGAAGCTAAAAATAACGCTCAAGAGCAAGCTTACCCTGAGTGGGCAAAGCATTACTTAGATCAGAGTATTACTCACAGCATTAGCCAATTTAGTAACGTACTAAATGAGAGCCTTGGTAATTTAAGTAAGCTCAAACGCTTTGCGTATCACCCTAATTTAATGGGGCTGTTTAAAGCGCAGTTAAACTATGTGTTTACTCATTGTGTAGCTGAAGAAGAAACATTAAATGATGAGCAAATAGTGTATGTACATTGCCAAGATATGCGAGTGTTTGATGCAGAGGCAATGGCTAATCCGTATATTCAAGGTATGCCGTCACTTACTGCTTTAAATGGGCTTGCTCATAACTTTGAGCGTAAGCTAAAAAATTTTATAGACCCTTCAATTAAGTGTATTGGTAGTGCCATTTACATTGAAAACTATCAATTACATACAGGTAAACCATTACCTGAGCCAAGCAAGTTAAAACAAGTTGCAGGGCGTAGTCATGTAATAAGATCAGGAATTATCGATAAACCTAAATGCGACATAACACTCGATTTAGTATTTAGACTTTTCGTACCAAACATTAAGCTGTTAGATAAGTTAAATAGTCAGCTTATAAAGCCCGCACTACCATCTACGTTTGCAGGCGGGATTATGCATCCACCTTCGTTATATAAAAATATAGATTGGTGCCGTTTATATACTAAGCCTAGTGAGCTGTTTAATAACCTTAAAGCAAAATCGTTAAATGGCAGTTGGTTATACCCTTCAAAAAAAGTAGTCAAAAGTTTTGAACAATTGATAGATGCGCTTAATGGTAACTTTAACTTAAGACCGGCTGCAATTGGCTTTGCTGCGCTTGAAGAACCCGTAAAGCGAGATGCAGCCTTACATGAATACCATTGTTATGCTGAGCCCATAATTGGGTTGTTAGAGTGTGTTAGTAATACATCAGTAAAGTACGCAGGCGCTAGGCAGTTTTTTCATAATGCATTTTGGGTTATGGATGTTCAAAAAGAGTCTATGCTTATGAAAAAGTCTAAGTTTGAGTATGAATAATGCAATTACCTCGGCACTTAAGTTACACGCGTTCGCTCTCACCCAGTAAAGCGGTGTTTTTTTATAAAACACTAGAGTCTGCTTTTGAACCGCTACAAATAGAGCAAAATAAATTAGTTGGGCAAAAGTCAGGGTTTGGCGATGCGTATCAAAAGCAAAATGTGGCTAAAAATTTAGCGCCACAAGATCTCGCTTTTGGCAACCCCCAAACAATTGATGTGTGCTACGTGCCTCCAACAGTAAATGAGCTATTTTGCCGTTTTTCACTCAGGGTTGAGGCTAATAGCACTGAGCCACATGTTTGTGATGACCCTAAAGTTATTTATTGGTTAAAACGTTTTTTTGAAACCTATAAAAAGAACAATGGCCTTAATGAAGTTGCAACTCGCTATGCTAAAAATATACTGATGGGCAACTGGCTTTGGCGCAACCGTCAATCACCGAATGTTGATATTGAAGTACTTACTGAACATGCAGCCCCGATCATTGTTGAAGGTATACAGAAGTTAAAGTGGCAGGGTAATTGGCAAAATAATCAAACAGCACTATTAACATTATCAGAAGCTATTCAAGAAGGGCTTAGTAACCCACAAAATTATTGTTATTTAGATATAACCGCAAAAATTAAAAATGCATTTAGCCAAGAGGTTCACCCTAGTCAAAAGTTTGTAGATACTGTTGAACAGGGCATGTCATCTAAACAACTTGCATACACTCAAGTGGGCGATAAAAAAGCAGCAAGTTTAAACTCACAAAAAGTAGGGGCTGCTATTCAAACTATCGATGATTGGTACGAGGGAGGCTACAAACCTTTGCGCACTCATGAGTATGGCGCAGATAAGCAAATATTAGTTGCACACAGAACACCTAAGACCCATTCAGACTTTTATTCATTACTCCCGCGCATTGCTTTGCATATTAAACACATGGAAAAGCATGGTTTAGGGCAAGATGAAGAATCAAATGCAGTTCACTTTATTGCGGCAGTGTTGATCAAAGGTGGCTTGTTCCAAAGGAGTAAAGGGTGAAGCGCTATTATTTCACCATTACTTATTTACCTAAAAATTGTGATGTAAGCCTTCTTGCAGGCCGTTGTATTGGCATTTTGCATGGGTTTATGAGTTCGCGTGAAATTAGTAATATAGGTGTGTGTTTTCCTAAATGGAATGAGCAAACAATAGGTGATGAATTAGCGTTTGTATCAACAGATAAAAAGCAATTAATCAGCCTATCTCAGCAAAGCTATTTTGGGATGATGGCTCATGACAAGTTATTTGGCTTATCCAAAATACTCGAAGTACCAACAAACCAAAGTGATGTAATGTTTGTTCGCAATCAATCAGTAGCCAAAGCATTTGTTGGCGAAAAGCAAAGACGGTTAAAACGCGCTAAAAAGCGAGCTGAAGCCAGAGGCGAAGTTTACAACCCTGAATATAAATTTGAGGCAAAGGACATTGGCCACTTTCATTCAATACCTGTATCAAGCAAAGCCAACGGCCAAAGTTATGTTCTGCATATACAAAAAATTGGAAAAGCTGAACCCATAAATAATCAGTTTAATAATTATGGCTTTGCTACAAATCAAACATTTCAAGGTACGGTTCCCTTTTTAAATACCCTTTTCTAATAGCTATAAAAACATTTAATTTTCAACTGGTTATAAGGTTGGTTAAAATAAGGGTAAATAATTTAAATTCGTTTAACAGTTTGGTATTTATAGAAGTTTAAACTATTTTTAATAGTGAACTGCCGAGTAGGCAGCTGGAAATTTGTTAGATGTATATCCTCTAATTGAAATAACGTGAACTGCCGAGTAGGCAGCTGGAAATAGCATACCGAACGATTTACGTTGCAAAGTTTGGTGAACTGCCGAGTAGGCAGCTGAAGTTAGGCCAGGAAGTAAGCAACCACAAATTGTGACTTTTAACTGCCGAAAAGGCAGAGGCTAAATAGAGAGACCCCAGCAAACGCTAGGGTCTTTTTAAGCGTTATAACCGTATTTAAGGCTATTAACAACGTTCTTAATTAGCCTTCTTCCTGCAATAGTATTTACAAACATCAAAGGTGCTTTAGAGCTAAATTGTAAGGAGCATGTATTTAGCCATTTATTTCATCGTTCAATATTTTTAAAGTAATCAATACAAGCTGATGCTAAATGAGCCAACTCAAAGGTATTTTCACTCAAAATTGCATTTAAACGTTTATGCTCTTTTTTATGACGTTCGAAAGATCTAGCACTTGTACCAATTGCTTTAGCAAAGGATTGAATATCCCAACGTAACTCAAGCCTAAACTTCTCAACATTGTTAATATCTAAACCACACTGAATTAATTCAATTTCATCTAAAGGGTTTGAGCTTAAAGTAACTTTTCCATTGCTGAGCACCTCTACAAATTTATGATTAGCACTAGGTTGAATATCACTAGGCATACATACCTCAAAGCTAGGGAAAGTTATATTTAATGATAGCACTTCTACTATCCAGCTGATAGTTGGTTAAAGCGATAACCAGTCAGTCAAAAATTGTGTTGTATGAATAGGAAATTTGACCGCTATGTAATTCATTGTAAGCAATAAAATGATCGCAGTTATTAGGTGTGTAACGTTTATAATTGCACCTCAATAGTCTATTTGCTATTTTACGCGCTAATAAAAGGAAATTTTAAGGATTTAAGGATGATTCAACTACAGCGCTACCCAATGCCAGATCGACCAAGTAACCCCAGCCCTTTAGAAATGGCTATTTATAATTATGAATTACTAGCCAAAAAACACTACGACGATAAGCGCCGTAAATCTGCTGCGTCTAAGGAAAAGCTGCAAAGAGATTACGACCACTTACAAAAAGAACGCAAGCGTTTAGAGCACTTGCTTATCGCGCAGCAAAGCTTAGAGTCTTACCGCGCAGAAAGTGAAGGTAGTTCTGTTAAGGAGCTAGCAGAAGAAGAACATCATCCTACGGAAAAACTTGCTAAGTTTTTACGAGCAGCAGGCGAGCCAAAACCGACTTCATATCATGAGGCACACCATATTGTTTGTGGTAAGGGACGTTATAGACAACGTCTTACATATGCTGCGCGTTTAAGAATGCACTCGTTTGGTATTGGTATTAATGATCCAACGAATGGGGTATGGCTAAGAAACTTTGAAAAAAACAAGTCAGATGATTGGGCTACGCCTGACACTGTTTCTCACAGAAGACTGCATCGCCATAATTATGAAGTTTGGGTGTCTACTAGTTTAAGAACCAAAGTAAATAAGCTTGATTTTATAAATGCATTACGTGGCGTGAAAATAAAAATTAAAAATCATATGATGCCAGCCAGCGTTATGATGCGTAAAAATGCTAATTGGGATGGTAAATCATGAAGTTGTTCTCGTTAAAGCCTGTTACTAATTCTTACGACATGGTTGAGTGGGACATACTTTCATTCGCTGAAAAAATACAACCAATGTTGCCATCTAATCAAGATGCTTGCATGTTTCTACTTGATATCCATATGAATAATGACTCTTTATTAGAGTATTGGCCTGAAGGTTATGAGTTGTCTTTTTTACCTGGGTATCTAAAAGATAACTACGATATAAGTATCATGGATGGGTTTATCGCTCTTCGGATGAATGCTTATGAAGCTTTAAAAGATTTATTAGCGCCTTTAGGTGAGTTTATTGAAACAAAAGCTGATGGTGAACCTATTGTAATCTTTAACTTGCGTACATTTGGACTAGAAGATGAAGCAAAATGTGAACGCGAATATTTAGATGGTTATCCTTTAGATTATATCAAGATTGCTTTCATAAATGATGATGTAAAAAATAAGCCTGTTTTTAAGAGTAAATTTACAGGTGGTTCTCGTTTGTATTGTACAGATAAGTTTAAATCTGCTGTAGAAGATAATGGATTAACGGGTGTTTATATTGACGAAGATCTCGATAATATTTTTTCTAATTAAGTTAATTTAGATAAAGAAAACATTATTTAGGCAGCGTTATATAAAACGAAAATCAAAACTACCTTTTAAAAACCAACTATTATATTTTAATGACTGAAATAAATCGGATGCTATATGCCAATAAACTTTAACAGCTTATCCGGTGGTTGTTTTTTACCAATTTTTCTTACATAAAAATTTAATAACAAATTTGCAGTAGTCCTCATCTCAGTTTGAAAAGAGGGTTTTGATTTTATCTGACAGTCCCTAATGAGCGAATTACGGTCACTCGAACTTCTTACACCGTATGACATCTTCAAGCTCTAAGTAGACATTTTAACTCAAGGCAAAAATCGGACATTAGCAATATTGATTTAGTGATACTTTGCAAGATATGTTACCTTTCAAAGTATCACTAAAAACGGTTAGGCGAATCATGAACCCGATTAAAGTTGTTCGTGAAAAAGTTAGGAAACTTACAGATCTTCCAAATATAGGTAAGGCAGGTGCTGCTGATCTTGAGTTGCTTGGTATAGAAAAGCCCGATGATCTCGTGGGGCAGAACCCGTATGAAATGTATGAAAGACTTTGCAATCTAACTGGCTGCAAGCACGATCTCTGTGTTATTGATGTGTTTATTTCAGTCATAAGCTTTATCAATGGTAACGAGCCAAGACCTTGGTGGGCATACACGCAAGAGCGTAAGGTTGTGCTAGGCATGGAGCAGCCATCACCTAACAAATTACTCTAAAAGACAAATAACTATTGGCTTTTTCTCTAGGAGAACTTACTTTAGCATATGTTTATTTGCCTTTAAGTGAACTACATGGAAATAAAGTATGAGTAGTAATTTAATCTCTATATGGAATGCAACTTTTGATGTGGGGATGTCCTCAATTGTTATTCCTGATGGCTGTCGTGATTTGATCGTCAAAACAGTAGGAAATGAAAAACCAGATTGGTTCGTTTCTCCACTATTCGATCAGTCAAAATTAGTCCAAATAGAAGATAATTCTACATATTCAGGTTTCCGTTTAAGCCCAGGAGCAGAGCTTAGAGAAGGTGAAATTTTATCCTATATTAAAAGAAAAAAACTTCATGCTGATGAAGTTAAAGAAATTATAGACGACTTCATAATCATCGAAAACTCGGTTAAGGAAGCTTTAGGATGTTTAGCCTGTGAACTAGGATCAGTAAAACAGGTATCAGTTCAATTAGGTGTCAGTGTTAGAACTTTGCAACGACTGATACTTAATAAAACCAAAAGAACTCCTGGCTATTGGTTGCAATTAGCCAGGATTAGAAAAGCTGCTAAAAACTTAAGTCCTGCTGCTGACCTAATTGATGTAGCAGAAAAGTACGGTTTTTCAGATCAATCACACATGAATAGAGAATTCCAGCGTTGGTTTGGATTAACGCCTTTGCAACTATTAAATACTTCAAGTGTTATCAGGCAACTAAATGGCAAGGGCTATGGCTGAGTGGCTACAGGTGTACAAATCTCAATCAAAAAACCATTATTGTCAGTAACATAAGCTACTGTTTGTCCCCAAGGCATATCTTTAGCTTCTTGTACAAGTAAGGCTCCAGCTTTCAACGCTTTTGAAAGAGCGGTTTTTACATCATCCGTTTCAAAAGCTATTTCAAAAGAGTGAGCTTGTGAATTAGGCTTGGTTGGATTTTTTTCCAGTTTTTTCATAAGCTTGATAGAAGAAAATGAAAGAGTGGTGCTACCTGTACATAATTCTCCATACTCCCCACTCTCATGCAGCATCGCCCTTTCAAAGCCAAATGCTTTCTCATAGAAATCGAGGGTCTCACTAACATCATTAACATACAATATTGTGTATTTAAATTTCAAGGCTATGCCTCCTTATTAATAAAATTCTGAGGTAGTCTAAATGTAATTAATTCTTACGTCTTGAATAAATGCGACACTTCTGGAATTAGGGAAAGTTTTACATAGCAATGGTAATTAAAGAGGGAGTAACTTTCTATAATGCTTGTTTGTGTTATACACTAATTTAGCATAGGCGCACCACCATGTTCCCTTATTGCTAGTGTTGCTAAAGCTCTGTTTCTGGCACATTAAAGTCATACTATTATAGATTATCAGTGAACGACTGCTTTGGTAGCATAGCAAACTGTTAAAACTCGCTGGGTTTGCTCATCGCTATGACTGCTGCTGGCACTTTTACGAAGTTCGGCTGAGAGCGATAACCGGCCAGTCAAAAACGGTGGCGCATGACATCACCTTTGATTTACCCATAGCCCTCACTGTTAATTAGCATCTTGCTTGCTGCATCAAGTCAATGAGTTAACCTGCATAACTTCTCAGACTAGTCGCGACTGTGCGTGAGAAAAAGATCATTGCTTAACTGTTAAACATTAGGTTTAATAAGCACATAATAAATGCTGAGTAACGCAGGGACAGCTTAGATAAGATAGACACGCCAGTAAAGTTGGCTTGATACCGCTTAGGCCATAAAAAACAAATTCCCATAGCATAAACAACATCAACTCTGACACACCGAGCAGGTAGCGCCTCAGTTCAACAGGCGATTATGCAACACAAACTGCGTGTCGCATAAATACTAAAATGTTATATCTAGTGAGCGATGAACTAAATATCGAAGTAATTTTGAAAGAGAGAGCCAAGCTTGTGGAGGAATGGAAAATAATGGACGAACTGGTTTTAGCTTACAAAAGTTCTACTCCTAAAGTGAATCCCATTTGGGATATATCATCAAACTCTATTAATTTTAATGATATTAGTAAGGAAATTTTGGATTCTGGAATGGAGATCTATACCGCATCATATGACGAGGTATGGGCTGGAATATTTGAGCCCAGCATATACGACAAGGATACCTTGTGGAAAAATGTTCATGACAGTAGGAAAATTGCTCGAGCCATAAAAGCTTGGGAGGAAAAGAAGGCTCTCTCTCCATTATTTTTCGTCAAGCATGGAAGTAAAGACTTAGCGTTAGTGGCAGATGGAAAGCATCGTTTAACGGTGGCAAGGTATATGGGGTGTAACAACATTCCATTTATGATTCAGTCAAGTGCAAGCTCTTGGTTAAAAAAAGCAATACCATCAGCAATAAAGATATAACATAGTAATCAACCTGATATTTATGGCTGTGTTTCGTATTTTGTATTCGCTGCGCTCATAGCTGCACAGTACTTCGCTTCAACAAAAATACAGGTTATAACGGAGTTATGTGATTAAAGAGAATGAAATGGGAGTTAATGATATTTTTGATTATTTTAAGAATCATCCTTTGTTAGTTGTTACTATTTCGACACTGTCATGTGCAATTATCGGTTTTTGGTTAGAATTTACCTTATTGCAAAACTTTGGTCTTAATATCGGGATGTTTGCTTCAATTGATTACTTTCTTTTAGCCGGGGTTACATCACCGCAGGTGTTAGTAATCTTTATAGCCTTAGCTTTGAGCAATTTTCTAAAGATGAAAATCATAAAGCAGTTTTGTCCAGTGACAGAAAAGAATGGGCATATTCATACATTTTGGAGGCAAGTTATTTTCATTGCTATTTTGGTTTTAGCAGCCTGTATTATTTACGAAAACTCCTCTCAAAAGTACCAAACTATCGTTAGTAATCCAGAGCAATATGCCTCGGTTTTGCTGCGTACAAATAACGAGCGCTTAAGTGATAAAACGAATGACTTGACCCTAATTACAGCTACTGATACTTTTATGATTTTCTATCAACACTCTACATCAGCAGTGATAGCAACTCCTACTGAAAATATATCGGCAGTGAGTATTATCAATAAAAACGTGTTGTCAGGTATGTCGAAGTAATCGCATTACAAGAGCATCAGGCGAAAAATTTACAGTTGGCTGTTTTTCATTGCTTAAACATTATAGCCAACTGTAAATATTCGCTTATATAAGCGTTATGTGTTTTGAAGTAGAGGTGAGTATCCAAACAATGCAAGTAATTCAGACAATTTTAAGTGTTATTGCGGCAATAGCTGCTGCGGTTTCATCTTACTTTGCTTATCAAGCAATTATTCAAAATAGAAGAAACGTTTTTTTAAAAGATATAAATGAGTTAGCGTTAGTTGTAAATAAACTTTATCTTCAGTTTGGGTACGAATGGGAAGGTTTTAAAATATCAAACTATCAAGATGAGCGTTTGAAGTTACTATCATCTAAATATTTTGTACCAAAAAGTTATACGATGAATTTTTAACAGTGCTGAATAAGCTTGACGATTTTGAAAACATACAAGACGGTGCAAAAGGGTTACACCTAGAACTAGATAACTTACGTTGTTCAATAAATTTAGCAAAATAGGCTAATAACAAAGTCATTAACGAAAAAAACAGTTAGCTTTACTCGTCCTTCACAAATCTTGGACAACTATTTTTAGCCGGTAACAATGGCGTTGCCAATGTCTATATGGCACAAAGCCGTCCTTAGGCGGTAACTCATTTTTGCCCCATTATGAGTTAACGCAAACACTCTAAAGGTCTGTTTTGAGAGATAACCAGACATTGAGGTTGGCTTAAAATAAGAGTTAATTGATTTCCAAACTGTGTAGTTCGCGCATATATTCAAGAAAATGAGCGTCGAGTGTATTTTCGTTTTCTGAAAATCTTTAGCGCTAATAAAAAACTTATAGTTGGCAAAGCATTACGTTATTTGTTAAAAATAGATTTATTAATACATGAGCCTGACATCGGCAGAAAGATGCGCGACGCGCGCACTATAAAATGTTAGAGGGCAACCCTGACTAAACTTTAGGCTAAAACATGGAACCACACCAAAACAATATTCCAGAAGAAGCCAAGCTAAGACTCATTGATATGGCATGGCTTCTAAACGACCTAACTAGCGACCTTAAAACTCCCGTTGATTTAATTCTTCAGTTAAGACCTGCCATGGACGAGAACAAACAGAATTTCATGTCCATAAGCAGGCTCTGCATCACATCACTAATAGTTAATCTTTGCAAACTAAAGGAAATCATTGACCACTACGGAGCCGAAATACGCTCCTTTCCACAAGATATACGCAACGCTCTGTATAGCATAAAGTCAAAAGTCGAAAAAAAAGACATGTATGCCTTTCGAAGCAAATATGTAGCTCATGCATTTTCAAAAGAAAAAGGCGGCCAGCAAAGACCACTAACTTTTGATGAAAATGTAAAAGCCTTAATGAAAATCATTGATTTTGGATT
>NZ_DRGM01000136.1 GCF_011050055.1 Pseudoalteromonas prydzensis | reverse complement strand
TAAAGCCCTGCCTACGCTTTAAAACATAGGTACTAGGTTATAGGCTCTAGGTCCTAGTAACTTCCCTAGTACCTTTATCTTCCTTTAACCTTTAACCTTTAACCTTTAACGATTATTTAATCACTACCAAACAAATCGCGGGTATTAAAGAAATAGTGCTTGTTACTCATAGCTCTAAAAATGCGATTGAAAACCATTTTGATACCAGCTTTGAGCTTGAGGCCACACTTGAAAAACGCGTAAAACGTAAGTTACTTGATGAAGTACGTTCTATTTGCCCGCCTGATGTAACTATTTTACATGTGCGCCAAGGTGAAGCTAAAGGTTTAGGCCATGCCGTATTATGCGCTAAGCCAATTATTGGTGATGATGATTTTGTGGTTTTACTACCTGATGTAATCCTTGACGCATACACGGCAGACCAAAAAACCGAAAACTTAGCGGCGATGATTACACGTTTTAAAGCAACATCAGCTAGTCAAATTATGCTTGAACCAGTGCCAGAGCAAGATGTTAGTAAATATGGTATTGCGGATATCGATGGTGCTGTAATTACAGCTGGTGAGAGTGCGAAAATTAAAACTATGGTTGAAAAACCAAGTGTTGGTGACGCGCCATCAAACTTAGCTGTAGTTGGCCGCTATGTACTTTCAAAAACTATTTGGCAATTGCTTAGTAAAACCCCTGTTGGTGCCGGTGGTGAAATTCAATTAACTGACGCTATTGATATGCTGATGAAAATTGAAGCGGTTGAGGCATTTCACATGAGTGGCCGTGCCCATGATTGTGGCGATAAATTAGGTTATTTAAAAGCGATTGTTGAATACAGCATGCGTGATGAAAACCTAGGCACTGACTTTACAAGTTTTGTAACAGAGTTAGTAAATCCTAACAAACCAAGCCATTTAAAGGCAGTGTAAAAAATAGATGTCAGAGGCTTCGAGCTTCGAGTTGCGGGCTACGTATCATCGTAGCCGCTGATTATAGTAATTAGGTTCTGGGGTTGTGCTGCGAGGTGATATATTACGTCCTACAGTTAAATTATAGTTTCATTGTTATTTAGTCGTTTTCGAAAGGGAGTAGTAACCCAGGAGGGGTGATGAAATATGAAAATTTAGATGTATGGAAGAAATCTTTTTCATTAAGTTTATTTGTATATCAAGTTTTCAATGATTTACGAGATTTTGGGCTTAAAGATCAAATGTGTCGCTGTGCTGTTTCTGTTCCGAGTAATATAGCTGAGGGGTATGAGCGTTATTCCGATAAAGAAAGAGCATACTTTCTTTCTGTGGCAAAAGGCTCTGTAGGAGAATTAAAAACGCAACTTATGATTGCTTTTGAGCTTGGTTATATTAATCACGAGCAAACAGAGTTCGCATTAAATGAGTGCGAAGTAATTGGGAGGATGCTTGGGAAATTGATTTATGTAATCAAAAGCTCATTATAATCTCACAACCTGTGCTACACAGAATAATGAAAAGGTTAAAGACTAGGAATTAGGCTAGATTTAACACTGGGCTGCTCGTAACTTGCTACTCGAAGCTCGTCAGCGTAACTTTACTATTCCCCAATTTCAATTTTAACTCCTTCTCCGAGTACCTCCCGATACTTCTGCGCTAATGCTTGCTTTGCATCATCATCGCCGTGCACTATTTTTATCAAGTTTGGCTTTTTACGCATACCCGTTACGAATTTTATTAACCCAGTTTGATCTGCGTGGGCACTGTAGCCACTAATGGTGTGTACTGCTGCGTTTATAGTGATTTTACGGTCATTAATGTGCACATAACCATTACTTGGCCCATAGGTTTGAATATCGCGGCCAAGCGTGCCACGACCTTGGTAGCCAACAAAAATTACATCGGTCGTTTTATCAGATAAAAATCGCTCTAGATAATTCACTATGCGCCCGCCGGTGCACATGCCGCTGGCAGCAAGGATAATTGCTGGTTGCTTGCGGTTACTTAAATAATTAATCACGGCGATATGCTCTTGGTGGCTATCAATTGTATGCAACTGTGTAAAGTTTAATGGGTGACGGCCTTTGGCTAGGCGTTTTTTGGCTTCATCATCCCACAGTGCTTTGAAATTACGATATTCAGTAGTGAAGTTTGCCGCCATGGGGGAATCAACAATAACTTCTAAACTGTGCCAAGGTGAGTTTTTAGCTGCGTTGTGAATTATTTGCTCTAGCTCATAAAGTAATTCTTGTGTGCGGCCAATGCTAAAGGCCGGCACTAATACCACGCCATTATCGGCCACTGCTTTTTCAATTACTTTTTTCAGTGTTTGGGTGCGCTCTTTGCGGCCCTGATGGTTTTTATCACCATAGGTTGATTCAATCACCAGAGTATCCGCTTTATAAGGCGCTTTTGGTGACGGTAATAATGGCGTATGCGGTGCTCCTAAGTCACCAGAAAACACCACTCGATGGGGATTTTCCTTGTTAGCTTTAGTTACTATATCTATTTCAACATAAGCCGAGCCTAAAATATGCCCAGCACGTTGTAAGCGTGCTTTAGCTGTAGGCTTTTTGTTGCTGGTGGGTAGATTAAACCAACAATTAAATTCGATAGCGACAATACGTTTTGCGAGCAAGTTTAAGCAAGCATTAATAATTTTTTGATCCCGCGTGACGCCAACTTTAAGTGCATCTTCAATCACTAATGGCAATAAACTTGCCGATGCCTTTGAGGTAAAAATAGCGCCAGCGAAACCAGCAGCAAATAAGTAAGGTATGCGGCCAACGTGGTCAATATGGCAATGTGTAACAATCAGCGCGGTGACGGTCGATATATCAAAGTCGATAGCTAAGCTTGGCCCTGCGTCTTCACCTTGAAATAACCCACAGTCAATCAACACCGATGCGTGTTGCTCGTAGTCTAGTTGATGGCAAGAGCCTGTAACGCCATTCACCGCTCCATGGTGGATAATTTTCATAGTTGATCCTGCTATATTTAAAATTATATAAATTAGAAACAAGGTTAGGATAAAAGTATCAAAATTAAAAGGTTAAAGGTATTAGGGAAGTGACTAGATGCTAGGTTCCCCTGTTTTAGGTACTAGGGGCGCGGCTTTATACGCGCTGTTGTATTTAGACGTTAGATTATAGATTTCAGGTGGAGCTAATCTCCAATCTTTAACCTTTAACCTTTAACCTTTAACCTTTCATTTCTCGGTGTAGCGCGAAGCGCCTCTGTGGTGAACATAATATTGCGCGAGGTAAACTCGCGCCTACGGGGTGGCATGGGTGTTTGGATTTGCGTAGGCGCGGCTTTATGCCGCGCGATTGTATCGGAGTTAGATTTCAGATAGAGCTAGCCTCTGCCTTTCATCTTTAACCTAGCTCCTAACACCTAGCGTCAGTATCTTTCATTTCTCGAGGTAGCTTTAACCTTTGCATTCAATTAAACTCAATCTCTTCAATGTAACTTTTGGTGTTTTGCATGGCTAAAGATAGGTTCGCGCCAAAACCTTTAAACGATATTATGGCTGGCCTTAGTGGTCGCTTGTCGTCGTATGCTGGTAAAAGCCAGGCATTGGATAAACAACAAACGTTATTGAGTGAATTTTTGGGCGCTAACTTAGGTGGAAAATGTCGCGTTAGTAATTATCGCGATGGTACGCTGATGATTGAGGCGGTATCAGCGCCAATAGCACTGCGGTTAAATTACTTAAAAATGGATATGCTGTCACACTTTCGCAGTGCCGGTATGGCAGAGCTTGGGCAAATTAAAATTACCGCTAACCCACAAGCCAGCCAACGGTTAAGCCCAAATAATGCAACAAAAACAGCAAACGCTACCCCCGCAAAAAAACTTCCGATGAGCGAACAAACAGCTGATTACCTTAATGCGATTGCACAAAGTGCACCACCGTCACTAAAAGAAAAACTAGAACGACTCGCAAGGCATGGTAAAAAATAAAGGTTTTAGGTGCTAGGAAGACAAAGGTACTAGGACCGACTTAGCATCTGTGGTTTCAAATGTAGGAGCCGGCTTTAGCCGCGAAAGATTTAACCTTTCATCTTTTGTGTTAAAACTGATTAACCTAGAACCTAAGTTTTTATACCCCTCTTGATTTTTTATCATCTACCTCCATATCTTCAAAGTTAATGGTGTTTCACAGTCTTAATTAAAGTAATGTTTACGGCTTATGGTAAATTTTCTTGCAGAAAACTGATATCTTAACTACGCGATGGTTTGATGTTTCGCAGAGTCTGGTATAGTAGCGCACGTATTGAACGCTGTATTTCACAACGTTTCTCGAAATTGCTAATTAATATGTGCTCGTGTGAGTAATCTATTAATTAGTAATTATAAAAATGGGTTAGCCGATAATCGGCTAGCAAAGAACACATTGTAACGGTTTTATCATGATATCTAATTTATTTACCAAGATTTTTGGTAGTCGCAATGACCGCACTATTAAAAACTTAAGAAAGACGGTCGCGCTGATCAACGCGCTTGAAACGCAACTTGAAGCGCTTTCAGACGCAGATTTAAAAGCCAAAACAGCAGAGTTTAGAGAACGTTACGATAGCGGACAAAGCCTTGACGATATCCTGCCAGAGGCATTTGCCGTGGTACGTGAAGCATCAAAGCGTGTAAATGGCATGCGTCACTTTGACGTACAGCTACTAGGTGGCATGGTGTTACACCAAGGCCGTATCGCAGAGATGCGTACTGGTGAGGGTAAAACCCTTACTGCAAGTTTACCTGCATACTTACGCGGTATTACTGGGAAAGGTGTTCACGTTATTACTGTGAATGACTACCTTGCTAAGCGTGATGCTGAAACTAACCGACCATTATTTGAATTTTTAGGTTTAACTGTTGGCTGTAACGTACCGGGTATGATGCCACAACAGAAAAAAGAAGCCTACGCCGCTGATATTACCTACGGTACTAATAACGAATTTGGTTTTGATTATCTACGTGACAACATGGCGTTTAGCATCAACGAACGCGTACAACGTCCGCTTTACTATGCGGTAGTCGATGAAGTTGACTCAATCTTAATTGATGAAGCCCGTACTCCACTGATCATTTCCGGCCCTGCTGAAGACAGCTCACAGTTATATGCTGAAATTAATACCATTGTCCCTTTACTTGAATTACAAGAGAAAGAAGACGAAGAAGGTGTTGAAGGCGACGGCGATTTCACCATTGATGAAAAAGCTAAGCAAGTTCATTTAACTGAACGCGGCCAAATCAAAGTTGAAGAGTTATTAACAGAACGTGGTTTGATAGCAGAGGGCGACTCGCTTTATTCTGCTGCGAGTATTACGCTACTTAGCCATATTTATGCGGCATTACGTGCCCATAAGCTGTATCAAAAAGACATTGATTACGTTGTAAAAGAGAACGAAGTAATCATTGTTGATGAACACACTGGCCGTACCATGGAAGGGCGTCGTTGGTCTGAAGGTTTACACCAAGCTGTTGAAGCAAAAGAAAATGTAAAAATTCAAAACGAAAACCAAACGTTAGCGTCAATTACATTCCAAAACTACTTCCGTATTTACGATACCCTTGCCGGTATGACTGGTACTGCCGACACTGAAG
Organism: Pseudoalteromonas prydzensis; assembly: GCF_011050055.1. Taxonomy (GTDB): domain Bacteria; phylum Pseudomonadota; class Gammaproteobacteria; order Enterobacterales; family Alteromonadaceae; genus Pseudoalteromonas; species Pseudoalteromonas prydzensis_A. Next base: position 18,534 of record NZ_DRGM01000136.1, on the reverse strand, counting down.
CGTTTGAGTTTCAGTCAATTTATGGCCTAGATACCGTTGTTATGCCAACTAATAAGCCGATGATCCGTGAAGATCGCGCTGATTTAGTGTACTTAACGCAAGAAGAAAAATACGAAGCCATTTTAATCGACATTAAAGATTGCCAAGAGCGCGGCCAACCAGTATTGGTGGGTACCATTTCAATCGAAAGCTCTGAATATTTATCGCAATTTTTACGTAAAGAAAAAATCAAGCACAACGTACTTAATGCTAAGTTCCATGCCCAAGAAGCAGACATCGTTGCCGATGCTGGTTTACCAGGCACAGTAACCATCGCAACTAACATGGCCGGTCGTGGTACTGATATCGTGTTAGGCGGTAACTGGAATAGCGAAGTTGAAAAACTTGAAAACCCAACTGACGAGCAAATCAAAGCGATTAAAGAAGCATGGCAAATTCGTCATGATGCTGTAATTGCCGCTGGTGGTTTACATATCATTGGTACTGAGCGTCACGAATCACGCCGTATTGATAATCAGCTACGTGGTCGTTCGGGTCGTCAAGGCGACGCCGGTTCAAGCCGTTTTTACCTATCAATGGATGACGCGTTAATGCGTATCTTTGCTGGTGAACGCATGACTAATATGATGCGTAAACTGGGCATGCAACGTGGCGAAGCGATTGAGCACCCGTGGGTTAACCGTGCCATTGAAAACGCGCAACGTAAAGTTGAAGCACGTAACTTTGATGTGCGTAAACAATTACTTGAATACGATGATGTGGCAAACGACCAGCGTCGTGTGGTGTATTCACAACGTAATGAATTGCTTGAAGAAGGCGATATTTCAGAAACGATCACGGTTATTCGTGGTGACGTATTAGGTAATATGATCGACCAATACATCGCACCGCAAAGTTTAGCTGAAATGTGGGATATCCCAGGTCTTGAAGAGCGTTTAAAGCAAGACTTCTTAATTGAGCTACCGATTACACAATGGCTAGCTGACGATAACAAACTTTATGAAGAAAAGTTACGTGAGCGCATTGAAGAAGCCGTTGAGCAAGCTTACAAAGATAAAGAGCAGCAAGTGGGTGATTCTGTACTGCGTCAGTTCGAAAAAGCGATCATGCTACAAAGCTTAGATCAACATTGGAAAGATCACCTTGCGGCAATGGATCATTTACGCCAAGGTATTCATTTACGTGGTTACGCGCAAAAGAATCCGAAGCAAGAGTACAAGCGTGAGTCGTTTGAACTGTTCTCAGAAATGCTTGAAAACCTTAAAATTGATGTAGTAAGCATTTTAAGTAAAGTACAAGTACGCGCTGAAGAAGATGTTGAAAAAGTAGAAGAGCAACACCGTAAGAGCGAAAATGCACCGCGCGAATACCAACATGAAGAAGTTGAGCATGTAGGCGGTGAAACACCACAAGGTGCCGTTGTATCTGCACGTGTAGAGCCAAAAGTTGGCCGTAATGAACCATGCCCATGCGGCTCAGGTCAAAAGTTTAAACAGTGTTGTGGTAAGTTAAAATAAGCTGTTTTAATACTGAAAAAGCGACGCTTGCGTCGCTTTTTTGCTTTTCGGAATGTGGTGAAAGGGTAAAGGGTAAAGGGTAAAGGGTAAAGGGTAAAGGGTAAAGGTTAAAGGTTAAAGGGTAAAGGGTAAAGGTGCTAGGAAGACAAAGGTACTAGGGAAGTGACTAGGATCTAGAACCTAGAACCTAGAACCTAGAACCTAAAACCTAGCACCTATGTTTTAAAGCGTAGGCGGGGCTTTATGCCGCGCGGTTTTGATAAAGGTAATATGATGACGAAAAAAATTGTGCATGTAGCGGTGGGGGTTATCAAAGCAGATAACACACTATTTATCTGTAAGCGCCCTGATGACAAACACCAAGGTGGTTTGTGGGAATTTCCGGGCGGCAAAGTAGAAGCTGGTGAAACCGTATTCGCAGCACTTAAACGTGAGCTCCAAGAAGAAGTTGGCTTAACAATTAATAGCTCAAGCGAGTTGATGGTGATTGAGCATGATTACGGCGATAAGTGCGTCAAACTCGATGTGCATTTAGTCACGGATTTTACTGGTCAAGCCCATGGCGCCGAAGGCCAACAAAGCGCTTGGGTCGCAATTGCTCACTTAGACGAATATAACTTCCCCGCTGCAAATGTAGAAATCATCGAAAAAATAAAAACGCAGTGTTGATCGTGCTTAGATTTACGTAGACGGGGCTTTATGCCGCGCAAGTTGTATTTAGATGTTAGATAATCTCCAATCTTTAACCTTTCATTTCTCGGTGTAGCGCTAAGCGCCTCTGTGGTGAACATAATATTGCGCGAGGTAAACTCGCGCCTACGGGTTAACATGGGTGTTTGAATTTGCGTAGGCGCGGCTTTACGCCGCGCGGTTTATAAAATTCATGGCTAAAGCCATTTCCTACGTTTGGTACAATTTGTCTGTGGCAGCCAGCTTTAGCTGCGAAAGGTGTTGTATTTATATGATACTGTGCTGTGTTGTGTTTTTTATACTATATTTTAAGCGTTGATAATTTAAGGAATAAATATGCGCGAAAATCTTCCCGTCACTACGACAGAAAGAACTTTTCCTAGTGGCTCTAAACTCATATCTGTGACTGATTTAAAAGGTCAAATTGTTGATTGCAATGATGAGTTTGTTGCCATAAGTGGTTTTACTAAAGAGCAATTAATTGGTCAACCACATAATATTGTGCGGCATCCAGACATGCCTTCTCTTGCTTATAAAGTGATGTGGGAGCATTTAAAGGCGGGCAAACCTTGGATGGGCTTAGTTAAAAACCGTTGTAAAAATGGCGATTTTTATTGGGTTGATGCTTATGTCACCCCTGTGACTGAGCGCGGTAAAGTGACTGGTTATGAGTCAGTACGCTCATGCCCTAGTCGAGTTGATGTAAAACGGGCTGACGCATTATATAAAAATATAGTAAATAATAAACAGCTAAGCTTGCCTATTGCAGTAGAGAATATTGCCTTAATTATTGCCGCTATTATAGCGCTGTTGTTATTTGCGATGGGCTGGCAAAATGCCGCGTTATTGCTATTTATTGCTGCGACATTAAGTTATGCAATATGGGGGCAAATAGCTAAAAAACGCTTGGTGCATGCACTTAATGAAATGTTATCTGGCGCGTTTTCTCATTCGCTGGCGGTTAGCAGCTATACCGATGATACGGGTGACTTAGGCTATTTAAAAGTGGCAATCAAAAGTCAGCAAGCGCACTTAGGGGCGGTGATCACCCGTATTGAAAATGAGTCTAAGAATGTGTCGCAGCAGTCTGATATTGGCGAGCGCTTAACTAAAACCATGCTTGATAAAATTGAGCAACAGCAAAACGAAACTATGCAAGCCGCAGCGGCCATGAATCAAATGGCTACAACTATTGCTGATGTGGCTAAACATGTTGCTGATACTGCATCGCATGCCGATATTGCTAACGAGTTGACTATTAGAGGCGGGCAAATTGCCAATGCCACACAGCAAGCTATTGAACAGCTACGCGACACAGTTGTAGAAATAAGCGAGTCGGTACAGCGTGTGTCTGAGCAAACTAAAAATATTGCTGAAGCAGCACAAATGATTGAGCAAATTGCTGAGCAAACAAATTTATTAGCACTGAATGCTGCCATTGAAGCGGCACGTGCTGGTGAGCAGGGACGTGGTTTTGCGGTGGTGGCCGATGAGGTTCGTAATTTAGCTAAACGTACTCAAGACTCAACTAAAGATATTTATGACATAGTGAATGAGTTAACAACACGGGCAACGCGTGCGGTGGATGTTGCCGAAAAAGGTGGTAAAAATGCCGAGCATGGTTTGACTCAAGTGCTGCAAAGTAGCGAAATGCTTAAAGGTGTATCTGAAGCGGTAAGTGAAATTGCCGGTATGTCGACCCAAATGGCAACGGCTGTTGAACAGCAGTCACATGTTGCTGAAGATGTGAATCAGCAAATTCTACGTATTTCAGAGTTAGCTAACCACAGTTTTACGGATGCAAAAGATACTGCTGCTGCTATTTCATTACTAAAAACAGTATCTGAGGCACTGCACGAGTTAGTGGTGAGATTTAAGTAAAGGGGGTTATGCCTGGCTGGATAATAGATAACGATTTTAGTGTTTTGATACGAATTGTTACATATTCAATTTTATTGTTGCTGCGATGAGGTTTATGATGGGATAAGCGAGCAGCTTATTATTAAGCTGCTAGAAGGGTTTGTATGCTCAACAATAATGATTTACGGGACTCCCATGAAAAAAATATCACTCACTGCAGCAAGTATTGCGCTTGCGCTGGGCCTAGTTGGTTGTGGTGAACAACAAGAACAAGCTAAAGCGCCGGAAACGGTTGCTACTAGCGCATCAGTAGAGCAGCTCAGTTCAGGCATTGAATTGGCTAATATAGACAAGTCGGTCCGTGCACAGGATGACTTTTACTATCACGTAAATGGCCAATGGTTGGCTACCACTGAAATCCCAGGCGATAAATCAAATTACGGTTCGTTCTCACAGTTATATGATGATTCGCAAGCAGCGATGAAAACAGTGCTTGAAAAAGCGGCTGCGAATACAGCGGTTAAAGCTGGCACTGATGAATATAAACTTGGTGCGTTTTTCAAAAGCTACATGAATGAAGCAAAACGTAATGAGTTAGGTATTACACCGCTGAATGCGCCTTTAGCGGCAATTGATGACGTAGAAAACAAGTCTGATTTAGTGGCGCTGATGGCGAAAATTCGCATGCAAGGCGGTGCAGTGCCATTTGGTTGGTATGTAAATAACGATGCTAAAAACTCAAGTGAAAATGCATTATATGCGTATCAATCAGGCCTTGGCTTACCGGATCGTGATTATTATTTAAAAGACGACGAGAAGTTCACTAAAATTCGTGCCGCATACCAAGTATACATTGCTGACGTTTTAAAGCGCGCTGGCGTAGAAAAGGCCGATGCAGCCGCAAAAGCAATTATTGCACTTGAAACCAGTATTGCAGATGCGCAGTGGACGCGTGTTGAAAGCCGCGATGCGACAAAGTCTTATAATAAGATGAGCGTGAGTGATGCGAGTAAGCTAACCGGTGAGTTTGATCTTGTAGAATACTTCAAAGCGTCTGGTGTAAACGTACAAGATATTATTGTTAGTCAGCCTAGCTACTTTGAAAAATTTGCCGATATTTATAAAGCGACAGATTTAGCAACGTGGCAACAGTACTTAAAATTTCACTTAGTCAGCAATTATGCCGGTGTATTAGATAAAGAGTTGGTTGATTTAAACTTTAACTTTTACAGCACTACATTACGCGGTGTAAAAGAGCAAACTCCACTTTGGAAGCAAGCTGTAGATGCCTCTAATGAAGTGTTGGGTGAAATTTTAGGTAAGGTATACGTTAAAGAAAACTTCCCACCAGAAGCTAAAGCGCGCATGGAAGAGTTAGTTGATAACGTGATCAAAGGCTACGGCGTTGCGATTGAAAACCTAGAGTGGATGAGCCCAGAAACCAAGCTCGCTGCGAAAGAAAAACTCGACAAATTTACCCCAAAAATTGGCTACCCAGATAACTGGAAAGACTATTCACAGCTGAACATTAATCCTGATGAACTAGTTGGTAACTATATTCGTCATAGTGAGTGGGCTTATGCGGATATGATTGACAAGCTAAGCAAGCCAGTTGATCGCTCAGAATGGCATATGACACCACAAACAGTGAATGCTTACTACAATCCTGTGAATAACGAAATTGTATTTCCAGCGGCCATTTTGCAACCACCATTTTTTAACTTAGAAGCGGATGATGCGGTTAACTACGGTGCAATTGGTGCGGTAATTGGTCACGAGTTAGGCCATGGTTTTGATGATCAAGGTGCGAAGTATGATGGTGATGGTAATTTACGTGATTGGTGGAGCGAGTCAGACCTTAAACAGTTTGAAGCACGTACCGGCCAGTTAGTTGCACAGTATAACGAGTACCAACCGTTTGCAGATGCTAGCGTTAACGGTCAATTGACCTTAGGTGAAAATATTGGCGATTTAGGTGGCTTAACGGTTGCTTTTACTGCTTATCAGTTATCGCTTGGCGGTGATAAAGCGCCAGTGATTGATGGTTATACGGGGGAGCAACGCTTCTTTATGGGTTGGTCGCAAATTTGGCGTCGTAAATACCGTGACGAAGAACTACGTAACCGCCTAATGACAGACCCTCATTCACCAAGCCATTACCGCGTGATCGGTATCTTGTCGAATATGCCTGAGTTTTATCAAGCATTTGACGTTAAAGAAGGCGACAAAATGTATATCAAACCAGCTGAACGCGTAAAAATTTGGTAATTAATTTTTATTAGTTTGCTGATTAAACGGTGGCTCAGGCCACCGTTTTTGTTTTGAGGGAAGTAAAAGGTTAAAGAGAAAGGGGCTAGGTTCTAGGTATCTAGGTGCTAGAAGTAGGCGGGGCTTTACGCCACGCGGTTTAAAATTCATGGCTAAAGCCATTTCCTACGTACAATTCCCTTGTAGGAGCCGACTTTAGCCGCGAAAGGTTAAAAAAGGTACGGATGCTAGGGAAGTGACTAGGTGCTAGGCTAGAACCTATCCCCTAAAACCTAGTTCCTATAGCTAGATCTGGCGGTTGAAACTGGTAAACTCTGATTTATTAGTAGTAAAAGTGGGTTAAAAATGAAAAAACATCATCTAAGCTTAGTGGTCCTCGCGGGGGGCTTAGGTACTCGCTTTGGTGGCAATAAACAAATCGCTGAAATTACTGGCCTTGGTTGTACCATAATGGAGCTCAGTATTGCAGATGCTGTTGCGGCAGGAGTAACTCAAGTGGTATTAGTGATCAATCAGGCTGTGCGCAGCGAGATTGAGCAAGTGATTTTACCGCGCTTACCAACGGGTATAGATGTTGTGTTGGTTGAACAACGCATTGATTTAGTGCCAGAACAATTTCAATTACTTGCACAACAACGAGCAAAACCTTGGGGCACCGGACATGCTTTATTGTGCGCTAAAGATCATGTTCATAATCCTGCGATAGTTATCACAGCGGATGATTATTATGGCGCGTCGTCATTTTTATTACTTGCTGAACATTTTAAAACCCTAAGCAGTTGGGCTATGGTGGGTTATCCAATTATTGATACTTTGTCAGATCAAGGGGGCGTGAATAGGGGCGTATGCCAGGTTAAAAATAACCAATTAGTTGATGTTGTTGAGTATTTAAATATTCAGAACGAGAACGGTCAAATAATGGGTGATAATCCGCAAGGAATTCGTGAGCAAATTGCCGCGGATGCGTTGGGATCAATGAGTTTTTGGGCCATTACGCCAACATTTTTTGATCGCTTAGAAACAGGCTTTGCTGAGTTTCTGCAAAAGTATGACAACGGTGTCAGAATGGAGTATTATTTACCGGATCAAATTCAACAAGCGATCACATCTAATCAACAAATAGTCACTATATATACCGCAAAAGAGTCGTGGTATGGAGTGACCTATAAGTCAGAATTACAGGATGTTACAGGTAAATTATATGAATTACGTCACGGATGAACTAGCCCCGATCTTGCCTTTTCCCAGGCACAACAATAGCGAAGTAAGTATGAAGTCAAATTCCATTGCGGTTTACTTGTCCCAAAGTTTTGGCCTTGGCAATGAAAAAGTCAGTATGAAACCAATTGGTAGTGGTCATATCAATACCACTATGTTGTTAACGACACCAAAAAAATCATTAGTAGTGCAAAAGCTAAATACTGAGGTTTTTCCTGAGCCTGATATGCTGGTAAAAAATGCTCGCTTAATCGAGCGTCATTTAACTAAAAAGCACCAGTCGGGTGATTATGATTTAGCGATTATTCGTCATGTTCCTACTGTTGAAAATAACTATTTAGTTGATTGTGATGACGGTGTTTGGCGTGCTCTCGAATTTATTGGCGGCAGTTATAGTGAAGATGTCGTGTTAAATACTTCACAGGCACAAACTGCGGCCAATGCATTTGGTCAATTTGCTGTTGCCTTGGAAGATTTTGATGCCAAGCAATTGCATCATGTCATACCTGATTTTCATAATTTGGCGATGCGTGCTGAAAAACTCAAAGCAGTGGTTGCAAGCGATCCGGTTAAGCGTTTAGCAAGTTGCCAAGCTGAAGTCGATTTTTGCTTTGCACAGTTTGGACTCATTGATGAGCTTAAATTGTTAACAGGCAACGTACCCGTTAGACCTTGCCATAATGATACTAAAATCAATAATATGTTGTTCTGCAATAAGTCACATGATGCCAAAGCGGTGATTGATTTAGACACTTGTATGCCCGGTTATTGGTTATATGATTTTGGTGATATGGTACGGACTTTCTGCTCGCCAGAACAAGAAGACTCAACCAATTTAGACAATGTAGGTGTTCGCGAAGAAATCTTTGCGGCCGTGGTTAAAGGCTATGTTGAGCCTTTGAAGGACTTAATCACCGAGCAAGAAAAACAAAGCTTTTGGTTAGGCACTAAAGTAATGACCTTTATGATTGGCCTACGTTTTTTAACTGATTACATTGATGGCGATCATTACTTTTCAATTAAGCATGCCAATCATAACTTAGAGCGTGCGCAAAATCAGTTTGCTTTATATCGTGATATTCTTGCCAAAAAGAGCACACTGAAAGCCATTTTAAGAGATGTGTAATAAAGGTTAAAGGTAAAAGGTAAAAGGTAAAAGGTAAAAGGTAAAAGGTAAAAGGCGCTAGGAGCTAGGGAAGTTACTAGGACCTAGAGCCTATAACCTAGTACCTATGTTTTAAAGCGTAGGCGCGGCTTTATGCCGCGCGGTTTATAAAATTCATGGCTAAAGCCATTTCCTACGTCGGCGGTTAAGGTTAATGCTAACCCCTGCTTTTCCTATGTTATCTATCCTTATCTACTTTACCTGATCCTCTGCTTTAGGTAAGTTGAGGTTAAGTAAATCCAAGGATAATAAGAATGAAGCAGTTTAATCGTCGAGATTTTTTAAAAGCCGCCAGTGCAGCGGCTGCGGCTAGTGTGGTTGCAGGCTGTGCAAGTGGCGCTAATGGCAGTGCTATTGCTCCTGCGCAACAAGGGCAATCGGTAATTGGCCTGATTGCACCAAAAATGGATGTCGTACGGGTTGGTTTTATTGGTGTTGGCCAGCGAGGCTTTGGCCATGTAAAACGTATGAGTCATATTGCTGGTACTGAAATAAAAGCGATTTGTGACACTCACAATGAAGTATTAGAACAATCTGCAAAATACCTAACCGATAAAGGGCTAGCAAAGCCTGCACTGTATACGGGCTCAGATAACGCTTACCAAGCAATGCTTAATCGTGATGATATCGATATTGTAATCATCTCGACTCCGTGGGCATGGCATGCGCCAATGGCGATAGATACCATGAACAGTGGTAAGCATGCTTTTGTTGAAGTACCGTTAGCTCTAACGGTTGAAGAAATGTGGCAAATTGTTGATACCGCAGAGCGTACTCAAAAGAACTGTATGATGATGGAAAACGTCAATTATGGGCGCGATGAGCTGATGGTATTGAATATGGTTCGCCAAGGCGTGTTTGGTGAACTGTTACACGGCGAGGCAGCGTATATTCATGAATTACGCTGGCAAATGAAAGAGGTTGAACATAAAACGGGATCGTGGCGCACTGCTTGGCATGCTAAACGAAACGGTAACTTGTATCCTACTCATGGCTTAGGCCCTGTGTCGCAATATATGAATATTAACCGTGGCGACCGCTTTGACTTTTTAACCTCGATGAGCTCACCGGCATTGGGTCGTAGTGCTTATGCAAAGAAAGAATTCCCAGCCGATCATCAACGTAATCAGCTTAATTATATTGCTGGTGATATGAATACGACTCTAATTAAAACAGTAAAAGGGCGTAGTATTATGGTTCAACATGATACCACCACGCCACGTCCATACTCGCGTCATAATTTAATTCAAGGCACCAATGGTGTGTTTGCCGGTTTTCCAAATCGTATCGCATTAGAAGATGGCGGTTCTAAAAGTTTTCATGAGTGGGATTACGAAATGGCTGATTGGTATAAAAAATATGATCATCCTCTGTGGCTGAAAATGGGCGAAGAAGCACAGCGTAATGGCGGTCACGGTGGTATGGACTTCTTAATGTTTTGGCGGATGATTTATTGCCTGCGCAATGGTGAAGCGCTCGATCAGGATGTATACGATGGCGCCGCTTGGTCTGTGATATCGCCGTTGTCAGCACAGTCAGTGAGTAATCGTAGTGCGTCAATTGATATTCCCGATTTTACCCGTGGTGCATGGCAAAGCGCCAAACCGTTAGCAATTGTAGGTAGAGAATAGAGCTGCTAGGGAAGTGACTAGGTTCTAGGAGCTAGGTAATAGGTTAAAGTTAGCCTCGGTGTTCTCTGTGGTGAATTTAAAATTGCGCGAGGTAAACTCGCGCCTACGGGGGGCATTGGTGTTTGAATTTGCGTAGGCGCGGTTTATAAAATTCATGGCTAAAGCCATTTCCTACGTCGGCGGTTAAGGTTAATGCTGAGGGCACGTTGAAGAGGTTACTCAGCAATAAACGGTAACTGCCTATAAATAGCGAGTGTTGATATCCAGACTGTATATAGGCTCACATTAAATGTAGTTTAGCGCATGATGCTTTCTTTAAGGTATTGAAATAGCTCTTTGTAGCCTTTAGCTGGCTTTTCAATTTTCACTTCTTTTGCAGCATTACGAATTAATTGTCGTAATTTTTGACGATCAATGGCCGGGTGTTGCTCTACGGTTTGGTTTACCAAATCATCACCTTGGGCAATTAAATCATCACGCAGTTGCTCAATCTTTTTAATCATCACTTCAGCTTGATTATTTTTATTAAGCATAATGTCGATAATAGCGTTGATCTCTTCGATATTTTCCACAGTTCGCAATGTTTTTGCGATGTAATTTAAGTGACGGCGATATGCATCACTTTTGTTACTGATTTTGTCAGCAACAACCATTGCCGCTTTTAAATCGTCATTTAAGGGTAAGCGTTCACGCTGTTTTTTCCCCATTTTGGCAATTTCAGCACCTAACTGATGAAACTCTTGCGCTTCGCGCTTTAGCTCACTTTTTGATATATAGATAATTTCTTCTTCAATTTCAGCAGGCTTGCCTTTTTTCTTCGCCATGGGGTACTCATATGATAACGTTAACTGCAGTCATTATACGCCATTTAATTAATGATTAATATTAGCTGATGCAATGCAGTGAGTGTGTTAGCATTTAAGTATTATGATTGCGCCCGCAAAACGCTCCAAGCTCAGGACTAAAAAGATGAAAAGCCAACAGCAAGATCCTATTTACACTCAAATTTCTCAAATTAAAGATGCCGTTGCAGAAGTTTTAGAACACGCTAAAAAACTCGGCGCTACGGGCGCTGAAGCGGCTATGTCGAGCACCTCAGGTTTATCTGTCAGTACTCGCATGGGAGAAGTCGAAACAATCGAATTTAACCAAGATGGTGGTTTAGGGATCAGCGTCTATGTTGGTAATCATAAAGGCTCAGCATCAACGGCTGATCTAAATCCGAAAACATTACGCACAGTGGTTGAAAAGGCCATTGATATTGCCAAATTTACTTCAGATGATCCACATAATGGCGTCGCCGATAAAGACCTACTTGAGTTTGCCCCGCTTGATTTAGATTTATATCACCCCTGGGATGTTAGTCCTGAACAAGGTATTGAGTTGTGTCATGCGGCGGAGCAAGCAGCGCTTAACGCTGATCCACGCATTGTAAATTCAGACGGCGCAAGTTTTTCATCGCATCAAGGTTTACGCGTGTATGGTAATAGCCATGGTTTAATTACCGGCTACCCGCGCACGCGCCACAGTATTAGCACTATGGTGATTGGTAAAGATGGCGAGCAAATGCAGCGAGACTCAGCCTACACGGTGGCGCGTGATCAAGCCGGCTTAAAAGACGCGGCAGCGGTTGGCCTCGAAGCGGCAAGCGAAACCCTTGCTAAGCTTAATAGCCAAAAGTTAGGTACTATGAAAGTGCCTGTTGTTTTTCGCGCTGATATAGCTAATTCCTTGTTTGGTCACTTGGTGTCTGCAATAGGTGGTGGTGCGCTGTATCGTAAATCGAGCTTTTTGCTGGATAGCCTTGGCACGCAAGTGTTCAATGACTGCGTTAATATTGCAGAGCGCCCGCATATTTTAAAAGGTTTAGCGTCGTCACCATTTGACAGTGAAGGGGTGAAAACCATCGACCGCGAAATCATTCAAGGCGGCGAGCTACAAACATATTTATTAGCGAGCTACGCAGCGCGTAAAATGAATATGATGCCAACCGGCCATGCTGGTGGTATTCATAACTGGTTAGTTGCACAAACTCATGCCGATTTGTCTGCTTTACTCAAAACAATGGGCACGGGTTTATTAGTTACTGAATTAATGGGTCAAGGGGTTAATACCGTAACGGGTGATTATTCCCGCGGTGCCGCTGGTTTTTGGGTTGAGAATGGCGAAATACAATATCCTGTAAGCGAAATTACCATTGCTGGCAAACTGCAAGATATGTTTAAAGGTATTAGCGGCATCGGGGGCGACATAGAGCGCCGCGGTGGTATTCAAACCGGTTCGGTATTGATAGAACAAATGCAAGTAGCGGGAAGCTGATTGAAGCTTTAAGCGATAAGCCGTAAGTCATAAGCTGCGCGGGGTAAACTCGCGCCTACGGGGTTAGCATGGGTGTTTGGGGTTACGTAGGCGCGGCTTTATGCCGCGCATCAGCGGGAAAGGTTAAAGATGCTCTAGGGGATATGCTTTTGTAGGTCGGGCTTTAGCCTGAAAAAAATAAAATATTAATTTTTTGGTTTCTCATTTACCCTCATTGTTTTCTCTTTGTGCAAAATGTTTATAGGTGCGGGTTTATGTCGCGCGGTTTAAAAATTCATGGCTAAAGCCATTTCCTACGTGGCTTGCATCGGTGTGTTAATTTTTTATAAAAAACACTTTACCTCAACTTTGCTTGAGGTTTTATTGTGCTTTTAATTACTCAAATAAAGGAATTTTGTTATGTATTTAGAGCACGTGAACTTGGTAGTTGATGATGTTGAAGCTATGTTGCACTTTTATAAGGCGGCTTTCCCGCACTGGTCGATAAGAAGCCAGGGGGAAGGCTCATGGCATGGTAAACCACGAAAATGGTTACACTTTGGCGATGACTATCAGTATTTAGCATTGAGTGATAATGGTGAACAACGCAATCGTGATTTAACTGGGCATCAAATTGGTTTGGCGCATTTTGCTTATGTTACCAATAATATTGCAGCGGTCATTTCGCGTTTAGAAAGTGCTGGCTACAGTATTGATAAGCCAGGCGCGGAAAACCCATTTCGAAAAAATGTGTATTTTATTGACCCAGCTGGGTTTGAAATTGAGTTTGTTGAGTATTTAAGTGACATTCCCAATGAGCGTAATAATGATTTATGACATTAGTTTGTGCGTCAGCAAGCTTAACGCCTATGGGTGCTAAGCTTTGACTTTGTTTTATCATTAATGTTTATTCATCTCTTGCCAGCTGGTTTTTAGGCTGTTGGCGAAGGAGACAAACTTTTCCTTAATGGTACGCTTGATTTTAATTTCTACTGAACCTAATACAACTTTGCCTTCAATGGTTATTGTTGGCCCTTGCTGCTTATTTAGCGACACTGATGTGTTTTCAACACTGCCAATAATACTGAATAGTTTTGATACGACATTAACGTGCTCTGGTACGTAAATTTGATCACTGCCAAGCAAGCAATTAACATGGAGGGTGATATTTTGATGTTGGAATATAGCATCAGTAAAATCAAGTTCAATAGCACCAAGTAAGTTAGTAAGGTGAATTTCTTTTGGCACTACCCATTGCCCACTGCGCTCGTTTGATCCCAAGATACTACGTAGATGTAATGTTTCATCGCTGCTCTTATTACTATAGTTTGGGCTAAATTGCGCACGTTTTTCCCACTGGTAACTACTATCTGCAGTTAGTTCAAGATCACTGACCAAATCAATTAAGCTTTGGTTATCTTGCGCTTCCATCGCTTGGTCTAAGCGACGCTCAAAAGCCTCGGCTGAAATAACTGCATGACTGTAGTTATAAATTAATTGATCAATAACTTGTTCACGGACTTGCTCAATTGGGCGATCTTCTAGTTTTACAGTCATGGTGTATTCCTTGTAAGTGATGTAGTTGGTGTATTTTACGATTACTCAGTACTGCAATAGTTAAAGCAAAGCTTAGGCCATTATTAATTTCCTTAATAATCAATGTATTAATTTTATTTTCGTTAGCTGTGTTTGTTATATTAACGACAGATTAACGAATAATGCTATTAAATGGTTAATTTTGCAACGACCAGCATAAATTACCGATCAGTCTGTAAATAATTACCAAGACTACAACTGGTTTTATATATAATTAATTTTAACCTTTTGATTTTAAATGGTTTAAAAGTTGGTCTGATGTTCGCATTAACTATACTGTCTTTAATCAAAAGGAGAAAGATTATGAAAACATTTAACAAATCTATGGTTGCAGCGTTAGTTCTTGCTACTACGGCAATGGGTGCTCAAGCAAGTAGCTGGGAAAATGAAAGTAAAGATGCTTGGATTGATGGTAAGGCAGAAACAGTTCTTCTAATGAACACAAATCTAAACAACTTTGACATTAACACTGATGTAAAAAATGGCAAGGTAGTGCTTACCGGTAAAGTTGATAGCGATTTAGATAAAGAGCTAGCTGAAGAGCTTGTATTAAGCCTCGATGGCGTAACTAGTGTTGATAACGAGCTAACGGTCGTTAAAAATGCAGATACAAAAAACAAGAAAATGAAGTCTGATAGTACTGAAAGTGGCTTAACTGACGCTAAAATTACTACTGTTATCACGACTCGATTCTTGTTCAATTCTGAAGTTGGTGGTACCGATATTGACGTAGATACCGATAAAGGTGTGGTAAAGCTAAGTGGTACTGTTGGTTCTGATGCTGAAAAACAGCTCGCGGTGAAAATTGCTAAAAATGCTGAAGATGTTCGCGATGTAGTTGATAACTTAACTATTGTAGCTGAATAATCTATAAGCCACGAATGCCCAGTTATACTGGGCTTTCTTATACAAATTTCAGGGAGTGATAGTCATGGATTTAATACGAATTATATTTTCAGTGCTTATTCCACCACTTGGTGTATTTTTACAAGTTGGTTTAGGTGCTCAGTTTTGGATTAATATTTTGTTAACATTATTAGGGTATATTCCTGGTCTAATACATGCAATTTATATAATCGCACGTCGTTAGAGTCACAGTATTAAATATAACAAGGATGAACAGCCAATAGATGGCAAGGAGTAACATTATGGATAACGTATTAAGGAAAAACCAACAAGGGATCGTAAAAAGCGCAAAGCCACTTTGGACGGCACAACAATGGAAGGAGCTAATGAATAGCGCATCAAAGAGCGAGGTAAAAACAGCAAGGAATGGGCTTTAAATATCAGAGTATATAAATATCAAATACTAGAAGGATTTTGCTAGGATGTTATATATCAAAATTATAAGTGTATGTTGTTATTTTCATTAAGAACATGCACTTACAATCCCACCGAAGAATATTCCAACCAATAGTTAATCAAGATTAAATGCTAAGAGCTGCGCGAGGTGCTGTGGTCAAGTAATTCCGCCTACGGGTTTAGTATTGGTGTTGGGGTTTGCGTTTGCGTAGGCGCGGCTTTATACCGCGCAAATTTATACCATTCATGGCTAAAGCCATTTTCTACGTGCTAGAACCTAGAACCTAGAACCTAGAACCTAGAACCTAGGCCTCTATTCCTATCTACACTAACAACCAGGTGGCGGTGCCGAGGAAGGCGAATATGCCAACAATATCTGTGATGGTGGTAAGTACTACGCTGCCAGCTAACGCGGGGTCAATTTTCATTTTCTTCAAGATCAGTGGGATACTTGCGCCGGCGACACCTGCGGCGACTAAATTCATAAACATTGCAAAAGCGAGTACGCCGCCGAGTTTAAAGTCCCATTGCCACAGTGCAACAACACCGGCAATTAAAATTGACCATACCATGCCATTTATAGCGCCGATCGCCAGCTCTTTTATTAGTAAAAAGTGTTGGTTAGTTTGGTTTATATGACCTACCGCAATACCACGTATTACTAGTGTTAATGTTTGGCTACCTGCTACACCACCCATCGATGGCACGATACCATTGAGGACCGCAAGAATAGGTAGAATCGCTAAGGTATTTTCAAAGAAACTTGCCACAATTGCAGCGAGCAACGCGGTTAATAAGTTAACACCAAGCCAAATAGAGCGTTTTTTGGAGCTTTTTAATACCGGTGCAAAGGTATCTTCTTCATCATCAAGACCTGCTAAGCTTAATAAGCTGTGCTCTGCATCTTCACGGATAACGTCAACGATATCATCGATGGTGATCCGACCTAGCAGATGATCGTTATCATCGACAACCGGGGCAGATATCCAGTTATGGCGTTCGAATAATTGCGCGACTTCACTCTCATCCATCGAAATAGGGATTGATTCACAATCTTCATCCATTAATTCGCGAATAATTTTATCTGGCGAGTTGGTGAGTAAGGTGGTGAGCGACATTGCGCCTAAAAAGCAGTTATGTTTATCAACCACATAAAGGTCATCGGTACCCTCTGGTAGTTCGCCGCGTAAACGCAAGTAGCGCAGCACCACGTCAATGGTAACATCTGGGCGGATGGTTACCGTATCGGTATTCATCAGCGCGCCAGCAGAGCGCTCTTGATAAGAGAGTGCTTGGGTTGCACGCTCGCGGTCTTGACTGTCCATGGCACTGACAACGTCTTGGTAGACGGTGTCAGGTAAGCTACGTAATACTTCCCCTAAATCATCGTGGCTCATGTCCTCGGTCGCCGCAGCAATGTGCTCCGGTTCCATTTGGGCAATGATCCCTAAGCGAACATCTTCAGAAAGCTCTTCGAGTACGTCACCTTGTACATCTGGATCGACGAGCTGCCATAGTAAGGTACGAATTTTATGCGGAGATGATTCCAGTAGTAACGCAGTGTCACACGGAGCCGTTTTTGCCAACATACGCCTGACTTGAACAAATTGACCACTGTTAAGTGACTTGGTCACTTGTTTTAGTTGTTGTAGTGGGTAATCTTGTTCAAAAGCTTCTGGCATTGGCGTCCTTAAATAATTAATACAATTTAATGGGTGGGGTAGATTTTGATAACTAACTAGGCTGATAGCTTAGATCAGCTTATTCAGTTTAACGCAATTTAGTGGTACTGACTACGAGCTATTCTTGTTCGTTAAAGCGTTGTTCGATTAGTGCACCAATAGCAGCAAGAGCGGGCTCTGCGTCTGGACCTTCACACACTACTTTAACTTCTTTGCCTTGGCTGCTTTCTAATAACATTAGGCCCAGTACGCTATCGCCAGCGGCTTGTTTATCATCTTGATAAAGCGTGATACTGGCATCAAACTGCACGGCTAATTGTGCTAATACAGTGGCTGCGCGAGCATGTAATCCAAGTTTGTTTTTTATCAAAAATGTATCTTCTAAGCGCATCAATATTCCTTACTGTAAACGAGAGTTGTTATTCTTGCTCGCGGTGGCGAATTTTTACATTGCTGTGGCTCATTGAAAAGCTTTCACCAATGGTTTGGGCTAAATAAACGGAGCGATGTTGGCCACCGGTACAGCCAATTGCAATCGTGAGGTAACTACGGTTATTACGCTCTAAGTGCGGTAACCACGTTTGTACAAAGGTTTGGATCTGCCAAGTGAATTTTTGCACGATACTGTGACTGGCTAAATAATCTTTTACTGGCTGATCAAGGCCTGTAAGTGGCTTTAACTCAGGCTCCCAATGTGGGTTTGGTAAAAACCGCGCATCAAATACGTAATCGGCTTCTTTTGGAATGCCATGCTTAAAACCAAATGATTCAAAGGTGATAATTAGTTTTTTGTCTTTTTTACCTAGAATTTTTTCACGGATTGACTCTGCAAGCTGGTGGACGCTGAGGTCGGTGGTATCCAGTATAAAGTCGGCACGGGTCGTTAATACATCAAGTAATACTTTTTCTTGTTTGATGGCTAAATCAAGCGGCAAAGAATCCAAAGATAATGGGTGTAAGCGACGGGTTTCAGAAAAGCGCTTGATCAGCGTTTGATCGTCACTGTCTAAATAAAATAATGTCGGATTTGCAAAGCCTGGCAAATATTCAAGAATATCGTTAAATTCTTCTTGTTCCTTGGGTAAATTACGCACATCTATGCTGACTGCAATTTTGTCGTAATTATCAGAAACACTACGTACTAATGAAGGTAATAAGTTGACAGGGATATTATCAACACAATAATAGCCAAGATCTTCGACTACGCGCAGGGCAACAGATTTACCTGAGCCAGAGCGGCCACTGATGATGATTAACTCCATGCAAGTTCTCCTTCATTTAATACCAATTTTATTAAAAACATGATC
>NZ_DRGM01000135.1 GCF_011050055.1 Pseudoalteromonas prydzensis | reverse complement strand
TGCTAAATCAGAAGATGAAAATGGCGAACCACAATTTGATACAGCCGAAGTAACTAAATACAAAGAGCTAGCCGAGCGCTTTGGTGGCCTTTAACATCTATAAAAAGTATTATTAACGAGTTTAGTTAGCTGCGCGCGTAACATTACAGATTTATTAGTTATGCCGCGCTCTTCGTACCAGCCAATACATAACACTAAAAAAAACAGCTTATAGTAATTCAGCTTATCTATTGAAAGATCAAACGTTTTTGTTTTATCGATGCTATTTTTATAGTTATTTAACAATGCACTTTCACTGCTCTCATTAAAATTAAAGCTCACTGCAAGGGCTGCCAAATCAAAATACACATCGTTAGTTTGTGCGTATTCAAAATCAATTAAATACATACCTGAAACATTTACAATAATGTTGTCTTTTACTAAGTCGTTATGACAAAAACCTGCATTAAATGACATAGCTGTAACTGCTTTGAGTGCCTGCTCTATTTGAAGTTTATATTGCGTATATACGCCGGTGTTTTGATAAAAATGAAGCTCTTTAGCTATATCCATTGGCGCGGTAGACACTTTGTAATTGTGCACTTGAGCAAGTTTATTAATAAAGCTAAGCGTTATATCCGATTGCGCGCTCTCGCCTTCAATATAATTAAATACCGCACGACCGTTTTCTTTATCAAGCCAAATAGGCGCTGGACATATATTAAAGTCACTTAAAAAGCGCTGCGCTTCAAGGCCAATATTTGGCCAATGACTTTTATAACATTTTAATAAATACCCTTGTTGCTCGGTACGTATTAAAAAATTATCGTTACTAAAGCCATTAAGTAATCGCTCGCTTGAAACAATGCTTGTAGGCTCTATAAACGCACTACACATTTTTACTAACTGAGTATGGGCAATCATTGATTAAAGCTGTGCTAGAGGCTTAGCTTGGCTTTGTTCGTACTCTTCGTACCAGGTTTTAAAGCCCCACGCTGCCATAATGGTATAAAATATAAAGAGTGCTAGCGTTGGGTAATAGCCTTTTTCGTAATATAAATACATAGAAGCTGCATCTATAACAATCCAGTACAGCCAGTTTTCGAGGACTTTTTTAGCAACTAAGTAAGTAGTTACTACTGCAAAACACGTTGTAAAGCTATCAAGATAAGCAAAATCAGCATGAGTATAGTTTTGCATAACGTAACCAATAGCTATTGCAGCTATAGTTGTTAAACTAATTAAAACAGCATGGCGATTCATCGACCACGATGTAATATTTAAATTTGCAGCTTTGCCTTTACGCCATACAACCCATCCAAATACAGCCATATACATATAATAAAAATTAAGTAATGACTCCATAAGTAATGCACCATTCCAGTACATTATTGTATAAATGAGCGTACTAAAAAACGCCGCCGGCCAACACCATAAGCTTTCTTTTATTGCTAATAATAAATAAGCCATCGACAACCCTACCGCAATATACTCCCAATGCGACATTGCTGTAAAACCACTTAAGGTTTGTGTTAAAAAGTCCATATTATGCAGTTACCGTTTAGTTGTGCCGATTGTTATACCAACCTGCTTATATACGGGGTCTATTTAACGTTAAGAAAATTACGCTAGAACTAGGCAAAAATTTTTGTATCTAGTTGTTCTAAATAAAAATTTTTAACGACGTTATAGTGCAATTTAATTCGTTAAATTGATCAACGATTTATGCAGGTTGGTATTATAGGCTATTCAGGCGATAAGTCGCCAGAGAGAAACTTACATACAAAAATAGCTTTACCAAATTCTTCATATGAGCGCTTAATTTCGGTATTTAATACCTGCATTACTAAATCGTAATCACCAAAAATTTGCGTTGATAACGTGTTAGTAATCACTTTTAAATCATCGTATTCGTTTAATCTGTCAATAAACCCTTGTATAAACGGGATATAGTCTTGGTGAAGTGGGTATTTACTGATCTCTACTGATAATTTCATTTTCGACTCTTTATTTTAATTACCGATTACAACAAGTCATTCAATGCTAGAGCCGTTATTAAATACAGTGTAAAATCGCTGCAACACTCAATTGAAATGAGCTTAATATGGCACGTAGAATAACCTACAAATATAAAAACGAACCGCGCGAGATTAATTTCGCTAAAGATAAATACCACGACATGTATCAAGCAATTGCTGCCGCTGAAGGTATTGATCTGACTAATTACTTAAGCATGGTACAGCAAATAGAAATGACCTCAAAAGGGTCTGCCTCTGTTCGTAACTTTCGCGACCAAGAATTTGCCCGTATGGGCTTTAGCGATATTTACTTTATAAAAGAGTAAATACAGCTTTATAGCTGTGTCAACGCTGATACTCATAACTTACGCGCGGTGTAATATTACATAATAGCTCGTAGGGGATAGTATCAGCGCATAGTGCTATTTCTTCAACTGGTAGCTCAGGGCCCCACATAGTAACCCTGTCGCCAACTTTAATATTATGCTCATTAGTGCCTATATCTACACTAATCATATCCATTGCTACACTACCGACAATACCATAACGCTGCTTGCCAATTATAACGGGGGTCCCCTCTTTAGCGTGCCGAGGATAACCATCGCCATAACCCATAGCCACAACAGCTAACTTGGTTGGTTTATCGCTTTTCCAACGACCACCATACCCGACCGCCTCATTAGCAGGCACATTTCGCACTGCAATTACGCGCGTAGTTAAGCGCATAACTGGTTTTAATTTATGTTGTTGCCCAATACTATTTGCCATAGGCGATACACCATAGAGCATTAGACCAGGGCGTACCCAATCACCATGTCCATTTGGCCACGCGATAATACCCGCTGAATTTGATAAACAATGCGCTTGGTCAATACCATTCACTAAGTTATCAAATAACGTAATTTGTTGAACCGTTTTAGCATTATCAACATCATCAGCACACGAAAAATGGGTCATCAGATTAACAGTGTTTTTAGCGTTAGGTGTTTTTTGTAAACGGCTATAAAATTCTTCAAACTGCTCTGGCGCAATACCTAGTCGATGCATACCTGTATTTACTTTTAACCAGCATGTTATTGGCGCATCAAGCTTTGCTTTTTCAAGCGCAGCTAATTGGTACTCATCGTGAATAATAGTTTGAAAATTATTAGCAAGTAAAATAGGTATGTCGGCTTTATTAAAGAAGCCTTCGAGTAAAACTATTGGCTTTGTTAGGCCCCCCGCTCGCAGAGCTAACGCTTCATCTATCCGCGCCACAGCAAATGCGTCAGCATCATTTAAATGCTGCGCAATCGTTACTAAACCATGTCCGTAAGCATTTGCTTTTAGCACCGCCATTACTTTGCTATTAGGTGCAAAACACTTAACTTGCGCTAAATTATGCGCAAGTGCAGCTAAATTAATTTCAGCAGTGGCTAAGCGCATTAGTAATCGTCATCTACCGCTGGTCCCGCGTAATTATCAAAGCGAGAAAATTGACCTTGGAATGTTAAACGCACTTTACCAATTGGGCCGTTACGTTGTTTACCTATAATAATTTCGGCAATACCTTTATCGGTACTGTCTTCGTTGTACACTTCATCACGGTAAATAAACATGATTAAATCGGCATCCTGCTCTATCGACCCTGACTCACGTAAATCTGAGTTAATTGGGCGTTTATCCGCACGTTGCTCTAGCGTACGGTTAAGCTGTGAAAGCGCAACAACCGGACATTTTAGCTCTTTTGCTAATGCTTTAAGTGAACGCGAGATTTCGGCAATTTCGAGCGTTCGGTTATCGGCAAGACTTGGTACACGCATTAACTGTAAGTAATCGACCATGATCATGCTAATACCGCCATGGTCGCGGGCTATACGCCTTGCACGTGAGCGCACATCGGTAGGTGTTAAGCCCGATGCATCATCAACGTACATTTTGCCTTTTTCCATCAACAAACCCATAGTTGATGAAAGTCGTGCCCAATCGTCATCATCTAATTGACCAGTACGCACCTTAGTTTGGTTAATGCGACCAAGAGACGCTAGCATCCTCATCATAATTTGCTCAGAAGGCATCTCTAGTGAGTAAATTAATACTGGTTTGTCTTGAGTCATTGCAGCATGTTCTGCAAGGTTCATCGCAAAGGTGGTTTTACCCATAGATGGACGCGCTGCAACAATAATTAAGTCAGAAGGTTGCAGGCCTGTCGTCATTTTATCAAGATCGGCATAACCTGTACTTACACCTGTTACACCATCTTGTGGCGATTGATAAAGCTCTTCTATTTTATCAACGGTTTTTTCAAGGATGCTATGAATGCTCTGCGGACCTTCATTACTTTTTGTTCGTTGCTCAGCAATTTTAAACACTTTGCTTTCGGCAAAATCAAGTAAATCGTGACTAGTACGCCCTTCAGTATTAAAACCCGCTTCTGCAATTTCGTTCGCTACGCCAATCATTTCACGTACAACAGCGCGTTCGCGTACAATACTTGCGTAAGCGTCAATGTTAGCAGCGCTTGGCGTGTTTTTAGCTATTTCAGCTAAATAAGCAAAACCACCAATTCCTGCAAGCTTATTATTTTTTTCTAAACTTTCAGAAATAGTGATTAAATCTATTGGATCGCCAATCTCAGCAAGTGCCGTCATCGCTTCAAAAATTAACTTGTGCGTGCGGGTATAAAAATCCTGTGATACAACAAGTTCAGCTACGCGGTCAAAAGCTTGGTTATCAAGCATTAAGCCACCTAAAACAGATTGTTCAGCTTCTATTGAATGGGGAGGAACTTTAAGAGTATCGACTTGCTTATCTGGTTTGGCCATAACTTCACAGTAGTAAAATTGAATGG
>NZ_DRGM01000134.1 GCF_011050055.1 Pseudoalteromonas prydzensis | reverse complement strand
GATGAGTGCTCGCGCTAATAATCATGATTTGCATACTAGTCAGTTGCAGCTGAAAAGTGCACTTGCCCGTGGCATGGCGCATTTCAGCCCCTGCACCGGTTGCTAATACCAATGGAATAACACCCGCGGTAAACGCAATTGAAGTCATTAGGATAGGACGTAAACGCATCCGACATGCTTCTAAAATGGCATCAAAATGACTCAGTCCGTGGTTATTTTTATCCCGTGCAAATTCCACCATCAATATGGCATTTTTAGATGCCAGTGCCACCAATACAATTAAGGCGATTTGGGTAAAAATGTTATTGTCTGAACCGACCAGCCATACTCCCATTAAGGCGGAGAATATAGTCATTGGTACGATTAAAATAATCGCCAGTGGTAAACGTAAGCTTTCATATTGCGCAGCCAATACCATAAATACCAATAACACCACCAATGGGAACACGTACACCATGGTATTACCGGCAAGAATTTGCTGGAACGTCACTTCGGTCCATTCATATTCAATACCGCTTGGTAAGTTATCAGCCAAGATCAGCTCGATTGCCTGCTGTGCTTGATCTGAACTGTAGCCAGGCGCAGGGCTACCATTAAGCTCTGCACTTGGATAGCCATTGTAATGCATAACACGATCAGGGCCGGTGCTGGGTGTGGCCGTTAATACTGATCCCAGTGGCACCATATTGCCGCGACTATTACGAACTTTTAGATTCAATATTTGCTCAGGATCAAGGCGATAGTCCGCATCAGCTTGCGCATTTACTTGGTAAGTACGACCAAATAAATTGAAATCATTGACGTACATAGAGCCTAAATAGACTTGCAGCGCATTAAATACTTCATCCAGAGGAATACCTTGAATAAGCGCTTGTTCACGGTCAATATCAATATCCATTTGCGGGACTTGAATTCTAAAGCTTGAATAGAGTCCCATTAACGCGGGATCTTGCTGTGCTTTACCGATCACCGTTTGTAAGCTGTTAAATAGCGTTTCAAAGCCTTTATTACCACGGTCTTCTAGTTGTAGTTTAAACCCACCCGTGGTGCCTAAACCTTGAATTGGCGGCGGTGGGAAGACCGCAACAAATGCTTCATCAATCGCACTAAAGCGTTGATTTAATTGCGCTGCAATCGCCATCGCTGACATACTTGGATCACTACGTTCACTAAATGCTTCCAGCGTTGTAAATACAATGCCGCTATTAGGACTATTAGTAAAACCATTGACTGATAAGCCTGGAAAAGCAACGGTATTCGCAACACCTGGCACCTGTAGTGCAATTTCTTGCATTTGGCTAATTACATCTTGGGTACGATCTAAACTCGCCGCATCAGGCAACTGGGCAATAGCCACTAAGTATTGCTTATCTTGTGCCGGAATAAAGCCACCTGGCACAGTATCAAATAATTTAATTGTGCCGCCAAGTAATACCACATAAGCAACCATCACTATGGCGGTCATGCGCATTAATTTTTGCACCAGTTTTTGATAACCTTTGGCACCTCGGTCAAACACTCGGTTAAAAGGCGCAAATAACCAACGACCAAATAAACGATTCAGTAAACGTGTCAGTGCATCTGGTTTAGCATCATGACTTTTTAATAACAGTGCCGATAACGCAGGTGACAAGGTTAATGAGTTAAATGCTGAAATAACCGTAGAAATAGTAATCGTTAACGCAAACTGTTTATAAAATTGCCCAGAAAGACCGGTAATAAATGCAGTTGGAATAAACACCGCGCACAGTACTAACGCAATCGCGATGATGGGTCCTGTCACTTCAGTCATCGCGACACGGGTTGCTTCCAGTGGCGATAAACCTTGTTCAATATTTCGCTCCACGTTTTCAACCACCACAATGGCGTCATCAACCACAATACCAATGGCCAGTACTAAACCAAATAACGACAGCGTATTGATCGATACTCCTAACCATTGCATCACCGCAAAAGTACCAATCAGTGACACAGGCACCGCAATTAACGGAATAATCGACGCTCGCCAGGTTTGTAAAAACAGCACCACCACAATCACAACCAACGCAATCGCTTCGAGTAAAGTGGTAATTACGGCATCAATTGAACCACGTACAAACACGGTTGGATCATAAACTATGTCGTACTCAACCCCACTTGGAAAATCTTTCGATAAACGTACCATGGTTTCGCGTACTTGATCTGAAAGCTCAATCGCATTAGAGCCAGGACGTTGGAATATCGGCATCGCAAGTGCTGGTTGATTATCAAGCTCAGCTCTTAGCGAGTAAGTATTTTGGCCAAGTTCAACACGGGCAATATCACTTAAACGCGTTAATTGCCCTTGCTCACCGACTTTAATGATCACTTGCTGAAATTCTTCAACACTGTTTAAACGCCCTTTTACATTCAGCAATACTTGAAATTGGCTATCTGTTGATGTTGGCTGTGCGCCTAAACTACCCGCTGCAACTTGCTGGTTTTGTGCACGTAGCGCAGTTACTACATCCATCGCAGTTAACTCTCGCGCTGCTAAGGCATCAGGATTGAGCCACACGCGCATTGAATATTGGCCACCGCCAAATAACTGCACATCTCCCACCCCACTCAAACGTGCAATTTGGTCTTTAATATACAGATCAGCATAGTTTGATAAATACGCGGTATCGTGGGTTTTTTCAGGTGAAAATAAATGCACGACCATGGTTAAATCGGGTGATGACTTTTCAGCAACTACACCTAAACGCTGTACTTCTTGCGGTAAACGCGGCAAAGCACTATTAACACGGTTTTGCACTTGTACTTGGGCACGATCTAGATCCGTTCCCAGTGCAAATGTGACCGTCAGTGTCATACGTCCATCGCTGGTCGCTTGCGAAAACATATACAACATGTTTTCTGCCCCGTTGATCTCTTGCTCTAATGGGGTTGCCACCGTTTGCGCGATCACTGTCGGGTTTGCACCTGGGTAATTCGCCGTGACCACAACGGTCGGCGGTACAACTTCAGGGTACTCACTGACAGGCAATTGAAACAACGATATAGCACCGGCAATTAAAATCACCAATGACAGCATGGCTGCAAATATCGGTCGTTGAATAAAAAAGTGTGAAAATTTCATTATTCGTCCTACTTCTTAGCCATTAGCGTGTGCTGCGCTGTTGGCGATAATGTAAAAGCCACACCTTCGGTGTCTAAAGTAACGGTATTCGGTGCTATTGGCATACCTGGGCCTACGCGCGCAGGACCATTGACGGCAATGACATCACCCGCTTTTAAACCAGATGTAATAGCGCGAAAACTGCCATAGCGCTCACCGGTTGTAACAAGTTTATATTCAAGCACATTGCCTGCGCCGACAGTCAGCACAAAGCGGTTTTTCAAATCAGTACCAATGGCTTTATCAGGCACAATAACTTGCTCTGTAATATCATTTGCCGCTAATTTGATCCGCGCAAAAGAGCCCGCACGTAATGCCGTATTTTCATCAAATCGTGCGCGGACACGTAGCGTGCCTGTTGCTGCATTAATTTGGTTATCAATAAAATCGATATATCCGGTGTGCGCAAATGCACGTTGACCGACTTTCTGCATCACCACTTGTTGACGATCCGCCGCTGTTACTTCTTCAAATGCGCTATTCCAAGTGCGCTCATCAACGTCAAAGTAAGCATACATGGTTTGATTTGAGACAATGGAAGTCAACACACTTTGTCCTGCCAGCACGTTATTGCCTTTGGTAATGTTGGCACGGGAGATCACCCCATCAATCGGTGAGCGGATATCAGTAAATTCTAAATCTAAATTGGCAGCGATAAGCTGCGCTTTTAAGGCCGCAAGTTGTGCTTCACGTTGGTGTAACATTGAAGTACGTGATTCTGCTTGCTCTGTTGAAATCGCTTTGCGCTGCGTTAATCGCACCGCTCTTTTTGCTTCACTTTGCGCTTGCGATAATGCAGCCTCTGCGCTGACAACCTGTGCTTCTAAACTCGCTACCACAGCCGCATATGGGCGTGGATCCAGTTTAAACAGTAAATCGCCTTGCTTTACGGTATCGCCTTCATTAAAGGCAATATGCTCAATAACCCCAGCCACACGTGGCATAAGGGAGACTTCTTCTGGCGCTTCTAAACGCGTGGTGTAGGTATGCCAGTTTTGCACGGGCTTGATGATCACCGAAGCAACATCAATTGGTTGAAGATGTTGTTGGCTACTTTGTTGGGCTGGCTCTTCAGCACAGCCGGCAAGGGCAAGTGATGCCCCTAAAACTGCAATGGCTATTAAGTGTTTGTTCATGACGACGCTCCTGTTGGTGTATTTTTTCATGGTACGGAACAAACATGCGGACAAAAACCGTAGATTTTTAAATTCATTAATGCCAATATGGCATCAATTAGATTTTGGTGAGTAATTAATGGATACCACGAGTCGTTTATTAATGTTGTTAGAAGTGGTTGAGCGAGGCTCATTTGCCAAGGCAGCAGAAACCCGCAATATTGATCGCTCAGTGATCTCAAAACAAATAAGTCGTCTCGAAGATGATTTAGGGGTACGTTTACTGAACCGCACCACCCGCTCATTTTCGCTGACCGCCGCTGGTGCCGAGATGGTAAAAAAAGCCAGTGAATTACGGCAATTACTCGGCGAAACCGTTCGTTTAGCCGAAAATTATCACCAAGAGCCGCGCGGGGTATTAAAAATAACCTCATCAACCATTATCGGCAGGCGTTATCTACAGCCCGTTATTAATGACTTTCAAAAACGCTTCCCGCAAGTAGAAGTTGAATTACGACTTGACGATAAACTGGTTGATTTGGTGTCTGAAGGGTTTGATTTAGCTTTTCGTGTTGGTGAACCCAAAGATTCATCACTGATCGCGCGCAAAATTGCCCGCAATAGATTGTTGATTTTGGCCGCTCCAGAGTTCATTCAAACCTATGGATTGCCAACAAAAATAGAAGATTTAGCTGATTTACCCGCAGCCAGTTATTCAAGCACCTCGTTACGCGTTGAAGGTATTCGCTACGTGGATCAATACGGATTACCGCAAGAGCAAAAAATTAAAAGTGTGTTTAGAGCCAATGACGCTGAAGTACTGCTCGATAAAACCCTTTCCGGCACCACTTACGTACTCGCACCGGCATTTATTATTGGCGATGAAATCAAACAAGGTCGATTAGTGCCTTTGTTAACCGACATCAAGCTGCAAGAATACAGCGCCATGTACGCCGTATATCCGCATCGTGATTTACCGGTAAGAACACGGTTATTCTTTGATGCAATGCGTGAACATCTAGGCAAAGACACGCCACTTTGGGAAAGTAATATCCCAGAGTTTGCGCAAATGTATCAAGGTGGTTAAGAAACCTGGTGTGATACTCTCCTCCCACTTCGGCATCGATGTGCCTTGGTTGAATTTTGCGTGCATGCACAGTGAAAAGTATAAAAACAATAAAGCGTACAAACGCTATTTAGTCTTAGTCATCGTCAATTAATTGATCAATGTCTTTTAGCATAGCAGCAAATTCAGCGTTGGCATGCTTAAGCTGTTTTGCCGTTAGAGTAGCCCGTAAATTAATTAAAAGCTGAACATAGCGCTTTGAATTATCGGCATCTAAACGGATTAGCTCATCACTCATAAACGCTTCACGCTGAGTGATCACCGCTGATAATTGGCTGATAAACTCATCGCGGCTCAGCTGAGCATCAAAAAACACCTGTGTAAGTTTATCCAGTCGCGTTTGCTTATAAGCCTGCCATAACAAAAAGGTACTCTGGAATTCACTATTGGCTTGTGTGATCAAAGACACTTGCTGATCATTAAGAGGTCCAAGCCAGTCTTTATAGGTATCTAACTGACGTTCAAGGCGCTCTTGTACACGCTCAGAGGCTGTTTGTTGATTAAACTCATCAACATCGTCCGCCATATCTTTTGCTATAGCGTCAACAAACTCTTGCCGCTGTTGTTCTGATAAACTCAAAGCAAGTGTTATCAAGTCATCTTTAACGTACCACACTAACGATTGCCAATGTGCTTTAGCACTTTGAAAATGCGCCAGTAATGCTTGCTCTGAAGGGTTCTCTGTTAACAGTTCTTGTAATGACAATAAATCCTGCCGATACAATGGCAACTGAGTTTTCCGGTGCCAGTCTCGGCTTTGTTTAATTAATGCTTTCGCTTGCTTATTTTGTTGTTTAGATAAATCGACGTAATCATCAATCCAAAATGCCGATAGCCAGCCTATATTATTGTAGGTAAACGTAGCAGAACAGCCAGATAAGGCTATTAACAGTACTGCAATCACCGCTACTCTACATTTCAAAATCATGTTTATTATAGACATTTTTATTTTTCTTACGATTTTTTATAACACTACGTTAATCAACTTAATGGTCGCTGTAAATGAAGTAGTTAAAATAAAATTAAATAAATAGAAATAATTATCATTTAACTGTTGACATACAATTAGATCAAAGTAATAATCGTTCGCATCAACACGGAATAACCCAACACTTTAAGCTTTCGCTTATTGTATGAATGGCAACGTACCGACCTCAGTGCCCTAGGGAAGATTGCCAGTAAGGATGCTGGACCTTTATAACCAAGCCAAATTCAGCGTTTCTTGAGGTGGCTTGGGTATATTAACGTGTTGATGGAGATAGTGACGCTCCGGTATTTTTACTTACTCGACCCAAGTAATAAAACTTTAAGATCACATTTACTTGCTACATTGCTCATATCGGTGACGGTTGATATGAATCCAAAAAGCCCCTCTGGGGCTTTTTTTATTCCTTTAAATTTTCTGTAATATCTGTATCTTATATGCATTCTTTATCATTTATAGTGTGAAGCTGGGCAATTGCGGTTGTAAGAACTAAAATTAAACAGTAACAAACTGATTGGAGGTATTGTCATGTGGCAGCCTAAATTAAATGTATTGTTGATGGTCGGTGCACTTAGCATCAGTGGAATTGCTCATGCGGGGCTTGAAGAAGGGATCCGCGCAGCCAACGAAGGACAGTTTGAAGACGCACTTAAAGAGTTTCGTTATCTTGCAGATAAAGGCTATGCACCTGGCATATATGAACTTGGCCAACTCTATGAAGGGGGTCATGGGGTAACGCGCGACTATCATAAAGCCGCTGAACTTTACCAACAAGGCGTTAATAAACAGCACGTTGACTCAATGTTTGCATTAGCTGTGCTTTATCAAGAAGGTAAAGGCGTAAAACTTGATAAACAAATGTCAGTAACCCTATTTAAACAAGCAGCCGAGAAAAACATGCCTGCGGCACAGTTTAACTTAGGTGTGATGTATGCCAACGGCGATGGTGTTGCGCAAGATTATAAAGAAGCCATAAGATGGTATGAAAAAGCCGCTGGCAATAACTATACATTGGCACAATTTAATATGGCGCTAATGTATTTTGAAGGTCATGGGGTCGAAAAAAACATCGAAAAGTCATATATATGGAACACTGTTGCTGAATACAACGGCAATTTAGACGCAAGCCATAGCCGCAAGTTGGATGAACGCAAACTAATGCCTGCGCAAATTGCAGAAGCCAAAGAAAAAGCCGATGCCTTGTATGAAAAAATTCTAGCTGGTCTCTATGCTGGTGAAGACAGAATGTTTTAATTATCAGCTTCACAGCCTGTACTTAGCGCCCTTATGGGCGTAAGTACAACCATTTTAATATTTTCATTAACAGTTTATTCTGCGACAGTAACAAGCCTAGCTTAGGGTTAAAACCACCGGTTTTTAAAGTATTACGCGCATGGCTAAAAGTTAAAAAGCCCTCTCTGCCATGATAATTCCCCATCCCTGAGGGACCTAAGCCACCAAATGGCGCATCATCAGCCGTCACCTGCATTAATGTATCATTAACTGCAAGTGTGCCACTTTGAGTGTGGCGTTGAATATGCGCATTGGTTTGTTTATTTTGCCCCATTATATACAAGGCTAATGGCTGGGGGCGCTGATTTATATAATCAATAGCTTGGCTGAGTTGTTGATAAGTCACGATGGCGAGAATTGGCCCAAACAGCTCTTCTTGCATCAACTTCATGTTGTCATTTACATCCGTGACAATATGTAAGCCTAACCGATGTTTATACGCATCACTTTGATTTTCATCTAAAGGCTTAATTATTTGTGCGCCCTGTTGCTGCGCATCGGCTAATAAATCAATTAAGCGTTGAAAGTGATGAGCATTGATAACTGACGTTAAGTTTTTACCCTCAACGCCTAATTTATAATGCTTTTTATATAGGCCACACAGGCTTTTCACTAATTGATGTTGTAACTTGTCAGGCACTAAAACATAATCTGGTGCGACACAAATTTGCCCTGCGTTAGTCATTTTACCAAATAAAATGGCTTTCGCCGCCTTATCTATATCTACTTGCTCAGTAATAATAACTGGCGATTTGCCACCTAATTCAAGCGTTACAGGTGTCAGGTTTTTACTGGCTGCGGCCATAATATGGCGACCGACAGCTGTCGAGCCGGTAAAAAATAAGTGTGCAAATGGCAAACAGCTAAACTGTTGACTTAATTGCGCTTCACCTTCGATCACCGCGCAATGTTCGCTAAGCTCGCCAATAAATAGTTTTTTGAGTACTTGATTGGTGTGCGGAGTAAACTCACTGACTTTTAATAATACTCGATTACCTGCGGCAATCGCGGTGATCACTGGTACTATCGCTAGCTGAATTGGATAATTCCACGGCGAAATTACCCCGACAACTCCTTTGGGTTGATAGCTTACAGCGACTTTCGAGGGAGCTAAACTCATTCCCGCTTTACGGGGCGACTCTTTGGCCCACTTCGGTAAGTGTGCAATTGTGTGACTGATAGTTTTGCTGGTAGGTAAAATATCACCCAGCACGGTATCAAAAGCAGTACGAAAGCCAAAATCTTTCGAGCTTGCAGCGACAAGTTCAGCTTCTAAAGCCAAGAGCGTTCGTTTTAGGGATTTTAATAACTGGATCCGCTTTGATATTGCTAAATAAGGCTGTTCATTAAAATGCTGCTGCATTTCATCAAACTGCGCTTTTAACTCTGTGTTGGAGGCTGTAACAGGGTCAGACAAAAGCATACTCATAAACAAAGTAAAGATTCAGTCACTATAACTGTGTTTTTTAAAAGGGGCAAGATACCTCATTATTGAGGTGGCTTGGGTATAAAGAGCGCTATCAACAAACGAATAGCGCTCCGGTTGGGTAATTTATAGCAGTTTAGTTAGAAACCAAATACCGCGGCAGCCAAGGTCATTGTTACCAAGGTGATCAACACTATGGCTATTAAGTTGAGTACAAAACCGGCTTTGATCATATCGCGTATCTGAATTTGCCCAGAGCCAAATACAATCGCATTGGGTGGGGTTGCAACAGGCATCATAAATGCACAGCTACACGCAATCGCAGCGGGAATAACCCAAACCAATGGCGAACCTGTGACCGACTCAGCAACAGGGCCAAGTAGTGGTAAAAACCCAGCAGCGGTTGCCGTGTTACTGGTGATCTCAGTTAAAAAAGTAATTAACGTAGCAATCGCCAGTACGCTCAGTAGCAATGGAATAGCACTGGCGCCTTCAATCATATGCGCAATGTACTCAGCCAAGCCCGATGACTTAATTTGTGCAGCAAGCGTTAAACCACCGCCAAACAATAATAATACGCCCCAAGGCACACCAGCAGCGCTTTGCCAATCAAGAATACGCTCGTCACTGCCTTTATTGGCCGGTAGTACGAATAGTAATAACGCGGCGGCAATGGCAATACCGGTATCTGATATTTTCAATCCCGTAAAATCAGCGAGCAGTGGTCTAAAGATCCAACAAATTGCAGCGAATAAGAACACCCACAGCACGCCTTTTTCCGCGCGTTGCATAATACCCAACTCTTTTAACTGCGAGCCAAACAGTGATTTGGTATCCACTTTTTCTGTGCTTTCAGCTTGTTCGTCCACTTTATAAGCAAACTTAGTCAGCCACAGCCAACAGATGATCAACATCGTCAGTGACAATGGCACCCCCACTATCATCCATTGCGCAAAGCCAATTTCGATTTGATAACTATCAGACAAATAAGCAGCCATTAGGGCATTTGGTGGTGTGCCAATCAAAGTAGCAATACCACCAATGCTGGCACCATAGGCAATAGAAAGTAATAATGCTTTACCAAAGCCGTTATTCTCTGGGTTAGATTTTTGTACTAAATGGGTAATAGACATAGCAATAGGTAGCATCATCACTGCCGTTGCGGTGTTTGACATCCACATCGATAAAAATGCAGTTACTAGCATCATCGCCAAAATTTGCAAACTCGGTTTTGAGCCTGCGTACAGCATAGTGCGCAGTGCAATACGTTTATGTAAGCCCCAACGCTCCATTGCGATGGAAATTAAAAAACCACCTAAAAACAAGAATATTAATGGGTGCGCATACGGTGCTGCGACACTTTTTATCGCGGCAATATCAGCCAATGGCGAAAACACCAAAGGTAATAATGCAGTAGCTGGAATTGGTACCACTTCACTCACCCACCACGATGCCATCCAAAACGCTAATCCAGCAGTACGCAGTGCTGCAGTACTCATGCCGGTAGGTGGATCTATTAAACACGTAAGTAACATCACCGCGGGGCCCAATAACAGCAGCAACATCTGCATCTTAGGGTTTTTGTCAGATTTATTGTCTATAATTTGTGTGCTCATATTCAACCCCTTTAAAATTTATACTTTAAGCCAAGGGCTAAGCTACTATCCGTTTGCTGTTGCAAATCTAAGTCGGTATAGAATAAGTACGCGGTGGTTTGTTTATCAAATAAATAATCCACACCTGCAGTCCACTGGCTGCCCTTAGTACTTTGACGAATAGTTGAGTCATCACTGGCAAACTGCAGTTTTGGCTGCCATTTATCAATGCTATAACTGGCGCTCAACACATAGCCATTTCCTGATTTAGTGCCATCTACTGACTCACTGTGCTGGTAAATAGCGCCTAGTTGTAGCTTATTTTTCTGCCACGCGCCAACAATACGACTGGCGTTGATATTATTGAGTGAGTCAATATGGCTGATCGCCACGTAATAATTTTTATTTTTTAAACCACGGTCACCATAAATTAACGTAGCGGCATAGCCTGCTTCATTATTGGCACTGTCATCCTGCAATGCATAGGTCAGTGATAGCTGAGCACCCGCAAATGATTTTGAACTATACGTTATGGTATCACCTAGGCGGTCTTGGCCGGGTAGTAATTGCGCAATATCGGCTTGGGTTTCATTGAAGTTATCAACTTTACCTTCTGAATACTTAAAGCGTGTATCGTTTCGACCAACCACCACTTCACCAAAATCCCCCGCTAAACCTAAATAAGTATTACGGGCGCTAAATGGCTCATCTGTATTATCGTGCTCAAAGCCTTTTACTTGCACTTCGTATTTAAAGACCGCTTTTAACGAATCAGTCAGTGCATGTTGCCCTTTCACACCAATACGAGAAAAAGGTGCATCGATTTGCGTTCCTTTTTTAGCATAGCGCATTGTGCCGTTGTCAGTATTCGCTATTTGCACTTCTGCTTTACCATAAATGTCATACTCTGCGGCATGAACACTTTGTCCAAGGCAAGCAACTGCAAGGCTCGTGGCTACAAAAACAGGGGTTAGTTTTTTGTCTATTATTATCATTGTGTGCCCTTATTATTAGGATCATTTGTTGTTCCCGCTAATAAAGGCAAGTTTACTGCCAATTGCTTTTAAATAATTTAAAACAAATATATTCAACAACTTAATTTTCAATGCAAATTATATTTGCAATAAAGTGTGCGGAAATCCACACACTTTAAACCCGCCTTTGTCACTGTTCCCACCCATGCTAATCAGTAAACATATCGCGGTTAAGCGCATATTTACTCATTTTGTCATACAACGTTTTACGCGCTATTTGTAAGGTATTCATGGTATCTCTAATACTACCTTGATGACGCTCAAGCGCTTCTTCTATTAAAGACTGCTCATAAAAGCTTACTTTTTCCGCCAAGCTTAAGTCCTGCGATAATTCATTCGTATTACTTTGACTGGGATTAGTAAATGCTAATTCAGCCCCTAATAACACCGCGCGCTCTGCTTGGTTTCTTAATTCTCTAACATTACCTGGCCACTGATAACTTAATAACCGCTGTAATATATCGCTGCTTAATGGCGCCGGTGGTTTGTGAAAGCGCGTTGCCGCAATAGAGCTAAAATGTTTGAATAACAATGGAATATCGGCTTTTCTATCACGCAGTGCAGGAATGCTTACTTTGACCAAGTTGAGGCGATAATATAAGTCAGCACGAAAATCGCCTTGTTCAACTAATGCCAATAAATCAACTTTGGTTGCCGCGACGATCCGAATATCTAAATCAATAGCGTTATTCGCCCCCACAGGAGTGACTTTGCGCTCTTCTAACACCCGCAATAATTTAACCTGTAATGAGGCTGGCGTGCTTTCTATTTCATCTAAAAACACCGTGCCCCCTTGGGCAAACTCAAACTTACCTTGGCGACTTTGTGTTGCCCCTGTGTATGCCCCACTTGCTGCGCCAAACAGTTCGCTTTCAATTAGTTGCTCAGGCACAGCGGCGCAGTTAATTGCCACAAAGTTACTGTTTGAGCGGCAGCTCTGATCATGTAAAAAACGTGCCACTAACTCTTTACCGGTGCCAGTTTCACCTTCAATCATAACATCGGCGGGAGTGTCGATCACTGCATTGAGCAAATGCATCATTTGTTGCATTTGCACGGTTTCCCCTAAGATCCGCACGCCTGGGGCTGAGGTTTTTTCTACTGCTAGTTTTAAAGCACGGTTTTCCATCACTAAAGCGCGCTTTTCACACGCTCTGGCGATGCAATCTAATAACTGCTCAGTAAGAGGCTTTTCAAATAAGTCGTAAGCCCCTAATTGCATTGCTTTAACAGCCACCGATACATCAGCAAATCCAGTGAGGAAGATCACCGGTAATTCACTATCAAATGCTTGAACTTGCTCTAAAAAAGCCAGCCCATCCATTTTTGGCATATTAATATCACTGAGTACCACCCCGTTAAAGCGACGATTGAGTTTTGAAAGCGCGCTGACAGGTTCATTAAAGCACTGTACTTGATACCCTTCTAACGTCAGCAATTGGTTAAGTGAATCGCGGATCATTGCTTCATCGTCAATGACAATAACCTGTTTACAGTCAATTGCTAAGGTATTCATAACGCTCCTTTGGTATTTGCTAAGGTAATAATAAATTGCGCCCCACCATGAGGGCGGTTATGCGCAGTTAAACAGCCATTAAATGAATTAATAATTTGCTTAGAAATAGATAACCCTAAACCAAGGCCATTGGTTGACTTAGTACTGTAAAAAGGCTCAAAAATTGTGCCTAGCGCGTGCTGCTCGATGCCTGGGCCGGTATCTAAAATAGACAGTTTGACACGGCCATCGAATTGCTCGATTTCAAAGCTTAATTCACGTTTAGGGCTGTGCGCCATGGCATGACTGGCATTGGTGATCACGTTGACTAATACTTGCTCAAACTTAACCCCATCCACCCACACTTTTATTGTGTCAGCAATCTCAGCGTGTTTAACAATAACATCGTCGTGCTTGAGCTGGGCAGAGGCGATCACCATGGCATTTTTTAATAACTGTGCAAGACTTTGCTCTCGCAGCTGTGTTTGCGCGGGCTTACTAAAGTGTTTTAATTGACCAACAATTTTATGTACCCGTTCGATCAACGATTGCACAATAACAATATTTTCAGCCGCTTGTGTAATATCGCCTTTGGCAATTAAGCGTTTTGCACTGACTAAATAGGTACTCATGGCACTCAAGGGTTGGTTAATCTCATGATTAATACCGGCACTCAACTGACCTATGGTTGCCAGTTTTGCGGATTGCAATAAAGCCGTTTGCGCTTTTTCGAGTGCGTGAGTGCGTTCGATCACTTCTTGCTCAAGACTATGGCGTGAATAGAGCAGCTTTTTGTAACCCGCAAAGCGGGCCATCAAGCTATAAAAAACCATTAAAGCCCCAGCATAAATAACGGCTATCCAAACCAGCCGAGGGAATTGCTCAATATTCACTGACGAAATATCCACCAACACTGTCATTTGCGCTTCAAGGCGATTGATCGCAGCGGTTGCGGGCACATATCGACTACGTTTGTCGGCTGCATTTATATGCAATAAAGGAATGCCCTGACTATTGGTTTGCTGTGCATCTATCACTTTAGGCATATAACCTAAGTAGCGGCGGCTGGTAGTAAAGTATTGCTGTTTGGCATCATTAATGGGCTGTATTGTATTTAAGCGCCATGATTTAATGTCTGATATGGCAATTACATTATCGGCTAAGCTTAAATAAAAATGGCTTGCCAGTGAGGTATTGAGTAATTGGCGATCGCTCTCAAATTTCGACACATTCACTTTTAATACCACCACACCAATTACGTCATTATCATGATAAACTGGCTCTGAAAAATAAATGCCCCGCTCGTTTGAGCGTAACCCCAAAGCAAAATACGCGACTTTCTCACCTGCCAAGGCTTGATAAAAATACGGCCGAAATGCAAAGTTATTGCCAATATAGCTATAATCCAACTGCCAGTTGCTAGAGGCAACAACATCCCCTGCGCGGTTGAGTACATAAACATCTGACGCGCCACTGGCGCGTTGTATATCGGCCAAGTAATTATTAATCGGTTGCACAGCTTGCTTTTTATCGCTAATGAACTCAGTGAGTAATTGGTTATCAGTCACTAAATGGGGAATAGCAGCAAAGCGAGCAAGTTCAGTATCAAGGTAATGAGTTAATTTCTTAACTTGGCGCTGTGCTAGCTGTTGTGCTTGTGTTAAATCATAGTGTCGACCAAATAAAAAACTAAACAATAACAGCACGATTAAAATGGCAACAGCCAGTAATATTTTTCGAGGAAAACGCAGCATGATCAACCAAGAGACGCATTGCTACGCCTCACTAATTTAAAATTTGATTTGATAGTGTACCGAGTATTCACCGCCGACACCAGCAACAGCGCCATCTGCGACTCTTGGATCGTACACACTGTAGTGCTTATCTAAAATGTTATGGGCTTTGAAGCTGAGCTGACTTCGCGCTGAGAATTGCCAGCTAACGACGGCTCCTAGCAACAAATATGCTGGTTGCTTAAAGCGATCCGTGCTGGTTTGCACATTCACCTCGTCACGCCACACACCATTAACGCTCAACATCCATTGTTCATATTCATAGTTTGCTATAACACTGGCAAAGCGTTTGAAAGTGGGCTTCATGGGTGTATCAAAATACTGGGTATAGGTCGCTTCCAATGAAAAATAGTCATTCAATCGCAACATACTATCGAGCTCAACCCCGCGGTTGGTATCATCTAACTGGTTTGCAAAAGTAAATTGAGTATTGTCTGCGGATATGGGCGCGATATTGATAAAGTCGTGTAATTGGTTATAAAAAAATACCGAATTAACATGCCAATCTTGCCGTTCATAACGCCACACCAGCTCGGTGGTTTTAACGTATTCAGAGGTTAAATTTGGGTTACCTATTGTCACGTCATCGTTAGAATACAATTCATTCGTTACCGGCGTGCGAAATGATTCGCCATATTGTAATTTTAAAGTATGCGCTTCAACAGGTTTGTAAATCGCCGCAATACGGGGTGATAAGTTACTATCTAAGTCTTTAACGTCATCAAAACGTGCCCCTAAAAATAGCGAAAATTGCTCGGAGTAAGGCACTTTGATTTGCCCATAAATACTGCGGGTTTCAAAGGTCGCTTGCAAACTCTGAAATGGCGCATAATTACTGATTGTAACAATACTTCCTTGATAAAACGGATCCTCAACAATAATTTCACCGCTGTTTACATCAAAATAATTACTCCGCACATCCGCTTTTTGTTGCTCTGCATGGTTATATTCCAGCCCCGAATTAAATAACCAGCCATTGCCAAATTGATGGCTGGCATCCAAATTAATCGTTAAGTCACTGGTATGCCAAGCAGGGCCAACAAAAAAGTCATAATTTGCCAGCGGCAGGTTATCAGCTGCAGCGATTAATCCCGCACTTTGTATTTGATGGTGAGTGTAGGCAACTTTTGCAGAAAACGTACTTGTATCAGTATCAATCCAATCATAGCCTACTGAGATAAAAGTATTTTCACTGCGATGCTGGTTATCCTCAGAGTAGCCACCAAGGTTTAAAAAATCATTCAACTCAACTTGATTGTGGCGCCCTCTCACAGCAAACTTATCGATATTTAGCCCTGCTTCCAAATAACTGGATCGCAGTGGATCTCTAACGCCTTGCGAATAACGCTCCCCGTTTTTGCTGTTGTAAGCACCATTAGCAAACAGATGAGTTTGCTGATTAACTTGCTGACTAAGCGAAAATGCAGCGCCTACTTGACCAACATTGCCCACAGCCACCGACATTTCATTATTTTGGCTTTTAGTCACTATGTTCATCACCCCTAAAAACGCATTACTGCCATAGAGCGCAGAGCCAGGGCCACGAATAAATTCAACTTTATCGATAATCTCAACCGGTATAAAAGGCATATAAACGGATGCTTTGCCAAATGAAGATTCATTCAAACGTTCACCATTGATCATCACTAAGATATTGCCGCTATCAAGGTACACACCGCGAGCATGATCTTTTGGCACCGCGCCAACCCAATCACCACGAGTAGATTGCATGCCAGGGACAAAATTCATCAGTTCAAACGCATTATTAACGCCAAGCAAAGCTATTTTTTTACGATTGAATACGGTGATTGTTGAAGGGGCTGAGGCGAGAGTTTCTGGGGTTTTTGAAGCGATATCAACGTGAACTTCTAGTAAATCTTCAAAGCTCAGTGTAAATAAATCATCCGCTTCCGTTGCCAATATGGGGGCTGTGTAAATACACAAAAAAAGACACGCAGTTTGCTTTAAAGTCATTACGCCGTTTTACACCTATATTTCTTATTAGAATAGCTACATTTAAAATAACGTAGTATTTACAATATAAATACAAATGTGACACGGCGCGAGAATTTTTCTCTATTAATTTTATAAATCTAGGCTGTCGCTGTGGTTTGCTTCGCTTTTAAATATTTATATAAACCTATCAACGAGGCAGCAATCCAAAATATTTCGATCACAAAACTTGCTAAATTAAAGTTATAACAAAGACTTATAAGTAACAAAATAGCGCCAGATAAATTCATCATATTATATAAAAGCCCTGTTGGTGTGGCCTTACCCAGTTGCAGCATAAAAAACGCGCCAACCACTAAAAACGTACCAGTCATACCAACAATATCAAATAAAAGTGCAATCACGGGTGTCCCCTATCCTTTTTAATCATACCCAATAAACTGGCCCAATCCATGGGGAGGGTTGTTTTCAATCATTGAAACAGCAAACCGAGTAAGTTTAGCAGAGTAGGAAAATTGCCACAGGATAAATGTCCGCTATTAAATTTGAATGCTACTTTTAGGAAATCAAAACTTGATAAATAGCCGATTAATGTCGCAAGTGGTACTTTCGTTATCAAAACTGATAGTCAGCTCTTTATCTGATGAGCCAGCAACAAGTGCAACCGACAAAAAGTTAGCAATCGCAGCTTGAGTAACGCCATTTTTACCTTCCGATACCGAGTAATATTTAGTCGGGCTTCCAATATTACAAGTAGAATTATCGACTTGAAATGTAAGTATAAACCCTCCACTTGCTACCGGGTAGATCCTATCTACTTTTGAAGTATGCCAAGTCTCTGCAGCTGAAATTTTTACTGCTAAAAGCATAAGACTGAAAAATAGTAAGCTTTTCATTTTTTACCTTTGATATTTTTTAAAAATATATTGTTCTATGATCGAGATAGATTACTTCCCAGCCGATCAATCCATTAGCTTTCAGCATTTTGTAATTTAGTTAGTGAAAAACTAAATTACAGTCAACAATATTGATCAATCTACAATGGTCATTTGATATATTTTACAATTACTCGTCAAATCAATAACTCTGCTATGAATATCTTTTTGTTGAGCTTGAGCAGAAAGCATCATACTTAGTTGTGCATTATTGTTTTTACTTATCCAACAAGCGCCTTTACCAAAAGCAGCTAGATCAGTCGGACATGGCTCACAGTGATTCAAATCATTTTCATCTACTATTTTTAACATTACCCAATCACCTCTATAGCTAAGGTTTTTAATCATCCCTGAACTAATTGGCTCTGATGCAGCACTCATAAAACTCATAAAACTCATAAAAAAATTACGCCCAAAAACCATTTCATATCTTGTCCTAAATTTCCTAATAATTACAATCTGAATTTTTCGATTTCACCCAAATATAGCTATTAAACTTTAATTGTTTTTTAATATATTACTTTTATTAGGCTTATTTAGCCTTTGAGTAGTACAGATGACTATCTATAAATACAACAATTCATATAAATACCCACATTAAATTTTAACTTTGTGTATCCGACAAAGGCCTGATGCATTTTTACTTTGATCAGTTTGAATTGTTACATAACCGTTAGATACTTTCGCAGTAAGTAAACTACTATAAACCAGCTCCTTATTTGTACCGTTATGTGGTAAAAAATAATTTAAACCACAATCACTTGGCGTGCTTGAACCAGCCTTAAGTGTCACCCATACTCCGTAAGTGTCACTACCATTTACCCATAATTCTATGCTATTTATTTGACCATATGCATTAGCCCAGCTAGTAGCTGAAGAAAACAAAGGTGTTAGCCCTAAAGCTAATAATATAAATATAGATAAAAGTTTATGAATCACACTTTTCATTTTATTTCCTTATTAATAATCACTAATTGCTCGGCATTAGTTTTTAGTTAGCCTATTTTTGGTAAAAATAAATACCGCTTCCAAAAGTATAAAACCTCAGACGCTAGTCAATCTTTGAAGTTAAATTATTCTAGCCTTCATACATAGCAACAATTTTACACGTTTTCTCATCGATATTTATTGAAACTGATTTATCTCTAGCTTTCACTGATAACAAGAAAGCATATTCTTTATCAAATGTATCACGGCTATTATCAAGGCAATACCTGTTTGGCCAAGCAGGATAACAAGTACAATCTGTTTTCGTAGAGCCCTGCTGCCCAATTGAAATTGTTTTACCATCATAACCAAAGGCGATAATACCTAACTTTCCATGATGCCAATCTGCTAAAGCATAATTTGGTGCTGTTAATATTAGAAAAGTAATTAAATATTTCATTCAATAATTCCTTTTTTAAGTGTGTTGATATAGGTATTCCTTTGGAAAAATAAATGCATTATCTTCATTTAATTTAATATCACTTTAAAAATAAACCTTATAACATAAAAGGCAAGAAGCAAGGCCTGCCCTATTCATGGA
Source organism: Pseudoalteromonas prydzensis (assembly GCF_011050055.1). Taxonomy (GTDB): domain Bacteria; phylum Pseudomonadota; class Gammaproteobacteria; order Enterobacterales; family Alteromonadaceae; genus Pseudoalteromonas; species Pseudoalteromonas prydzensis_A. The sequence continues at coordinate 149 of NZ_DRGM01000134.1, read as the reverse complement.
GCTTATGTATTCCATCATTGAATCCATACTTGTGAAATAACAGGGTAACCATTTTTGCCACCTTCACTACACCCTTTCAATGCGAGTCTAACTTCAGCTTTAGTGGCATAAGCTGTTAATAAAGCTGAAAACATATTTTTATAATGAAT
>NZ_DRGM01000133.1 GCF_011050055.1 Pseudoalteromonas prydzensis | reverse complement strand
GACCATCGAGAAAACGAAAGTTTCTTACCTGCTCAACGAGTTCAACATCAGGGGAGAATAATTTCAGTACTTGCAATGCAAACAGATGATTCACATCTTCTCTATCGGAACGAATTTGCACAAACAAATCAAACGGCTGCGCGCCCATAACATGATCGCTATGGGTAATGTTAGGAAAACTCTGTAATTGACTCGGCAAAAACTCTGGCAAAATATGTGGCCAATACTGTGCGCCGACAGCAACCACACTAGAGAGCATAGATTCAGAAAACTGATCTGAAAACTCATCTTGAATAGCACTCACATATTTTAACTTTTTGCGTAATGACTCATCGTGGCCATCAAGTACATTAAAAAATAAATGTAAACCGTGCAAGTTTGCTTCAGCACAAATCCCTGACTGCGCTTGCGCCATGGTATTTCCTTAACTCAAATGTCCTACACGGCAGAACGCGAATGTAGTTATTCAGCGAAAAAGTTAACCGTGTGCGGTGTTATTCTTATAGTTACATCATCATTGACTAAAAATGATTGACCCAACTGAGCAGCAACATCAATTTCTTGCCCATCAATGATGACCTTATACACAAAATGCGAGCCAACAAAACGACGATTTAATATAGTCACCGTGTTTGCATTACTGCTTTGTGATTGCAAAGGTATTAATTCAAGATGATGTGGACGAACATAGAGCTGCCCAACGTGCTTTGCATGGCTATGTGCAATTAATGATGCAACTCGGCCAAAAGCGGTACTGTATTCAGTTGCTGTTAATACTTCTGCGTCTAAGTATATGCCCTGACCAAGAAATTCTGCAACTACCTTTGAGTTTGGCGCATTAAAAAGCTGCTCTGGCGTGCCTTGTTGAGCAATTTTACCGCAATCCATAATCGCTAACGTATCGGCAAATGCAAACGCCTCTTCTTTTGAATGAGTGACAAATACAGCGGATACTTGCTGATTTTTGATAATACGCCGAATATCAGCAATAAGTTCAAAGCGTACTTGGGTATCAATATTTGAAAACGGTTCATCTAATAACAATAAACTAGGGTTGTAAGCCAGCGCTCTGGCAATTGCCACGCGTTGCTGCTGACCACCCGATAACTGATGAGGAAAGCGTTTAGCACAGCCAACTAAATGCACTAACTCAAGCATTTCATTTACACGGTGTTGTTTTTGCGCTTTGCTCATTTTTGTTAAGCCAAAGGCAATATTGTCAGCCACTGTTAAATGTGGAAATAGCGCATAATCTTGAAACATCATACCGATATTTCGGTACTCTGGTGCTAAAAATGTATGCTCATCACTGACTAACTTACCGTCGATAAATACCTTGCCATGTTTGGCTGTTATCAGCCCTGCAATCGCTTTTAAGGTGGTGGTTTTGCCGCAACCACTGGCACCAAGTAAGCAGACAATTTCATCTTTTGCGACGGTTAAATCCAAGCCCTCAATGACTGCAGTGCCGTTATACTGATACGATAAATCTTCTAACACTAAACTGCTCATTTAACTTCTCATTTAGCTACGTTGCTCCATCGAGCGATTAACAAAATACAAAGGCACTAGCCCCACCATCACGATTGCTAACGCTGAAATTGAGGCTAGCTCTAATTGCTCATCACTGACATACTGAAAAACATGGGTGGCTAGCGTTTCGAAATTAAACGGTCTTAATAACAAAGCGGCTGGTAACTCTTTCATGCACTCAATGAAAACCAACAGTGCGGCGGTTAGAATGCCGCGCCGTAATAACGGAATATGCACCTTACGCAATGTTTGGCCTTGGCTTTTACCCATTGATTGACTGGCCATATCAAGCGATGGACTGATCCGCATAAAGCTTGCTTCAACTGCGCCGTGAGCAATGGCATAGAAGCGCACCACATAAGCAAAAACTATAGCAAACAAAGTACCACTCAATAATAACCCTGGTGTAATGCCCATCGGCTCGAACCAAGCGTTTAATTTATCATCGAGCAAGGTTAAAGGTAACAACACTGCTATCGCCAATACTGTACCGGGTAATGCGTAGCCAGTACTGGCTAAGCGCCCTGGAATAAGCGGATACGCTTGCTTAGCGATACGTTGATAAAACACCACTAATAAACTCAGTGTAATTGTTACAACACAGACAATAATCGCGACTTTAAAGCTGTGCCACGCATAAAGGAAAAAGGCACTATTCCACGCTTGATCAGCATACGAAATAGCATATCCAATCAACATCGTAATCGGTAATACAAAAGCAAAAAACAGCACCACACAACAAAGCCCCGTTGCTAACCAAGCGCTTTTGCCTGTTAAGTTATATAACGTATCACTATTAACGCCCGATTGGCGTTCAAATACCGCTTGATTACGACGACTGTAGCGTTCCATCGTCAACACTAAAAATAAAATAAGCAGCATAATTGCTGAGATTTTTGCTGCTGCCGTTAATGAATAATAGCCTAACCAGGTATCGTATACCGCGGTTGTTAAGGTACTTACAGCAAAGTAATTTACCGTGGCAAAATCAGCCATTGCCTCCATACTGATCAACGTCAGTCCTGCTACAATCGCCCCCCGCGCCAGTGGTAAACTAACTTTGAAAAAACTCTGCTTAGGTGATAATCCCATTAACTGACTCGCCTGTACTAACTTAAATGATTGCTCGCGTAGTGCCGTTTTAAAAATCAAATACAGGTACGGGTATAGCACTAAAGCAATCATCATAATTGCACCTGGTAAAGTACGGATATCAAAGAACCAATAGTCGGAGGGAGATTGCCAATCAAACCAGTCTCGCAGTGCTATTTGCACCGGCCCAGCGTAATCAAACAAGTCAGTATAAACATAGGCGATAATATACGTTGGCATTGCTAAGGGCAGCATTAACGCCCATTCAAACTGCCTACGGCCTGGGAAATCACAATAAGCTGTTAACCAACCCAGTGGCAAAGCGATAAGGCAACTAACAACGCCAACCCCTAAAATAAGTAACAGTGTATTGAGAGTATAATCCCACAGCACGGTATCCCAGAGGTGACTAAACACCTCGGAATCACCTTGCAGAGATTCAACCAACAAAAAACATAACGGGGTTATTAGCAGTATGCCAATAACCCACGCAGAAAACTGCCATCGTGACAGCGAGAATTTAAAACTCATTAAAGATCGAACTTCACCTCATCGATTAGCTTAAGTGCTAAAGGACGATATTTGCTAATTTCATCAAGCGCTAAACTGTCTTCCTTGAAGCTGCCCCACGATGCTACTAAGCTTGATAATTCAACGCCCGGTTTTACCGGATATTCCATATTGACCGAAGCGTACATGTTTTGCGCCTTATTGTCGGTCATATACTCAATAAGTTTCAAGGCATTTTCTGGGTTTTTAGCGTACTTGGTCATAACCACACCAGAGACATTAATATGTGAGCCTCTGTTATCTTGATTAGGAAAGTTAATATGCACTGCATCTGCCCATGATTTTTGCTCAGGATCTTCAATCATTTTGCCAAAATAATAACTATTGCCCAGCGCCAAATCGCATAGGCCTTCTTTTACTGCTTTTACTTGTGCACGGTCATTGCCTTGTGGTTTACGAACTAAATTTGCTTTTACGCCTTCCAGCCATTTTTTAGTTTCTGCTTCACCATGATGGGCAATCATTGATGCCACTAGCCCTAAGTTATAAGGGTGCTTACCTGAGCGAGTACAAATTTTATCTTTGTATTTAGGCAAGGCCAGTTCTTCATAGCTTAAGTGCGGTAGTGCACCCACGCGCTCTTTTGACGAATAAACATTTCGTACTCGTTTCGTTAACGCAATCCACTGGCCATCAGCATCACGAAACTTAACAGGCACATTGGCATTCACGGCATCACTGTTAATTGTCCGGGTTAGCGCTAACTCTTCTAATTGAGTTAAATCACTAAAATTTGACGTGAGGACTAAATCAGCTTGGCTATGTTTGCCTTCACGCTTAAGGCGCTCAATCAGGCCTTTTTTAGCAAATACCACATTGGTTTTAATACCCGTTTGCCCAGTGAAATCATCTAATATTGGCTGAATCAAAAACGGTTGACGAAAAGAATAAATATTGACCGCTTCTTCTGCAAATACGGGGGCAGTAACCACTAAGCCAACTAAAATTGTTAATGTCTTTTTCATAAATCGCTTCCATATAAATAATAACTATTATCATGCAATGATAACGTGTCCCTCGGATCTGCGCACTCATTAAATAATAATCAAAGGTGACCACGCCCATAATGGAAATCAGTTGTGCGATATATCTCACGGTTATGACAGCTATTGAGTATAAAGCACCATAAAAACACCATTAAAACACCATTAAAAAACACTAACCACATGAAATAATAGAGTTTTCATTAAATTACAAAATGATGACTTTATTTTCGTTACTATTTTTAGCCTATTTTGTTTGTAAAGACCCTCTATACTTACTTCATCGGTTAAGCAGTGACGCTTAAATGAGTAAACGGACAAGGATTGATTACTCATAAACCTCGAATTTAGGTTACGTTAGGAAAACATGGACTCACGGACAGGCTCAGGATGAGTAGCACTAAGGATAGTAAATAAACGGACAGCGTCAAGATGATGCGAAAAGGACGAACAACATGGCTCGCAAGAGGGTTGTTAAACAGGATGTTATAAAAGCGGACGAATGGACAGGCTCTAAAGAGCAACGCAATGGAACTGTTAATTAAAGGATAGCATCAGGATGATGCATAAAGGATAGGTAATAGACATTACCAATAGGGATGACAAGGAAGCACACAGGAGATAGGCTCGGAGCGCCTTCATCACGCAGAACGAACAAGTAACAGCGTGATCACATGGATTTGTAAAGTTTAGGAGTTGATTAAGTTCAATTGCAGGATGCAGAAAATTAGAAGATTCCGCAAGCGCGACTAGAGATAGTTCGCGCTTTTCTTTTGCCTGAAAAACCCCTTAACCTAAACTCATTGTATATAAGCGGTGACTTCTCTAAAATAGCGCGCTTATAAATCACTGAGGTCGGCCGTGTTAATTAACTACAATCCCCCATTAGATCCGTATTTAAACATTATATTTCAAGATGATGATTTACTGATTGTGAACAAGCCCAGTGAACTGCTAACCGTACCAGGAAAAGATCCTAAGCACGCTGACTGCTTGATTGCTCGCGTTAATCGCGTTTTCCCTACAGCTAAAATTGTGCACCGTTTAGATATGGCAACCTCTGGCATCATTTGTTTAGCCATGCATAAAGCAGCGCATCGTAATTTAAGTATGCAGTTTCAAGAGCGCCAAACGGCTAAGCGCTATATTGCCCGAGTGTACGGTAAACTAGAGCCATTAACGGGATCGGTTGATTTACCGCTGATCTGTGATTGGCCAAACCGCCCTAAGCAAATGGTTGATCATGATAATGGCAAGCCATCTTTAACTCACTACAGTGTTATTGAATATGAAGCACATGCGACACGTGTTGAACTCACTCCGATCACTGGACGCTCGCATCAATTACGCGTACATATGTTATCACTCGGACACCCAATTTTAGCCGACAGACTGTATGCTCATGCAGATGCATTAGCCGCAGCAGCACGGCTACAATTACATGCACAAATGTTGCAACTAGCGCACCCTGTTACAGGACAAGTCATGACATTTACGGCAGAGCCTGACTTTTAACTCTAAATTCATCTAAACTTTTTACCACTCAAGTCGATAACAACTTATTGATTGATCTTGGTGGCTGATATGATTACTGGTATACAATTTAAAGTATCGCACTTAATGGGCTTAGTGACAGCTATTGTACTGACGATGCCCTTACAGGCTGCCGACTTTATTACACCAACGCCATGGTCAACTGTTGTCAGTAGTGATTTATCACGTTTAATGCCGCAAGATGAACTAAAGCCGTTGCTTGCAGGTGACACTGAATTTTTGAGTTTATACCGTGAGCATATGAGTGCCCAACAGCGTGGTGTGGTATTGATCATTCCTGACTGGCAGCATTTACCTACCAATAATGATGGGGTTAACTTTTTACGCACTCAACTAAATGATTTAGGCTATGCCACACTTGCGATGACGGTACCTGATATCGACTGGCAAGCCGTACCTGCTGAAACAGAAAATGCCCAGAGTGAGCCTGCTGATAGTAACCAAACAGACAATAACGAATCATCTGCAGCTCCCCTTAAAGCCCCCGTACATGTTGATGCGATTGCTCAAATAAGCAATGCGATAATCGATAATTACAAACTCAATTTAATAGCACGCTTTAATGCCTTGTACCAAAGTGCGTTGAATGAAGACGGAAAAATAGTAGTGATTGCCCAAGGTGCCAGTGCTGCGGTGTTACTTGAGCACTATGGTGAATTTCCAAATACTGATATTGATGCATTTGTCAGCCTCAGTAGCTATTTACCAAACACTGAACGTAACCAACAACTTAACGCGATAATATCAACGATTAGCCCGCCATTATTGGATATTTACTACAGCATTGATAACCCTGATTTATTGCTCAGTGTGGCAGATAGAAAACGCTGGGTAAAACGCCACAGTAAATATGATTACCGCCAACGTGAGTTATTTGGTTTGCGCTCACAGCCACAGCAACACGAGCGCCTCACCAAGGAAGTAGACGGTTTTTTACGCCGCCTTTTTTAAGAACTCGTAAGCCGCTTGAATGTCTTGGCTTTTCTTTACCGCCAGTTCCATCATGTGCTTAGGTAAGCCTTGAGAAACCAATTTATCAGGATGATGTTGTGCCATTAGCTTACGATACGCCAGTTTAACTTCTCGCTCATTGGCTTCATTATTTAATCCCAACAACGCCAAAGCTTGGCTACGATTCATGCCACTATTCGGCGGTACATGATGCCCTGAACCTTCTCGATAGCTACTGCCTTGCCCTTGTTGGCGTTGCTGCTGTTGTTGATAACGTTGTTGCTGCTGACGAAATGAAAACTCTGCTTGGTAACGCTTAAGTACAAACGCAAAATGGGTCTTAGAGATCCCTAATAATTTACTGACTTCTTGCAGCAATTCTTTTTCTTGTGCGGCAAGTACCCCATCAGAAAACGCCATTTGGATCTGAATTTCTAAAAATAGCTGCAATAAATCATGGCGACGTGCAAAACGCTCTTTAAAATCAAAAACGGTTTCTTTAAGCGAAAAGTCGCTGTCTTTTCCCGCTTTAAAAGCATCTTGTGCTTCTTTGCGATCATCACCAGTAAGGCCCATTTCATCCATAAATACACTGGCGGCACGAATATGAGTTTCGCTTACCCGCCCATTTGATTTAGCAATGTGCCCCATTACCCCAAAACAGCTAGTAAAAAATAATGCTTGGCGCTGATGAATGTCATCATCACCTTTAAATAAACTTGAAAAACCACCGGCTTTATCAAAATTTTGCTTTAAGCTTTTATCGAACATATGGCCTAAATATAAGCCAATAAATAAACCTATAATGCGGCCAAACATAAAGCCAAAACAGGCACCTAAAATTTTACCCCACATAGGGTGCTCCTATAATGTGTGAATGACTTAAAGACTCATTTTGTTGCGCTGTTAACGAGTTATTCAATTGCGCGAGTCGTTCAGGCGTACCAATATCATCCCAACGACCGATATACAACTCAGTAGAGACAAGCTGCTCAGCTAATTTGCTTTTTAATAATGGCCCTAAGCGATGAGACTCTGCAGTCATCCCGGCAAAAAATTGCTGATGGAAACGGCTAATACCTGAGAATGTATACTTGGGGCTATCTTCACCTAAATGACGCAAGGTAAAGTCACCATTTGGGTTATGGGCTGGATTTTCAACTAACACAATATGTGCCTCGCCATCATCTAAATGAATATGTAGTAATGAGCTCACATCATAGTCGGTAAATATATCGCCATTAATAACAATAAATTGCTCGCCGAGTAAAGGCAGAGCTTGGATAATACCGCCTGCGGTTTCCAGCCCCTGCTCGGGTTCTTGGCTATATTCAATATGCACACCAAACTGACTACCATCGCCAAAGTAATCACGAATTTTATCGCCTTGCCACGCAAGGTTGATAACAAAATCAGTGATCCCGGCACTTTTTAGTCGTTCAATATGATGCTCGATTAATGGCTTACCTTGTACCTTTAGCATCGGTTTAGGTAACTCTGCGGTTAATGGCATCATCCGCTGACCGCGACCAGCGGCTAAAATCATCGCTTTCATTATTTATCTGACGCTTTATCGAGTGCCACTACAGTAGCCGGTATAATAGTGTTGTTGATCCATAGACCCAGTGCCACTAATGGCGGATGATCTTGGGCAACATCGCTAATGTAACGTAGGGTTGGCAGTACATTATCCATATAACCAGCTTTACCATCACGTAAATTCAACCGACAAAAAATACCGGCAGCTTTTAAATGACGCTGAATACCGGTTAAATCAAACCATTGTTTAAAGGTTGCAAAGCTAATATTGCTGATCAGTCCCTGTTGCTCAAATTCGCTAAATGCATGCTCAAGCAGATATTCAAGCTCATCGTGCGGTAACTTAAAATAACAGTCTCGCAGTAGTGAAACCAGATCATAGCAAACTGGGCCTTGCACAGCGTCTTGGTAGTCAATGATCGCCCATTGCTGCTCACTGTGCATAATATTACGACTATGAAAATCGCGATGCACTGTCACTCTTGGCTGGGCAAGCACGTTAGCAATCAGTAATTCACAGCTAGTTTGCCATAATTTTCGCTCTGCTGAACTGATTTTCAGTTGTAAAAACTCTTCAACCAGCCACTGTAAAAAAATACTCAGTTCTAATTCTAAAAACGCACGGTCAAAATCTTTCATATGTTCAACCGCAGGCATTTTTGCCCACTGTGCGCTGAGTTTTATTAAATGTTTATAATGATTGATGCGTTCTTTATCATCGAGCATATCAGCAAGATGTACATTGCCTAAATCACTTAATAAGAAGAACCCTTGTTTTTCATCGGCATGTAATATTTTTGGTAGTTTGAAACCATGTTCAGAAAAAACTTTATTAAGTTCTATATAAGGAGTGTTATCCAGCTTGGTGGGATCGGAGTCCATTACTATATAGCTATCTTGGCCGCGATTTAAGCGGAAATAGCGGCGAAAACTCGCATCTCCGGTGATCGCAGCAAGCTGATATACTTCATCTTCGAAGTGCGGATTTAAAAACTGCTGTAAACTTTTATAACGGTTCATTTCGTAAGATATCTATTTTTCACTAAGTCAATTACTGTATTTGCCATTGTTTTCCTTTATTATGTCACTCTTATATTCAACGACAGCGTATTAAGGTTAATAAATGAGCAAAACCTGGGGCATAATGATGCTAAGTGTGATCAGCGCACCATCGCTTGCCGAAACTGAACTGACACACAATTTTTGTGGCAATTCAATGCAAACCAGAGCTTGGCAACCGCTTGCTGGCCTTGATTTAGGCATGGTCGATATCCAATCAGATGATATTGAATTGCTTGGTACCCAAAGCGCAGAATTTACCGGCAATGTTGATATTAACACCCTTACTATGAGTTTGTCCGCACAAAGTGCGCTAATTGACAAACAGCGTGGGCTACTTAATGCAACAGGCCCTATTACTTATCGTGATGCTATCAGTGAAGTAAATAGTTCTGGCCTCAATGCTGATTTAAATAGTTCTGAAATCAGTTTGCTCGGTGCCGATTATCAACTAACCGATCAACAAGGCCGCGGTGGTGCAGAAAAGCTCACAGTGAACCAGTCTGGCTTAGAGCTACTGAACGCAAGCTTTACTACCTGCCCAACTGAAACGCCATTGTGGGCAATTCAAGCAGAAGAAATATTACTCTCTCGTGAAGAAGGCTGGGGGGAAACCCATGATATGGTTTTACGCATCATGGATACACCAGTGCTTTATTTACCCTATTTTACTTTTCCGATTGATGAGCGTAGGAAGTCAGGCTTATTGACCCCTAACATTTCCAGTTCAGACCGTTATGGTATTGAAAGTATCACTCCGTATTATTGGAATATCGCGCCTAATTACGACGCCACTATAACGCCACGCTATATGTCTAAAAAAGGTCTGCAAATGCAAGGCGAATTTCGTTATTTAAGTGACAACAACGAAGGATTAGTTGCGCTTGAGTACCTAGATAAAGACGACTCTGAGCCAGAACTTGATGAACGCTTTCTATTTCACTGGCAACAGCAAAGTTATTTTGATGCAAACTGGCGTGCGGCTATAGATATAACCAACGTCAGTGATGATAACTACCTTACTGATTTAGGTTCGAATTACGCAACACGTACCGACACCCAGTTATACCGTACCGGTTCATTATCGTACTTAGGTGAAACATGGCGCACGGATATTAAAGTACAAAATTTTGAAGTATTAGGTGATCACACCGAGTCTTATGCTGCGTTACCGCAAATTAGTTTTTCGCAAACGTCACCGTTTCGCTTTAGCGATATTGAATTCACACTCAATGGTGAATTGAGCCATTTTACCAATGATACGGCAATCATAGAAAAAGCCACTCGGATACACATAGAACCTAAAGCCAGTTATGGTTATCAAGAGCATGCTTGGTCGTTTCTGTCCGAGTTTAGTGTGCTACACACAAACTATAAGCAAGAAGGTGATTTAGCTAATACTGACTATGCTGAAACGGTATCGCGTACCTTGCCTAAAGTGCGCTTATATAGCCAACTAAATTTTGAACGTGATACCACTATGATCGACAATGGTATTCAAACGTTAGAGCCGCAAGTACAGTACCTTTACACTCCAGACAAAGATCAAGCTGATATCGGCCTCTATGACACCACTAAATTACAAGATGACTTTTTTGGCTTGTTCCGTGATAGCCGCTTCTCAAGCGTGGATCGTATCGCCGCTGCAAATCAATTTACATTGGGTGCCACTACGCGATTATTTAACGATAACAGTGAAGAATTGTTTAACTTTAGTGCTGGGCAAATCTTCTATTTAAGCGATTCAGCGAAGCCAACCGCACAAAACTTAGATTCAGATACTAACTATAATGCCTTGTTTGCCGCGCAAACCATGTTACATTGGCACCGTCGTTGGTATTTATCCGGTGGCATTCAATATGACACAGATGGTAAACAAGTCATCCAGTCAAATGTGACCTTAGATTATAAAGGTGACGATAATCAACTCGTACAATTGAACCATCGCTATGCAAATGATGTCTCAGGCAATACAATCGAACAAGTTGGCTTATTTACTAGCTTCCCGCTCAGTGAACAATGGCAATTTGTAAGTAGCTATCACCGCGATTTAGAAAGCGGCCGTAGTGTTGAGGTATTCAGTGGATTGCAATATGAATCTTGCTGTTGGGCCTTTCAAGTTACTGCCCGTCGTCAAATTGAAACTGATTTAAATCAAGCGATAGGCCAAGAACAAGCCACTTTTGATTCAAGTATTGGATTTAATATTGTCTTAAAAGGGTTAGGTAGTAAAAGCCGTTATGATGCACAAAAATTATTACAACAAGGTATTTTTGGCTATCGTAGACCGTATTTTCTTAATAACTAGTATTACCGTACTATTAGCAAGAGTATTAGAAAAAGTATGAATTTAAAAAAATTATTAGCATCCGCATTATTAACGCTTGGTTTATGCCAAAGCGCTTTCGCAGCCCCTGTTGAAATCGACAAAGTGGTTGGTATTGTAAACCAAGGGGTTATTTTACAAAGTGAAGTTGACACTATCGTTAATCGGGTAAAAGCTCAAGCCAAAGAACAAGGCCAAGAACTGCCATCTGATGACACTTTACGTATCCAAGCCATGGAACGTTTAGTAAATCAAACACTGATGATGCAACTAGCTGAGCGTATGGGCTTAGAAATTTCAGATAGTCAACTTGATCAAACCTTAATTGGTATGGCCAAGGAGCAAGGCGGTTCGATCGCAGACTTACGCCGTACCATTGAAGCATCAGGCGAAAGTTTTCAATCTTATCGTGAAGAAATTCGTAAAGAAATTACCACCCAACAAGTGATGCGGGCAAACGTTGACCGTCGTATTTACATCAGCCCGCAAGAAGTCGATAACCTATTAAAAATAATGGAAAGCCAAGGTCAAAATACTGAAGAGTACGATATTGGCCATATTTTAATTGATATCCCAAACAACGCCACGGCGGACGAAATTGCTAGCGCAAAAACCCGTGCTGATAAAGTTATCGAGTTTTTACAAGACGGCAAAGAATTTAAACGTATCGCTATTTCATCATCAAGTGGTTCAAAAGCACTTGAAGGTGGTCAATTAGGCTGGATGAGCATTAATGAAATGCCATCATTATTTGCTGAAGCAGTAAAGGGCAGTAAAAAAGATGCCATTATCGGTCCGCTTCGTTCTGGCGCTGGTTTTCATATCATTAAAGTTCAAGACATTCGTGGCCGCCAAGTTGTTGAAACAACTGAAGTGCGCTCTCGTCATATCTTAATTAAGCCGTCAATCATCTTAAGCGAAGAAAAAGCCCGCACTATGCTTAATGGCTTTGCTAAAGATTTACGAGCTGGGACCGCTGACTTTGCTGAGCTTGCTAAAGAATATTCAGAAGATCCAGGTTCTGCACTTAAAGGCGGAGAGTACGATTGGACAGATCCTACAACCTATGTGCCACAGTTTAGAGATACCCTACTCTCGCTCGATAAAAATGAGATCAGTGATCCATTTAGAACCACGTTTGGTTGGCATATTGTGCAATTATTAGATAAACGCGTAGCCGATAAAACAGAAATTGCGAAACGAAACCGCGCCCACGGCATGCTGTTTAATCGTAAATTTAAAGAAGAAAGCTTTAACTGGCAGCAAGAAATGCGCGAACAAGCCCATGTTGAAATTTTCCCAATTGATGAATAACCAATGACTCTACGTATTGCAATTACTCCCGGCGAACCTGCCGGGATTGGCCCTGACCTACTGTTAAAACTTGCTCAACATGACTGGCCAGCACAGCTGGTAGTGATTGCTGATAAACAATTATTACAGCAGCGAGCTAAACAACTTGGTCTATCAATCAACTTGCTGCCGTTTGATGAAAATGCTCCTGCAGCACTGGCTCCAGCGGGTAGTGTCTATCTACATCAAGTTGATTTAGGTGCTGATGTTGAAATCGGTGTATTAAATGATGCCAATGGCCAGTATGTGCTTGATACCTTGCGCATCGCCTGTGAAAAAAATATGAATGGTACATTTGCAGCAGTCGTAACGGGCCCTGTTCATAAAGGTATTATTAACAAAGCAGGCATTTCATTTAGCGGCCATACCGAATATTTTGCACAGCAATCAAACACCCCTGATGTAGTGATGTTGTTAGCGACTGAAGGCTTACGTGTTGCATTGGTGACCACCCACATTCCATTAGCTTATGTATCGCGTGCTATTACCAGTGAACGTTTGAGTAAAGTTGCGGGTATTTTACATCATGACTTACGGACTAAGTTTGGTATCGAAAAGCCACGTATTTTAGTGTGTGGACTTAACCCTCATGCCGGTGAAGATGGTCATTTAGGCCGTGAAGAAATTGATACCATTACCCCTACGCTAGAAAAACTCAATAGCGAGGGAATGAATTTAATTGGTCCTTTACCCGCTGATACCTTGTTCCAAGACAAATATCTATCGCAAGCAGATGCAGTGTTGGCAATGTATCACGATCAAGGCTTACCTGTGCTAAAATACAAAGGTTTTGGTAACTCAGTGAATATTACACTTGGTTTACCGTTTATACGCACCTCAGTAGATCACGGTACGGCACTTGATTTAGCCGGCAGTGGTGATGCTGATGTTGGTAGTTTTGAATTAGCGATCCGCGAAGCAATTAAGCTCGCCCATGAAAAAGCACAAAATCAATGACAGATAAAGTACATTTAGGACACCGCGCCCGTAAACGTTTTGGACAAAACTTTTTATGTGATGAGATGATCATCGATAAAATCGTCAGCGCAATTGATCCTAAGCCGCAAGATAATTTAGTTGAAATCGGTCCAGGTCTTGGTGCTATCACTGAGCCAGTGAGCGAATTAAGCGGCCATTTAACGGTTGTTGAGCTAGATAAAGATTTAGCGCAACGCTTAACTGAACATCCATTTTTAGGGCCAAAACTTAGCGTGCATCAAGGCGATGCCATGAAGTTTGATTTTTCAAGCTTGATGAAGGATGAGCGAAAACTAAAAGTGTTTGGTAATTTACCTTACAATATTTCAACGCCATTATTATTCCACTTATTTGAGTTTGCTGACAACATAGAGCACATGCACTTTATGCTGCAAAAAGAAGTGGTAAAACGTATGGTCGCGGGCCCTGGCAGCAAAACATTTGGTCGCTTAAGTGTTATGACACAGTATTACTGCAATGCCATGCCTGTTATTGAAGTACCACCTGAGTGTTTCAAACCTGCGCCTAAAGTCGACTCTGCCGTTATTCGCTTAATCCCGAAAAAACCAGAGCAACGCACAGCAAAAAGCACTAAAATTCTTAACACTGTGTGCTTAGAGGCTTTTAACCAGCGCCGTAAAACACTGCGTAACAGCTTAGCTAATTTAGTCACTGCGGATGAATTAACAAGTATCGGGATCGATATCACCTTACGCGCTGAAAGCCTTTCGTTACAACAATTTATTGATATAGCTAATTGGATTTATGACAACAAGCAGTAATTTTGGCTCACCCATTAAAGTCTCGGTAGAAACATTTTATGTTGAAGGTCAATCACAACCTGAGCTCGATAAGTATGTATTTGCCTATTCAATTACCATTAAAAATCACAGCCTATGCAGCGCTAAGTTAATTAGCCGTTATTGGCTGATCACTGATGCAAATGGTAAAGAAGTCGAAGTACAAGGCGAAGGCGTGGTCGGTGAAAAGCCAACCATTGGCCCTGGTGAAAGCTACAAATACACCAGTGGTGCAGTACTGGATA
Organism: Pseudoalteromonas prydzensis; assembly: GCF_011050055.1. GTDB lineage: Bacteria > Pseudomonadota > Gammaproteobacteria > Enterobacterales > Alteromonadaceae > Pseudoalteromonas > Pseudoalteromonas prydzensis_A. The sequence goes on along the minus strand of NZ_DRGM01000133.1, from coordinate 60,853 downwards.
CTCCAGTAGGTACGATGCAAGGTTATTACACCTTGAAAAATGAATTTGGTACTGAGTTTGATGCACCAATTAATGTTTTTCGTTTAGCACAGCCTAATATTTTGCATTAAATGGCAAACTATGCAATAGGTGATCTACAAGGTTGTTATAAAGAATTTCAAGCCTTGTTGGCCAAAGTGGATTTTAAGCCAAGCAAAGATCACCTTTATTTAGTGGGCGACATTGTTGCCCGCGGCCCCGACTCCCTTGCCTGCCTAGATTATATATATACACATCAAGATAGCATCACCGTTACCTTAGGGAATCATGACTTACACCTGATTGCCAATTATATGTTAGATAAACCCGCTAATCCTAAAGACAAGCTCACCGCCCTGCTTGATTCAGCGAAACTGCCTGCTTATATCGCCCTATTACAACAACAACCACTCGCGCTATGGCTGAAACAAGAACAAGTATTTATTAGCCACGCAGGCCTAAACCCAGCTTGGTCTATTAAACAAGCTCTGCAGCATGCGCAATTTGCACAAAACTGTTATCAAGGCCCACACGCGCCTGACTATTTCAAGCATATGTATGACCAGCATCCACCTGTTTGGCATGAGCAACTTACTGAATTTGAGCAATTTAGATATATTGTAAATTACTTTACACGAATGCGCTTTTTAACCCTTGATGAGCAATTAGAACTGACCTTTAAAGGCGCGATTACTGACTCTAATGCAATGATCCCTTGGTTTAAACACCCACGATTTAACACCTTTAAGAAACACATTGTCTTCGGTCATTGGGCTGCGCTTGAAGGCATAACCAATCATGCAAATATCCACGCTTTAGATACAGGTTGTGTATGGGGTGGTAAGCTGAGCTTGATGGAGTTAAAAAATAAGCAATACTTTAGCGCTAATTCTACTGATTTCATCTAATTTAACTGAAAAATTAATCATCTTCTGTTAGATTTATAGTAACGAATGTTAAAAGTAATTAAATTTAATTACTTAACTTATCCGCAATAAAGCCGATAAAGTCTAATTGCTACTCTCTTTATGGAATTTTTATATGAACTTAACTGTCAGCCAACGTATTTGGGGTGGTTTTATTTGTATCACCTTATTACTTCTTTTAATTGGGGGTAATTCACTGTTCAGAATCGCAAATATTAATAATTCAGCACAACAAGTAAATCAATTATCACTACCAGCTTTAGAGCAAAGCTCAGATCTACAAGTTGAATTTATTTTGATGAGTAAAGCTGCACAAGCAAGTTTTTACACCGTATCAGCTGCAGAACTTGCGCCAGTTCAACAATCTGTATTAGAGCAAAAACAACGCTTTGATAAATCTTACTCGCAATTACAACAAGTTGTTCGCGATAACCCACAGCTTAATCAAAGTAGTCAAAACGTTGAGCGAACTTACAAAGGCTTTATTCAATCGGTAGAAAATTTATTAGAATATAAAAGTAATCAATTAGAACTCAATAAATCACTACGTGCTCAATTGGAAGCCATTGAACTTGCTGCGGAAGATGCCAATTCTGTGGTTTTAGATATCATCGATATAGATGGCTTAGAAAGTAGTGATAACCGAGCGTATCAAGCGGCTAATAAATTAGAAAATAACTTTTTATCCTTAGTAACAAACAGCACTGACATGCTGACAGTAAAAACTCAAAATACCTTAGATATCATTAAAAATGAGCAACTTTATTATTTAGAAGAAATTGAGCGTAGCTTAAACCTACTGAAACCAGCCGTAGAAGCTGCTGAGCCAGCTTTGTACAATGACCTAAATAATTATTTTGTCTCTATTCGCGATAACATTCTCGGCAATAATAGTATTTCAGCTAACAAAAAACGTTTAATTGATGTAATCGCAATGACTGAAAAGGAACTTACTGAGGCAGAGCAAGCTACGGCCACTGCACTCAAACAACTTAATGAATTAGTTTCTCAAGCCAGTAATGTTGCTTTTGAATTGCAAAAAGAAGTTAGGACCGACGTAGATTCAGCTAATTTATGGACCTGGATCGGTATGATCAGCGCCACACTTTTAGCTATCATAGTGGCTTACATTACGGTTAATCGCATAATCAAACCACTTGCAGAAGTTAACCGCATTCTAGATATTGTTGCCAGTGGCGACATGACACAACGCCTTGATGATAGCGCTAAAGATGAGTTTGGTGAGCTATCGCGCAGCTGCAATACATTAATAACCAGCTTACGTAGTTTGATCCAAGGTATTATATCACGCTCCACACAGCTTGCTGCCGCATCAGAAGAAACCTCAGCAATTACTGGTGAGTCAAGCCAAGCTATTCGTAATCAACAAGCGCAAGTAGAGCAAGCCGCCACTGCGACGACTGAAATGAGCAGTACTTCACAAACAGTAAGTAACAGCGCACAACAAGCACTTAAAGAAATCAAAAATGCGGATAAAGAAGCTGAGCGGGTTAAAGGGATTTCTAACCATAACAAAGCAACCATTGAGCAGCTCGCCCGTGAAGTGGAATCGGCATCTGTAGTTATTAATAAGCTGCATCAAGATAGCGCTTCTATAGGTAGCATCCTTGATGTTATTCGTGGCATTGCAGATCAGACTAACCTACTTGCACTTAACGCTGCCATAGAAGCTGCTCGGGCCGGTGAACAAGGTCGTGGTTTTGCTGTTGTTGCTGATGAAGTACGATCGCTGGCAAGTAAAACCCAAGCCTCGACGCAAGAAATTCAAGCCATGATTGAGTCATTACAAACGGGCGCTGAAGCCGCTGTAACGGCAATGTCTAAAGGTAAACAACAAGCGGATTCGTGTGTTGAGCAATCAGATTTAGCCAACACGGCGCTGGATTCAATCACCGCGGCCGTTGCTCTAGCCCATGATGTAAGTGAAGAGATATCAACCGCAGCGCAAGAGCAGCAGCAAGTATCGCAAGAGATCAGTGAACGCCTTGAGTCAATTGTAGCCATTGCTGAGCAAACGGCTGAAGGTGCAAATCAAACCAATATATCTAGTTCAGAAGTCGCTAAACTTGCAGAAGAACTGCGCTTATCTGTGGATGAATTTAAAGTCTAGGATAAAGCAAATTAAAACCACAAAGCCGTGTTGATTTAAAACACGGCTTTTTTTTCGAAAAAATAAACCACCGATATCTCACTTTTCACTGCTGAGCTAACAAATTGCGTGGGAACAGCCAACTGGTATAATTTCATCGTCCACAAACTAGCTTTGCTTGTTGGCAATACTCCATTATTTTTCCACAAAAAAGCCGAACTCCACGTTAATAAAGTTCGGCTTTTAATGATCATCAAGCTTAGCTAGATTACTTTATCTATGCAGCTGGATACTCACGATACGCACGTTCAATGTTCTTCGCTTGCTTTTTAGAGATCCCTAAATGAGCAAGTGCTACACGTAAACGGGCACGGGATAGATCAGAGCCTAAAATTTCCATTGCATCAAGTACTGACGTTGATGACGTTTTGCCCGTAATAGCCACAAAAATTGGCTCTAAGAAATCTTTGATTTTTAGCTCATGGAAGGTAGCAACAGCCTTCGCAATGGCAAAAATTTCTGGTTTTTCAAAGCTACGTAAACCTTCAAGCTGCCATATAAAGAACTGTAAAGCTTGACGAATTACATCTTCATCGGCTTTACCTGCGGTGAGTAAAGCTGGATCGTACGTTGGTATACCACCAACAAAATGCCCTGCTAAATCAACCATATCCGACAAAGTATTAATACGCGTTTTCGCTTCTGGTAAAACTTTGCCAAAAAAGTCGCTATTAAACTTCCAATCAACAAAGCGCTGCATAAGCTCGCTATCGGTTAAGTTTTCACGGATCCACATGCCGTTTAACCAGCTTAGTTTATCAACGTCAAATACCGGCCCACCCAGTGACACACGTTTCATGTCGAAGTGTTCAATCATCTCAGCAAGGGTGAACTTTTCACGCTCATCTGGCATTGACCAGCCCATGCGGCCAAGGTAGTTAAGTACCGCCTCTGGTAAGTAACCCATTTCTTTATAGTAATTAATAGAAGTGGGATTTTTACGTTTTGACAATTTAGATTTATCTGGGTTACGTAATAATGGTAAGTGCCCAAGTACTGGTGCTTGCCAGCCAAAATCTTCGTATAGTTTTAATAGCTTCGGTGCTGAGTTGATCCACTCTTCACCACGGAAAATATGACTAATTTGCATATGGTGATCATCAACCACATTGGCTAAAAAGTAAGTTGGGAATCCATCAGCTTTTAAAAGCACTTGCATGTCTACGTTTTCCCACGGGATCTCAATTTCACCTCGTAAGTAATCGTTAAACTTAAAGCTGCCTGCACTTGGAATATTCATGCGGATCACATAAGGCTTGTCAGCGGCTAAATTCGCTTTAATTTCGTCCTCTGTCAGCTTTAAACCACGGCCATCGTACTTAGGACGCAGGCCTTCGGCCATTTGTTGTTCACGCATTTGATCCAGCTCTTCGCTAGTTGCAAAACAATAAAATGCTTTGCCATCATCAACTAACTGATGTGCATATTTTTTATATAACTCACTACGCTCTGACTGACGGTAAGGGCCAAATTCCCCGCCCACGTCAGGACCATGATCCCACTCAAGCCCTAACCAACGTAAGCTATCCATGATCGCTTGCTCTGATTCTGGTGTGCTACGTACTTGGTCTGTGTCTTCAATACGAAGTACAAATTCACCACCTTGTTGTTTAGCAAAACAATAGTTGAATAAGGCGATGTAAGCGGTGCCAAGATGCGGGTCACCAGTAGGCGACGGCGCAACACGAGTACGAATTGTCATGGTTATGTTCTCTTTAAAAAAGGACTATAAAAGTTGCCCAAATGCTAGCATAGCATGGGCAATTTTCGAAGTTATTGGACGCTTTATGCAGCGACTTTATTTAAGTAAGCGATAATATCGTTTGATTCATATAACCAAGTCACTTGGTTATCTTTTTCGATGCGTAAACACGGTACTTTTATTTTTCCACCTTGCTCTAGCAATTCTTGGCGATACAGCTCGTTATGTTTGGCATCGCGAGTTTCAACTTTTAAGCCTTCACGCTTAATGGCACGGCGTACTTTTACGCAAAAAGGACACGCTTTGAATTGATACAATTTAAATTGCGCAGTAAGCTGATCAAGCGGTTGTTGCTCATCCGCAGAGCGTTTTTTACTGCGAGGGGTAAAAACAAAATCAAAAAAGAGGATTAAACTACCTAATAACCAACGAACTAATTTCATCAACTGAGCCCTGTATACAACGATTTAAGGGCACAGATTTTAACACAGAATATAAAGCTAAAATAGCATCAAAAAACGCGGTTCCATCGCCTAAAAAGTAAAGCAATCCACGTTATTTTTGAAAATATAAAGCCAACCTCAATAGCGCAGTGAAAAGGCAGGCATCAAAGGTTTAGTGTTGCGGTATTATGAAAACTATCCATTCATGTCCACAAGGGGTGACTTTATTGTTTTACAATGTAGTCGTTTGATAATCTAAAACAACACCAAATTATCACGATGGATCACCTCACTGCCACAGTCAAAGGCTAGCAACTTAGCTATTTCACTTGAATGACAACCTTTAATGATATCGATTTCAGCTTTACTAAAACGTACTAACCCACGGGCAACTAATTGCTGATCGCTGGTGACTAAATCAATAAGATCGCCACGTTCAAACTGACCACGCACACCACGTACGCCTTTGGCTAATAAACTAGCGCCTTGTTGCTGTAAAGCGTTTACAGCGCCATCATCAATCACTATTTGGCCACTACTTTTAGGTCCAGCTAACAGCCATTTTTTACGGCCATCGCGTGGCGCGATGAGCTTTACAAAGCGTGTGCCTGGTAACTGTTCGCTCATACAGTTAAGAATTACATTTTCACCAGCACCTTTAGCAATGATCACTTCAACGCCAGCACGGCGCGCGATATCTGCCGCTTGTAATTTTGTTGCCATGCCACCAGTGCCTAAGCTGGTGCCACTGCCACCAGCAAGTTGGCGTAATTCATCATCGATATGATTCACTTCATCAATAAGTTGCGCATTAATATCTGTGCGTGGATCGCTAGTAAATAAGCCTTCTTGATCGGTCAATAATAATAATTTGTCCGCATTAGCTAATATTGCTACCAGCGCAGAAAGGTTATCGTTATCACCGACTTTAATTTCAGCAGTCGCAACTGCGTCATTTTCATTAATGATCGGCACTACGTCATAACTTAATAGCGCGGTTAATGTATCGCGGGCATTGAGGTAACGCTCTCTGTAATCAACATCAGCGCGGGTTAGTAGCATTTGCCCCACATTCACACCATATAAAGCGAATAAGCTTTGCCATGTGTGTATTAGTTGGCCTTGGCCAATCGCGGCAAGCATCTGTTTATCAATCAATGAACGACCACAGGGTTTTAATAGTTGCTCACGACCCGCAGCCACTGCACCGCTTGAAACTAGCACTACTTGATGACCTTGTTTTTTTAATTCACAACATTGGCGAACTAATTCCACCATGTGCGCTTTGTCGAGTTTATCGGTGCCGCCGGTGAGTACACTCGTTCCCAGCTTAACCACTATTACCTGTGCCCTTTGCATGCTTTTTACTACACAAAAATATTGAAGGATTTATTTATACCAGTTATCGATTTTTGAACAAGTAAAAAAAATTCATGCTAGGATCGCCTTTTACTATAATCATACGACGTTTATGCCAGCTAGCCTTTGTTTGATCATTGCCACCTTTTTATGGGGTAGCTCTTTTATCGCCTTAAAATATGCCATTGCTATTTATGATCCTGCTTTAGTCATTTTTTTGCGCATGCTCACCACCTTAGTATTAGCGTTATGTTTATGGCGATATGTGATCCGCTTTGAATATCATAAAGGTGATTGGAAGTACTTAGTAGGCATGTCGCTGGCTGAGCCCTGCCTGTATTTTTTGTTTGAAGGCCATGCAATGGAATACACTTCGGCTTCGCAAGCGGGGGTTATTGTTTCGTGCTTACCGATTATAGTGGCGCTTTTAGCGTTTTTTATGCTCAAAGAGTACATCAGTAAAGCCATCGTTATTGGCTTTACCTTTTGTATTGGCGGCAGTATTTTACTCACTCTGCTATCGCCTACTTCAGAGCAAGCCCCTAATCCATTGCTGGGTAACTTTTTAGAACTAATGGCGATGGTTTGCGCCGCGTTTTATACTATTTCAGTTAAGCATTTAGTTGCCCGCTACTCACCATTAACTTTAATTGCACTGCAAGGTTTTAGCGGTAGTCTGTTCTTTGCGCCATTTTTACTGTTTATTGATTTACCCAGTGAAAACCAACATGATCTTAGCGCATTATTAAGTATTTTATATTTAGGCTCTTGCGTCACCTTAGGCGGCTATGGCTTGTATAATTACGCAATTAGTAAAGTATCGGTACTCACTGCGGCCGCCTATTCAAATTTAATTCCAATTTTCACGCTCATCTTGTCGGCAATTATTTTGGGGGAAATTCTCACGTTAGGGCAATGGCTAAGTATCTTCGTGGTGTTTATTGGCGTAATGATAAGCCAACGCCATCAGGAGTTGGTTGTCGATGTTAATGAAGAGGCTTTATCGGATGAGACTTTATCTGCTGATACTAACAAGCGCAAATCAGTGCCTGATGCTAGTGAGTTAAAAGGATAACAAGTCAGTAAGTACAAACCAGCTTGTGCTAAAAAATGGTGCTGGGATTGATGGATCACCTCAATCCCACGTACTTGGTATTGTTCAATCACGCCATTTTGCGTTTGCAAGCTAAACTGCTCACCCACTTTCACTTTTTGTAAAAAAGCAAAGTGGGTGTCATTATGCCCAGCAATCAATACGCCACGCTCTGAGCCGAGCTCGCCACTGGGTAAAAAGTGACTCGGTGCAAAGGCTAAGTTACGGCCGCTGGCTCCTGCTAATATTGTTAAGGTTTGTTTTTGACTTGGCCAATTCAGTTGTGCGGTCACGTAACTGTCAGCATAAAACCATGGTTTTACCTGTTGCTGTGGCGTTGTCAGTGCCAGTTGCCAAGCCTGCTCAATAAAATGTTGTGCCAACCACGCTTTAGCTTGCATATAACTGCCATGGCCAAACAGCGCCAAACCAACAATCAATAATAGAGCACCGAGCACTGCTTTCATTTTTTTAGCCTCAGCACCACAAATCCAGCCAATAGCACGCAACCGAGCAAAATATGCAGTCGGCTCTGCCCATCAGTTTGCGGCAAACGCATTGTTAACCCCTGTGGCAGCTGATTAGCAGCTTGTACGTTGTGCTCTGCAACCGTGCTCGACTGCGTTTGTTCAATTGCTATAAAGGCGGTAAATGGGCTGAGTAATTGATGCTCAAGCGCCAGACTCTCAACCTGTGCTTTTACCTGCTGTTGTTGGTTATAAAGTAATAACGACTTAATTTTTTGTCGTGCCCAGAGCCTTGCAATCCCCTGTGCTGACTGCCCTTGTTGTGTATTTAATTTTATTGCCAGTGGTCCTTGCGCTGTTTGCCCTGTTAATGTAATCGCAGATTGGTTATCAAGCTTAACCGCCACCATTACTGGCTCTGAAAAATATAAATCTGGTAACGGCGATGGCCAATATTCAAGTTGTTGACTAACTGCATCACTAATAAGTGCAAGTTGCGTAATAGCAGGATGTGCCAATTTATCAAACAGCTGCTGCATTTTTGGTTGCACTTGTGCGCTGCTACCTATATGGGTAAATGTACCACGGCCAACATCCGCGGCGCGGCGCATAAAATAGCTATTTGGCGCACTGCCTATACCCACAGTAAACAAGCGGCTGTCACCTAATGCTGCGTTAATATGTTTAAACAAGGCATCTTCATTACTAACACTGCCATCGGTTAAAAACACCACTTGGCGTACATACCCAAGATGCTCACGGCCATCCAGCACCGCATCCAACGCCCCTTTAATTTCAGTGCCGCCATCAGCTTGTAAGTTATAAACAAAGCGCTCTGCGCGGCGTAAATTAAAATCGTTTGCTGGCACTGGTTTATTACTCATTGGCATTATTTGGTCATCAAAGCCAATAATGTTAAAGCTGTCGTTGCTATCAAGTAACGATAGCGCATAGTGCAGCGCACTTTTAGCTTGCTCCATTGATTGGCCATGCATAGAGCCTGAGGTATCAACAACAAAAATCATTTCTCTTGCCAATCGCTGGGTTTGCGTAAAATGGTCGTCTGGCGGCAACAACATTAGCAAACCAAAGCGCTCACCATTATTAAGTTGCTCGGTAAAAAATGCGGCTTGCGCTTGCTCTTTTTGCAGCGGTTTAAACTCCAGTAAAAAATCACGGTCCACTGCATTAGGCTCATTCAAAGCAACTTGATATTGACCAAAGGCTGAGTTTTCGATTGCAATCTGATGATACTTAGATTGAATATCAACCAGCTCTAAACCAACATCGATATTAATTGTTAAACTAAATTCACTTTGCGCTGTATCACTATGACTAGAGGATGAGTAAATAGGCGTGATCCATCCTGATGGCGTAAATACAGTAGCAGCAGGCTGCTTTGCAACGCGTGGACTCTCGCTTTGTTCACGAGTTTGCAGTACCCCATTAATTGGATGATAACGGGGCGTTATTGTGGTTGGAAACCGCAGCGCAAATGTACCGCTGCGATAATCAATCACTTCTTGATATTTCAGCTCTATTTGCACTTCTTCGCCGGGGCCGATGTTTGCCACATTAGTGACAAACATGTTCGAGCGCTGCTGGCGCACTAAAGCCGCTTGTTGACCCGCTTGTTGTGCCTGTTGAAAACGCAGCTCTGCTTGTACTTTTTTATCAATTTCCCCTTTGATCACTCGATCGCCAATCTGCATTGTCATGGCATGCACTGCACTTTCATCGGCCAGTGGAAAGACATAGCGCGCATTAACAGCAAACGGGTTTTCATTGCGATAATGTTGAGTTACCACAACATGGTTTATCAGCCCTGTGATTGTCATGGTGGCATCACTTTTTAAAATAACGCCAGGTGCAGCCATTGCACCTTTGCTGTCGAACATAGTTAGTTCTGGCGATGTGTTGGCGTGACTCGCACAGCTGACTAACACGATGAAAATAAAAAGGCTTCCCCGTAGCCATAAACGGCTACGGATCAGCACTTTGCTTGGTTTACTCAACATAAAAATCACTCCCTTGGCGGCTACTTGGCAAAATGGCGATTAGTTACTCGCGGTTTGGCTATACGGCTGCGTGCTTGGACGCGTTGTTAACGTCACACGGCGATCAAACATGTTTTCTTCATAGTTATCGCTATCAGCCACAGTTTGCTGCTCACCAAATGCGGTGGTCGTTAATCGGGTATGGCTGATACCTTGTTTTATTAAGTAGCTTTGTACATTGGCAACTCGCTGTTTTGAAAGCGCTAGATTAGCGAGTTCATCACCACGTTGATCGGCAAAGCCATTTAAATCTAACTGCAAGTCAGGTTGGCTTTGTAGCAAATTCACTAGTTGGTCGAGTTGGCTGGCAAAGTGCGGAGCAATCTCACTTGAACCGGTTTTAAATTGAATGGTCATTGCCATTAGATTGTGCATTTGTGCTAATGCTAGGCGTTCATTATTGGCTTCAAGTTGATCGAGCTGTTCAGTCATTTGCGCATTTTTAGCGAGTACATGCTGGTAATCATCAGTTTTATCTTGCAGCACTAATAAAGCACGTTGTTGCTCGGCAATTTTATCTTCGGCCACTTCTTGCTCACCAATCAAGCCACCAGCAAATGCGCCAACAAAGGCACCAATTGGGCCGCCAACAATCCCGCCTAAAATCGCACCGGTGCTGAGGCCGATAACCGTTTCTTTATGAGTTTCTTTTGCTGCCACTGATTTTGTGTCAGCGTGCGCTAAGTTAGGCGCTGCAAAAATAGTAGCGATAGTGCAAGCGATAATCATTTTTTTCATGGTGTAATCCTTTTTTGCTTAATAACTTAATGGTTGGCAACTCATAGGTTGGGTAGCTGCCCTATTTGGTATAACGCTATTAAAGCAAGCTCAAGTGGCAACAAAGGGGAGCAAAAAAGGCAAACTGCTGAGCAATTGTGGCAAAAAAAAGGCAATTGCCTTTTTGCCAGTGCGAAAGAAAAAAAATTAGGTATAGTGCAATCAAATGAGTAAGAAGGTATGAAGATGAAGAAAATAGCCATCATTGAAGATGAAACCGCAATCCGCGAAAACTACATGGAAATGCTTAGCGCACAAGGGTATCAGGTCAGCGGCTATTGCGACCGCCAAAGTGCAGAGCATGCATTTAATGACGCATTGCCCGATTTAGCGATTGTCGATATTGGTTTAGGTCATGAAATTGATGGCGGTTTTTTACTATGTCAAACTCTGCGTTCGCTTTCTAAAACCTTGCCGATTATTTTTTTAACCGCCCGCGATAGCGAAATTGATACCGTGTGCGGCCTACGCATGGGCGCAGATGATTACCTTACTAAAGACATCAGCATGGCGCATTTAGCCGCACGTATTGGTGCGTTGTTTCGGCGCATGGAAGCCCTTGAGCAACCGGCTGATCAAAATGCCTTACTCAATCGCGGCCTACTCACGCTTGATACTAAACGTATGCAAGTATTTTGGCAGCAGCAAATAGTCGATTTAACCGTCACAGAGTTTTGGATGCTGCACTCACTGGCTCAGCGCCCGGGGCATGTAAAAAGCCGTAACGAGCTAATGAGCGATGCAAAAATTTACGTTGATGACAGCACAATCACTTCGCACGTTAAACGTATTCGTAAAAAATTTATTGCCTTAGATGCGCAGTTTGATTGTATCGACACCGTGTACGGTATGGGTTACCGCTGGGAGCAACTGTAATGCTGCGCTTTGGTTTGCGTAGCAAGTTTATTTTGCTGTCATGCTTTTTGTTTTTATTGCCTTGGCTTGGCTATGAATATGTGTGGGAAATGGAAAAGTTTTTACGCCAAGGGCAAGAAAAAACCCTGGTCGGCACCACTCGCGCACTCGCCACTGCATTACATGAGCGCCCTGCGCTATTTGATTCGCAAAGCAATTTTTTAGATCAAGTCGTCAAAGGCCGTGATCTTTATGCCTATAACCTCAGTAACCCCATTCAACTTGACGGTAAATTATCTGACTGGCAGCCGTACCAAAGTTTAATCTGGCACTATGATCAGCGCTATTTACAAACCAATAAACCCGACCATCAGCTTGAGGACTTATCGTTTGAGCATATGGTTGGCAAATATGAAAACTTTTTATATGCAGTATTTAAAGTTACCGATGACTCGGTGGTTTATCGCGCTAAAAACAGCTTAAGTTTAACCCGTAATGATCACTTACAAATCATGCTTAAAACGCCTGATGGCGAATTTAAACGCTACATTGTTGCCGCCAGAAAAGACGGTTGGATCAATGCATTCGATGCGCAAAGCAAAATTCCTATTACAAAAATTCAAGGTTACTTTGTCAGTACAGAGACGGGCTACAATATAGAACTGCGCTTGCCACTTAATATGCTGGGTAATAAACTTGGTTTTGCTATCGAAGATTGGGATCAAGGTAAGCCTGAACCACAAACCATGTCGACTTCAAACTTACAAAACCCCAATGATATTGGCTCAGTTCTCGTTCCTTCCCCAGAAATAAACCGGATTTTAAAAGGCATGGGACACAGCGGCAGCCGTATTTGGGTAGTTGATAATCATCACCGGGTACTGGCGCAATCTGGATCAATTCACCATGCCGACGGCGTATGGGCGGATGGTATTGCAGATAAACCGCCTACAACTTGGTGGCAGCGCTTTGAGCAAAACTATTTACACCCACTTTATTACAAGGTACTCACCCGCCCCGAAAACGAATTTTTAGATACCTTACATGATGTTGCGGCCATGCAAGGTACACACATAGGTAAAGCACTCACGGGGACACCTGCCTCGTCGTGGCGACTGACTCCAGATAACAAAGCGGTTATTTTATCTGCTGCTTATCCGATATGGATCCAAGACCAAGTGATTGGTGCCGTGGTCGCCGAAGAGACCACCAACGGTGTACGCACTTTACGAAATAAATCGCTCGAAAAGCTATTTAATGTGATTTTAGCGGTAATGCTGATAGGCACAGTAACCCTGTTCTTTTTTGCCTCAAGAATATCAAGTCGCATTCGCCGCCTTCGCGATACCGCAGAGCAAGCCATTGACGCCCAAGGGCGAGTAACGGGCAGCATTGATTATAGTGACTCAAACGATGAGATAGGCGACTTATCCCGTAGCTTTGCCAATATTGTTGGCCGCTTAGGCGGTTATACTAATTATTTAGAAACCATGTCATCGCGGTTATCTCACGAACTGAGAACCCCTGTTGCCGTAGTACGAAGCTCGCTTGAAAACTTACAAATGCAGCCGCAAAGTGAGCTTAGCCAAAAATACCTTGATCGCGCCAGTGAAGGGGTGGAGCGGTTAGGTAAAATTATTACCACCATGAGCGAAGCAACGCGTCTTGAACAAAGCATTCAAAGCGCAGAAGCTGAACCATTTGATTTACGTAAAGTGATAACGGGCTGCATGCAGGGCTATCAACTCACCTACCCGCAGCAGGCTTTCACTATCGATATTTGCGACTCTTCCTTAGCTGTTATGGGCGCACCTGAATTTGTCGCACAGCTACTCGATAAACTCATTAATAATGCCTTAGAGTTTAACCTTTGTGATAGCGCAATAAGCGTCAGCTTAGCGAAAGACGATAACGAGGCCGTTTTAACTGTTAAAAATAACGGGCCATTACTACCAGCAGGACTTGCTGAACATATTTTTGACTCGATGGTTTCAGTTCGCAGTCAACAACTTCAACAACAGCCTCACTTAGGGTTGGGTTTATACATTGTTCGTTTAGTATGTGAATATCATCAAGGCAGTGTAATAGCGGCCAATAATCAACAAGGTGATGGCGTTGAGTTTATTGTTAGGATGCCATTATCTACACCCAAATATAAAGATGTAACCCAAAAGAGCTGAGGGTTACATTTCTACACATTTTGAGCAATAAGTGTTCACCTATAATTCAGGCTTACAGGCATATCCTTATTATCAGCAAGTTTTAGACTGATTACTAGGAGGTTAAAATGCAAACTGTATTAAAGCGCGAAGAAATCGATTTTATATTCGACCTATATCATCCTGTAGAAACTGATGAAAACAGCAAAGACGACGACGCAGAGCCTGAAACTGAAAAACTTGATGCAGCGCAATCTGGTGCTATTTATAAAACAAGTTATTTGACCTAAAAGCGGTTTGCTCATTACAATGGCGCACCTTGGAAAAGCACCCTGTAATAATGAAAACTCATTCAGCTAAAAAAGAACTTATTTTATTACCTATTCTTCTCATCGTGATCTTACTCTGCGTCGCAGGACACTTTTTATTGCAAGCCAGCTTTGCTGACAGTAACCTCACAGAATACTTACTTGCAGCCCTCCCTTTTGTTATGTTTGGCTTGGTGATTATGGCATTTAAAATTGCCAGTAATAGCGAAGACAAAGAGCGCACTGAACAAAGCGACCACGATTAGCCGCTTAATCAAACAACGTATCTATAAAATATGATAACCAAACCAATCTGGCTTAATCGTCTGAGACTGCCCGCTCGGGGTTAGCTTGATGTGAAGTTGACTGTCGAGTAAATCAATTGCAAAGCAATCATCGACATCGTGTAAGTCATCTTTATGAATATGGCTTAAGCCCGCGAGTAAATGCTCTTTTGCTCTTTGTTTAGCTTCATCGCTACTGCGTGCAACATACAAAGCAAAATCATGCTGCTCAGCTAAACTGTCAGCACGGTATGCCCCTAAATTTACAAAGTATAACTGCTCTGCTTGTGCAACAGGCTGATCAACTACGGTTACTGCAAAGCCATCGATATGATTGACAGCCATGAAGCTATCCATATGCACACTACTTTTATCACCAACCCACTGCGCTTTTAACTTTGTGTAAGTGTGTTCTATCGACTCCCCTACCACGAAACGAACATCATGCATTTCAATATGGCAGCCCTGAATACGCCCACCTAAATACACCATAAATAATTGCATGTTTTCTCCTAACAAATGGTATCCACGTCTATGTTGTGTTTTTTGATCAACTTATAAAAATCTGAACGGTTACGTTTCGCCAGTTTTGCCCCTTCGGCCACATTACCACCGGCCATTTTTAGGGTGTTAATAACATAATCGCGCTCAAACTCTTTTTTAGCATCGTTTAGTGAAAGCGGCTCAACATTACTGGCATTACTATTAAGCGCACTCTCCACCAACTGTACCGATATTACTTCACCTGGGGTCAGTGCGACAACCTGTTCAACAACGTTTTGTAATTGGCGAATATTACCAGGCCAATCATGACGTACTAATGCGTGCATTGCATCGTTGGCAAAGCGCTTTTCTTTTTGCTCCATACGTTTAGCTATGGTGGCGCTAAAATACTGCGCTAATAAACTCACATCTTCTCTGCGCTCGCACAATGGCGGTAATTTAAGGTTAACAACATTTAAACGGTAATATAGATCTTCGCGAAATTGTTGATTAGCAATCGCATCCGGTAAATTTTTATGGGTTGCTGAGACAATCCGCACATCGATAGGAATTTCTTCTTGAAAGCCCACCGGACGGATGGTTTTTTCTTGCAATACACGCAGTAATTTAACTTGTAAATTAAGCGGCATATCACCAATTTCATCTAAAAATAGGGTGCCGCCTTGCGCTTGTTGAAATAACCCTTGATGGTCTTTAATTGCACCTGTGAACGCGCCTTTTTTATGGCCGAATAATTCAGATTCAAGCAATTCCCCAGGCACTGCACCACAGTTAATTGCCACAAATGGGCCTTCACTAACATGACTGTGTTGATGAATCGCATTCGCTAATAACTCCTTGCCCGTACCACTGGCGCCTGAAATCAACACATTGACGTGCGTAGGTCCCAGTAACTTAACTTGTTCAAGCAAGTGCAACATAGCACCACTGCGGGTCACTATATTACTGCTTGATGACTTTTCATCAGCGCTCAAGCCGTGAATCTCAATTGCTTTCGCTAAACTATCGAATAATTCATCTTTATCTACCGGTTTAGTAATAAAAGCGAAAATTCCCTGCTTAGTTGCCTCAACCGCATCAGGGATCGAGCCATGAGCAGTCATCATGATCACCGGCAATGCCGGGTAACGTTTTTGCAGCTGACGATGTAATGCCATGCCATCCATTTCATCCATCCGCAAGTCGGTAACCACGGCATCATACACATGGTTTTTTAAGAGCTGTAGAGCAGCGATGCCACTTTCGCAGGTAGTAACCTGATAGCCTTTAGATTCTATACGAATAGCCAGCAGCTTTAATAAACTTGCATCGTCATCAACCAGTAAAATTCGTGCGCCTTGGTTTTGCTCTATTGCCATGATTACTGCTCCTTGGTTTCTTCGCGTAATAATAACTGCTGCTCGATAGTTGCCAGCGATGACAATGTCTCTTGCATTTTATTATTCAGTGCCTGCTGCTGTTTGTTAGCGTTTATTTGCTGATTTATTTGTTGCTTTTGCAGCCATAAATACTGCTTTATATCATCAGGCCAATAATACGCCTGATCAAGTTTTAGTAACTGCTCTAATACTTTTTCTGGCGCTAATACATTATTTTTACAACTAAAATCAAAATAATTCTGGATCTCTTTAGTACCAATATAAGCGATTTTACTCACCGCCACTTGAAAGCCACCACAGGCCTTCGCATGCCAACCAATGACGATTTCTGCCGGTGGATACATAGGATCTGTTTTTGGCCGAGGTTTTGGGTTTGGTAAACCATCACCGTGTGGCTCAATCTCTTTAATCACCTGCTCTGCTTCGGTATTATTCTCTTTTACTGGTTGCTCAGTTAACTCACACCCTGCGAGCCCTAAAGTTGTGATACACACCACAAAAATGGCATTTAAACGCACGCCCATGCTAATTAACTCCTTGGTTTTTATTGGTTGGAATGATGGTTGGTATTTGAATAACAAAACGACAACCTTGTGGCTCATTCTGCTCTAGCTGCAAAGTCCCCATTAATTGCTCAACAGACTCCTTGACAATTGTCAGTCCTAAGCCGCTACCTTGAGCGATCACATCTTTGGCATTTTTACCTTGATAAAAAGCACTAAAAATATGTGATTTTTCTTGCTCTTGAATACCTGTACCTTGATCACTGACGATCATTTTTAAAGTATGTCCCGCTAATGATAAATTGATATCAACCGCCTGCCCTTGCGATGAGAATTTCAAGCCATTAGAAATTAACTGTATTAAAATCATTTCAACTAATTCCGCAGCAATTTCTAGCGGCTGCTCGGGTACATCACAATGCCAACATAAACTTTGCTTACGCGCGACTAAACGGTGTTCAAAATGACTGTTGATCTTGGTTATTAATTGCGAAAAAACCAACTCACTTAAGTCCTCTTTACTACTGCGAATTGCATTGTAGCTTAGTAAACTGTCTATCATTGCCCGCAGGCGCACCATACTTTGCGTGATTAGCTCCAGTACAGCTTGCTGTTCTTTATTAATAGGCCCTACGATTTCATCGGTTAATAAATCGGTGCCTTCTACCATTGATGCTAATGGGGTTTTCAGTTCATGGGTCACATGGCGTAAGAAGGTATCTTTTTGTTGTTCTAATTGATGTAATTGCTCCTGCACCCATTGTAATTTATTGCCCAGCTCAACCAGTTCGGCAGAGCCCTGTACTGATATTTTTTGCTGCCAATGACCTTGCCCAAGTTTATCAATAACCGAGGTTAAGCCTTTTAATCGGCCGCTAATACGCCACAAAAAACCACCGCCAACCAATAATGTTAATGGGATAAGCGCCACTAACCAATTTATAAAAGAATCTTGTAAGGCTTTTAACTGTTGCTGATTTTTAGTTATTTGCAGTTCATTTTGATCTCTTAACCATAACGTTTGACGAGCAATTAATTCGCTCACCGGAATAAATAATTGCGCATCCTGTAGCCCTTCGCCGACCAGCTTTGAATGCGCTAACTGCAATTCTTTGGCAAGTTGCTGCCACTGACTAATATAATCCCCGGCGGGGCTAATAAAAGTGAGTTCATCAATACTCTGTAACGATGATTGCCACTTATCAACAATCAATTCGTCAAGTGATTCACTTTTTAGTACCCAATTTTGCCGAGTCGCTCGCTCTAAACTATTAAGGTCTTGTTTAAGATTATTAAATGATTTGGTTATTTGATAGTTATCACTGACGATTTGCTGGGTAACGGCAAGCTGTTTATTCAAAGCATTTAAAAACACAATCACCACCAGTGATAATGGCAGCAAAGATAACAAGGTACTAAATAAAAACTGGCCTATTAAATTTGGTCGCCAACTAAGTAAAGCGCTGTACTTTTTAGCGAGTGGGGCCACTATAGCTACTCCTTAGTTTAAATGTCTAATTATGAAAGGTGTTACTTATACACTAGCTGAATCAATAACGATAATGAATAAGGCGAACTCTAAAGCGCCACATAAAGCGGCTGACGCTAAATTGAAACAACTTAATCGTTTGTTTTTAAATAACTTTATTAATTACCATGAAAATCTGTTGCAAAAAAGACACAGCCCTGAGTCATTATTTCCCACTCATCATCACTAAAAACAACTAAAGTACTGATATTTAAAGACTAATTTTATTGGCATTATTCTTGTAATATCTGAAGCAACAACTGTTTTTAAGGTAACCATATGAAAGTATTAGTCCCACTGTGTTTATGCTGCAGTGCACTGTTTAGTTTTAATAGCCTTGCTATCGATGTTGAGGCTACCTTCGCTGAGCTTGATAAAGACAGCAATGGCACATTAAGTGAAGCCGAAGCTTCTGAAGATGCAGTGCTGCACGAAAGTTTTGAGCAAATTGATAAAGACCAAAATGGTCAAATATCCCTAACTGAATTCAAGCAGTTTTTACTATAACTTCCCCAAAGGAAATACAGCTATGAGACAACTTATTGCCGCCTTTTCATTGATGTTTTTAATCATTAGCGCCGCAGTTTTAGCATCGCAAACAAACGTTAAATTTGCACAATTAGATAGCAACGCAGACGGGCAAATATCATTGCTTGAAGCAAAGCAAAACGACGCCTTGCTGAAGCAATTTACGGATCTTGATGATAACAACGATGAGTTATTATCGGCGCAAGAGTTTGCAAATTTTAAGATTTAAACGACTTTATCTTTTTACTAAGTAAGTAAAGTTCAGGCTAACTAAAAGAACCTTAACAATGAAAAACAGATTAGTCATATTAGCTGTGCTACTCGCCACTAGCTTTAGTGCGATAGCGCTGGATGTAAAACAACGGTTTGACCATTTAGACAGTAATAAAGATGGCTACTTAACCAAAAATGAGTTGGACGCTCAACCGCAGCTACTAAAACAGTTTCAGCGCTGGGACACTGACCAAGATAATAGAGTTTCACTCGTCGAGTTTAAGAATTTTTTAACTATTAACCTGCATTAATGAGTTTCCCCCCTATGAAATACACCACACAATTGGGATTAATTTCACTCCTTGCCGTTAGTTGTGGCAGTTTTGCAACAACTGATAACGTCGCTGAGCAATTCAAAAAGTTAGACCGTAATCAAGATGGCTTACTTACTCGCTCAGAGTCAGCAAAAGATCCCGCTTTATGGTCGCGCTTTAAAAGCTATGACAGCGATAAAGATAACAGGTTATCGCTGGCAGAGTTTAGCCTGTACGCAAGTAAATAATTATATCGCACATTATTTTAATTTAAAAAATGCAACTTGCTTTAATACCAACTGACTTTGTTCAGCCATACTATTGCTGGTATTTGCAGTTTGCTGCGAAATATCAGCAGTGGTATCGGTCAAGGTATGGATGGTATGCATATTTTGACTAATATCAGCGGCAACGGCTGACTGCTCTTCAGCGGCTGTTGCTATTTGCTGGGTTTGGTCATTAACTTGATTGATCATTTGCATAATCTCTTTTAATAAGCGATTACTTTCATCCATTTTATCTTCCGCTTGCGCTGCAACTCTGGTGCTATCAGCCATCATAGTCACTGCATTTTGACTTGCTGAGCGTAGCTGCCCAAGCATTGTCTCAATCTCGTTTACTGAACTATGAGAACGTTGAGCCAAAGTACGCACTTCATCAGCCACCACGGCAAAACCACGCCCTTGTTCGCCCGCTCTAGCAGCCTCAATCGCGGCATTAAGTGCTAATAAATTAGTTTGTTCGGAAATATTACGGATCACATCGAGAATAGTTTCAATTTTGCTGGATTCACTTTGCAGTTGGTCAACCACGTCTGACGTTTCATTTAATGTGCCTAATAAGTGACTTACTGCTTCTTTTGTTTGCTCAGAAGCATCTAAGCCACTATTGGCAAGTGTCATCATGCTATCAGAGGCTGTTGCCGACTCAGCGGTATTTACCGCAATACTCTTACTCGTGACCGATAACTCCTCAATTGCAGTTACGGCTTGCGTTGTATGATCGGACACCTCTGATGTCGCTGTTTGAATTTGAGTATTTGAGCTGAGTAACTCATTACTATGATTATTAACCTGTGCTACAGAGTTATAAATAGTGGCAAGAGTGGTATTTAAGTGGCTAATTGTAGCGTCTAAGGTACGGCTTAAGTCAGCGACTTCATCATCGCCTTCAACTTGAGAGTATTGATCTAATTCGCCGCGTTGTAATGCATGGGCACTTTCGCTAACAACCGTTAGTCCCATTACTACTTTTTTCGACAGCATATGGCTAAATAATAAAGCCAAGCCAAGCGCTATTAAAATTGATAAGTAAAACACTGTATTTGCAAAATTGATGGATTGCTGCGCAGTCGCTTGCGCTTTAGCAACTTGCGCTATGTTTGCTTGTTCAAACTGCTCAAAAAAAGTCGTTAAGGCACTATGTGAATCAACAAATTCACGATAAATAGCATAATCGGCTTTATTATCGGCAGCTGTTTCCATCGCCTGTTTAAACTCAATAGCGGCTTGCTCATAACGCTGCGAGTTATTTTTTAGGGCCGTAAGTAAATTAGCCTCGCCTTTGTATATTTGGCTAATACGCTGTATTAGCGGCGCAGTAAGCGCAACATTCTCATCAATACTCTTGAGCATCTCTGGCGCTTGCTCTTGTAAACCTAATAAATAAACTACTTGCAGCCCCCTGACTCCGGATAATATGCCGTCTTGCGCTTGCTTGAGGTCGGCACTGAGTTTAGTCACCATAAAGTTATGTTGATAGAAGCGCTCGAAGCCTGTCGCTGTTTGGTTATTTGCAACTTTTATAAATGCCATAGCAACAATAAAAATGATGCATATTAAAGCAGATAAGAGTATGAATTTGCTACGCATAGCGAGTTGATTAAGCTTCATTTACGTTCCGATTATAATAAAATAATAATAACTAATTCATAAGCATAGCTTAAAACACCAAACAATAAATAAATTATCAGATTTAATTTGCAGACTCACCATTCTCTGTTACTGTTTAGCTAACAAAAGCACTTAAAAGAATATTAATAATGAAATGCTTCCTTGCCTGCATACTCTCTTTATCTTTACCTGCTATCGCTGATACCACAGTGATCTATAACGCCAACGGCTACACTCCTACTTACAGCGGTCAGTTACAACAGTTTTCTACATTGGTGATTAAGGATGGCAAAGTCGTTAAACTAGGTGACGAGAAACTAGCAGCAAGCTTTCCCAATGCTCAAGCTTTCGATGCCGAGCAGCAAACCCTGCTACCAGGCTTAATAGACGCCCATGGTCATGTCATTGGACTGGGTAATAATTTAACACAGCTGGATTTGCGTGGCAGTGCATCGATTTCACAAATACAACAGCAGCTTGAGGTATTCGCCAAGGATAAAAGTGGCTGGATTATTGGCCGCGGCTGGAACCAAGAATTATGGCCTGATAAACAGTTCCCCACCGCTACTGATTTAGATAAAATTGTTAAAGATATTCCTGTGGTGCTTTCTCGAGTCGATAGTCACGCTATTTGGGTCAACAGTAAAGCCATGGAGCTTGCTAACCTAACGGCTGCAACACAAGCCCCTGAGGGGGGAGAAATTATTCGCACACCCGCGGGTAAACTAAGCGGTATTTTTATCGATAAAGCTGAAAGCTTGATCACGGCACATATTCCGGCTCCATCAGATCAAGACGTAAGTAACGCATTAACTCAGGCTGGCCAACACTTAGTGAGCCTAGGGATAACCTCAACCCACGATGCCGGTATTGATAAACAAACATGGCAAATTTATAAACAAAGAGCAGAGCAAGGCACACTACCACTGCGTATTGTGGCAATGCTCAGTGCAACCGATCCTGCGCTTGAAAGCATGCTCAGAGCTGGTCGCTATAAAGATCTAAATGACTTTATGTCTATCCGCAGTGTAAAAATATATGCTGATGGCGCCTTAGGTAGTCGCGGCGCTGCATTACTTGATGATTACGCCGATAGAAAAAATCACCAAGGCTTAATGTTAGAAACACAGCAAAAATTAGAGCAACTTTTCACGCTAAGCTTTAGTCATGGTTTTAGCGCAAATACCCATGCCATAGGTGATAAGGCAAATCATATTGTCTTGGATGCCTATCAAAATGTGTTTAAAAAAACCGGCGGTATTTTATTACGTAATCGCATAGAGCATGCACAAATAGTTGCCCCTGCTGATATTCCTCGTTTCAAAACACTTAAGATAATTCCATCAATGCAGCCCGTGCATGCTACTTCTGATATGCACATGGCAGAGCAGCGCCTTACCGATACACAGTTACAAGGCGCCTATGCATGGCAGACTTTTTTAAAACAAGGCTCTGTGGTGGCTGCAGGTTCTGATTACCCGGTTGAACTGGCCAACCCCTTTGACGGTTTGTATTCAGCAATTACTCGCCAAGATCACAAGCAATTACCAGCAGATGGCTGGCGAGTCACTGAAGCACTGAGCAGAGAAGATGCACTCAGAGCATTCACGTTAGGTGCTGCTTATGCCGCACATCAAGAGTTTAAATTAGGTAGTTTAGAGCAAGGCAAATGGGCTGACTTTATTTTAATCGACAAAGACTATTTTAAAGTGCCAGTACAAGAAATTTTTACCATTGTCGTCAATCAAACATGGATTGGCGGCGAATTACGCTACCAAAAAGAGCAAGAAGTATCAGAGTAATAACAGCTTAATCGGTTGGTAGTTGCGAATTTTGTGATTGGCGATTAAGTTTTATTAAATGGTAAATATTAACAAACGTTAGTAAGCCGTTGGTAATGGCCACAGGCCATGCGGCAATCGCGATACCGTATGCAGTGAAAGCAATACACCCGGCAAGGTTAAACCAGCGAAGTTTGCTTACATCACTCATGGTTAGAGAGGCAATGAGTAAAGCAGAGGCAAAATAGCCCAAATATTCCCAACTCATTTGTTCTCTCCGATACTTTAGGTTAGCATTGCAAATGTTGTAGTTTAAACAAAGATATTCCACAATATAGCAACAGTATAAAAAGGCTAACTTACTAAAAACCCAAAGCTGCTAAAAGCACACTTTAATAATCATTACACGGGATATCAGGTATTAAGCTTAATTAATCTCGTTAACTAAACTAGTAAGTTAGCGTAAATTCTTAGAATCTTAATGCTAACGTCATTAAGATGTAATAAATAGGACAATTGTCCGAAGGGCATTGTTGATGTTTCAATATCATTTTTCTAGTTACCTGGTCGAGCAGCTACTTACGTTTGCTGGCAGTCGTTATCAACAATCAAAAAAAGAAGTACTGATCCACCAAGATCAACCTCTTAGTAAATTAGTATTGGTCAGAAGCGGTACTATATCGTTTAGTTATGATGTAGGTAATGGCCGCCGCTTGCTGTTGGGTCAGCTTGATTGCAACAACACCCTGATTGGTGAGATTGAAGCGCTAAACAACAATCCTTGTATTTATACAGTTACCTGCTTTAGTGATGTTAGCTATAACTTAATAGAGCTGAAACACTGGCGCGCCTTGTTACTTGAAAAACCAGAACTCAGTTTATACACGGCACAAACGATTGCCGCTAAGTTTCAAGAAAACCAAAAAATCAACTTAGACAAGCTGCTACTACCATTAGGTTACAATATTGCTAAAGACTGCTTATTACGTGCAGAAAATAACAACCCAACACTGCTACGAGCATATCCGACCGTCAATGCCGAAGCCGAACGTTTTGCAACCACCGAACGCGCTTATCGCCGCGTAGTCTCCGAATTAGTAGAAAAAGGTTTAGTCGCGCGCTCAAACGATGGACTAAAAGCGGTAGATTTGGATAAATTGAGTGATTACGTAGACAGTTTTTCACAGCTATGACGTTGACTCACAGTAAAATTCAGCCGAAAAGAACAACGTTTAACTGCCTAAAATGCAACTATTTACATTTACAACCGCAGCCTACTACTTTAGCATAGTAACCCGACAACAAGGCCGCGCTAACTCAGCAAAAATTAACTAAGAGATTTTTTACATTACGCCGGTAACAATTTTCTTATTTAATTAATGAAAGTATATATAATGTTCACTTGACGTATATATAATGTGCGCTTATCCTTGATTAACTAATTATTGTATTATAGGTGCAAGCCTGATCTGGTGCGTGCTTCGGTACATTTATAGAACTGCAATTAAGTCTGTTTACTTTAAAGAGAAAGGAAAGAAAGGTAACGATTATGGGAAATAATAAATTCAAGCTCACCAAGCTAGCTCTTGCACTTGGTCTAACTGCAAGCTTAAGTGCTTGTTTTAGCGACAACGATAATAATGATTACGTTGCGCCACCTGTTCCAACGCAAGACGTTGCTGTACCTCCTACAGCTACTGAAGTTCAAGCTGGCTCGGTAACGGTTAATATCGTAGATATTAATGGTGCACCTTTAGCTGACACGGTAACAGCTATGATTAGCTTCACTTCATCTGAAGACGGCCTTTTAACTGCTGCGGGTAATGCTTTAACTGATGCAGACAAGTCAACAACTGCAAGTTCATTTGCTTTTACAGTAGGCTCAATCCCTACTGATGGTATCAGCTATGACTATGTTATTTCTGCTGATGGATTTTTAAATAACTCAGGTACATTAACGCTGTCAACTACAGATAACGTAGTTGCACAAGAGATTCGCTTAACACCTCGCACTCTAGCGGATTCTGATGTTGCAATTGTTGCTGATACCAAAGCGCTAGAAGAACTTGTACCTGAAGGAGAGAATACGACTGTATCGTATGATCCAACTTCTGGTTTATCAGTTTCTGGCGATAAAACAGAAATCGCTCTACCACAAACAATCAACAAAGCGGGTGTTGCAGTTGGTGGCTCAACAGTTAAAATTAAAAATGGCACGCAATTCCTAGATAAAGATGGTACAGCATTAGCGACCGTTCCAAAAATGACAGTTGCCTACTTTGCGAATGAAGCAACACGTAATGATGAAGAAGCTGAATCAGCTGCTGCCACTTCATCATCGTTAGATGCATTTCCTGGTGGTCTAGCTCTATCTGTAGCATCTGATCCTAACAGTACTGAGCAAGTTGAAGGTTCATTCACTTCTGGTGGCTTTGTTGCTATTGAGTTAGTTGACGATGCGGGTAAGAAAGTTAAGTCATTTGGTGAAGGTAACTCTATTACTGTTGCTATGCAGGTAGATAAGAAAACATCGAACCCTTGTCCTGTAACTTTACCAGCTGGTACAGCTGATATCGCAGCCTACGCTGAAGCAAATGGCTTTAAAAATGGCGTATGTACAGTTGCAGCTCCTGTAGCTCGTAAAATTGCCGCTGGTGATATTTTCCCAGTTTGGAGCTACGATGAAGAAGTTGGTAAATGGGGATTCGAAAGCTACGGGGAAGTAACTGATAGCGGTAATGCGTCAACATTTGATGTATCTGTTGATGTAAATCACTTATCTTACTGGAACCTTGATTACTTCAACAACAATAAATGTTCAAGTGTAAAATTCAACATCCTGGATAATACAGATTCTGCTAATATTGCAGAAACTAAACTTGTTCTTGAAATCAATGGTTATAGACGTGTTCTGACAAGTTATACTGGTGATTATTCGTCAGCAACAATTTATAACCCTCCTGGTTTCCCTGTAAAAATGAAAGTATTACGTGATGGTGAAAACGTATTAGATGGCTTATCAACTAACACTGATGGCGCTCCATCTGCACTATCTGTAAGCAATATCTGTGATTTACAAGATAAAGATCTAACTCTTACAATTGCTCCACCAACAATTGTAACTAAGCAAATAAAAACACAATTAGTATGTAGCAACACAGCAGACTTTGATGTAAACACTGCTCCTGTGCCTACTCCAGCTATTGTAGCATTGTTCAAAAATAATTCTTACCTACAATCAATATACTCAACAGGAACTTTCTCTGTTAAGTTAGAGCAAGGTGCGTCTTATACAGCGAACTACTATGATTACAACACTGGTAATTGGATATCAACTAACGTAGCAGCAAATGCAACTGCAGCAACGTTTGATATTCCAGTAACGTGTGAAGTTGAAACCGTACCAGTAACTGGCACTGGTACTACTGGCGGCAGCTAATTAGTAACAACGACTAAATAAACTCTAAAAGCCGCGCAATTGCGCGGCTTTTTTATAGGTTAGATATTATAGTTACTTCTTGTTTTCAGTATTTCTTGCTACAGTAAAACTACTGACTGGCTTTAAGGATTTAAAGCCTAACTTTAATCTATTTTGGTTAACAACGTGATAAATAAAAAAACAACTTTAGCAACGGTTTGCGCTCTTACTGTAAGCTCACCATTACTTGCCGATGAGACAATGACTCACGGCATTGCGTATAACGGCTTTACCGGACTTTTTCATACACCTTCTGCGGAGGTGATGGATAAAGGTACCGTTGATATAGGCTACAGCAATCAACTAGAAATTAAAGGCAAGTACACGGATGGTCATAACTTCACTTTTTCTGCAGGACTTTTTGATGGCTTAGAGGTTACTGGCCGAATTACTTCATCGTCGATGCATGACAATTTATTTAGTTATGACAGCAAAGGTCAAATCCGTGATTTATCATTTAACGCAAAGTACCAGATTCCGTTTATACCGAAAGATTGGTTTAATGTTGCTGTTGGTGCAAAAGATGTTGGAGGGGCTGCCAATAACTATGAAGCGTTTTATGCTGTTGCCTCTAAGCAATGGTGGGATTTTCGCTTTAGTGCCGGTATTGGCGCATCAGACACGCTTACAGGCCAACTTGACGGCGTGTTTGCCGGTATTGAATATCAACCGTTCACTTGGCTTGCTGTACTCGCTGAACACGATGCAGAAGCATTTAATGTAGGTGCTCGTATTACGGTACCAAAAGAATGGCTTTACGATATTGCGACAGTATCATTTAATAGTCGCTTTTATTCTAATACTGAGTTAGCTGACGATGATACCTATTGGGGTATCAATATCAGCATGCCACTCAGCGATGAAGCACAAGCTAACTACGAAAAGCCACAACCCGCACCGCAACCGTTAACAACAGTTAAGTTATCTGAGAATAAAAATCAACAAGCGAGAGCTACGGTTACTCCGTCGACAAGTCCAGCTATTGAGCCAATCACTAAACCGCCGCAAGCGATACCTGTAAATGCTTTAGCAGCTCAGCAAACTCAACCTGTTCCAACAAAGCAAAATAATATTCAGCAAATCCATACCCTTAAAAGCAGCTTAATCAATGATGGTTTTGAAAATATCCGCGTTGGTATAACTCAGAATAATCAAATCATTGTTGAATTTGAGAACTCGGTATTTAATCGTAATGAAATTGATGCATTAGGGCTGGTATTAGGCCGCATTACCGAGAGTTTCTCTGATGGTAATAATGAATTTATAGTTCGCTTATCAAAACAAGATATCCCGTTACTACAAGTAAATGGGAATTTGAATAATTATCGCCGCTTTATTGATGAAAATATTACTCCAGATTTAATGATCAGCACGCAATTTAGTGATGAAAGTACGCAAGTAGTAAATTGGGCGGATAATGCCCCAAACACCAGCCCTTACTTTGTACCACGACTATCATTTACCCCTTCTTTAGCATCAACTTATGCCACAGAACTTGGTGTATACGATTATTCATTAGCATTACAAGCCGATTTACACATGCCGCTTTGGCAAGGTGCTGGCGTCAATATTACCGGCCAAGTTAATGTTGCTAACACAGATCATTTTGAAGAAGGCAAAGCATTCACCAATGCCCGCCAAGAGACTGGCATCAAGCGCGCGATTGTCTATCAAACCTTTGCGTTGCCGTTTAATATCTATAACCAAACGCAAATTGGTTTATTCCAAGACTATTTTGATTTTATGGGGATCACCAATGAAACCGTGTGGCAAAGCCCTGCTGGTCGCCATAAGTTAAAAGCTAAGTTTGGTGTGTTTGATTATAAAGATTATAACGTCGATCAACGTGACTATTCTGTTTTTTCATATCGCTATTTATGGGCTGAAAAAGACGTTTCATTTCATGTAACTGGTGGGCAATTTTGGAATGACGACAGTGGCTACTTAGTAGAAACTAAGTTCTGGTTTGGTGATGCCAATATTGCATTATCATACAGTGATACCAACATAGAAAAAGTGGGCATTTCGTTTACTATCCCACTAACATCACGTAAAGATATGAATGCAGGTAATTGGCAAGTCAAAGGAGCCAAGAGCTGGACTCACGGCGTAAGTACGCGTATTGGTGAATCAAAAAATGCGCTTGATTTTGGTAGTGCGACAATACTCAAATCGTCTATCGACCTCGATAATACTTTCCTAAACCAAGATCGTATGTCGAGCAGTTATGTCTATGCTCACCTTGCACGATTAAAAGAAGCGTTTGAAACTTATAAATAATAGTGTGTTAAATTAGCTATTGATAAACAAAAAAGGCCTAGTTAAGGCCTTTTTTATTTTTTCTCAATAAATTTATTTTGCTAATAAAATATCGTGTATTTTCACTAAATCTGTTTTACCGGCGATAATCTCATCAGGTGTTAAACCCGACAGCTCATGTGGGAATACCAGCCATTCTTCTGATTCATGAATATAGTAATCTGGCTTCATATCTACTTTTGAATTTTTTGGTTTGTAATACGGGCAAGCAACGCGAATATCTTGCGGTAAGTTTAACCGCATCAGCTCTGAAAGTTTCTCTTTAAGCGCAAAAATACTACGTCCTGAGTCAAACACATCATCAACAATCAATAATGAATCACCCGCATTGGCATTCTCGATAATATAATGCAAACCATGTACTTTTATTTCTTTAGCTTGCTTATTGATGCCGTAATATGAAGATGTGCGCACTGCTATATGGTCTGTTTCTATACCTTTATAATCATAGTACTCTTGCACTGCGATACCAATTGGAGCGCCGCCACGCCAAATACCGATTATAAAATCAGGACGAAAACCATCTTGGTAAACTTGTGCCGCAACGCGAAAAGAATCTTCGAGCAGTTGCTGCGCCGTGATGTAAGTCTTATCAGACATAATAGAAACCCCAGTGTAAGTAGATCATTCAAGTGTAATTTAAAGCAACCTTGAACGACAAAAGTGGGGCATGATTTTACAGTAAATAAATAAGAAAAGCTTGTTTGAGTTTGTAATTAATAAACAATAAAAAAGCGCCTATCGAGGCGCTTTTTTAAGTATTTGTAAGTTATGCTTTTTCAAGTAAAGTACGCGCAACGGTACGCATACCAACCGTTGTTGCGCCAGCCGCCCACTGGCTGGTGCTGCCCATATTAAATGCCGCAGCTAAATCAATATGCACCCAGCCTTTGCCATCATTTGGCACAAACCGCGATAAGAAACC
This sequence comes from Pseudoalteromonas prydzensis, assembly GCF_011050055.1. Classification (GTDB taxonomy): domain Bacteria; phylum Pseudomonadota; class Gammaproteobacteria; order Enterobacterales; family Alteromonadaceae; genus Pseudoalteromonas; species Pseudoalteromonas prydzensis_A. The sequence goes on along the minus strand of NZ_DRGM01000133.1, from coordinate 30,871 downwards.
AGCAGCATTTGATGCGCCGCCATAACCACCACCTTTTTGGGCGCGGCTATTTGCGGTATCAGCATACGGTGATGGGCAATTTTGTTGATGCCATTTTTCAAGCGGTAGTGGCCATGCAGCTTCCATTTCTTGTCCTGCAAAACCTTCGACTTCGCGCACAAATTCTTTATCAAGGCCAAATAAAGCATTGTATTCTTGACCAACGGCAACCAGCGCGGCACCTGTCAGTGTTGCCGCATCAATAATAAGTGGTGCGCCAGTTTCGCCAGCAGCCATTAAGCCATCAGCAAGGACTAAACGCCCTTCTGCGTCGGTATTTACAATCTCAACGGTCGTGCCGTTTTTATAGGTAAGAATATCACCCAATTTGTAAGCGTGGCCTGAAATAAGGTTCTCAGCGCAACATAAAAATAGTTTTATGCGTTTATTGATACCACGACTAATAGCCAACGCTAACCCAGCAGTAACAGTGGCAGCACCACCCATGTCGCATTTCATGCCGAGCATGCCTTCACTGGCTTTAATGGAATAACCGCCAGAGTCAAAAGTAATCCCCTTACCAACAAGCGCTGCATCCACTGGCGCATTGTCATCACCCGTTGGGTTGTAATCAAGCGCTAATAATACTGGCGGGCGTTCACTACCACGGCCAACAGCATGAATACCAATCCATTGTTGCTCAAGTAACGCATCACCTTTAATGATTTGGTAACTGACATGCTCAGGAGCCAGTGATTGAATAAATTCAGCGGCTTTACCAGCCAAGCTTTCAGGGAAAATATCATCTGCCGTGCCATTGATCATTTCACGTGCCCAGGTAGCCGAGCGCAGTAATGAGGCTAATTCTTGGCTATCTGTTTTAGCATTTTCGGCAAATTCAACACCATGTAATGACTTAGGTGATACAAACCCCTGATAAAATGCCCATTGCGTTTCAGTGCACCAGCAATCACCAGCGAGAACGACATTTTTAACGCCTTGATTGGCGATACTGCGCGCGGCTTTTTGTACATTCGCCAATGTGTCTTGCTCAGCTAAATGAACGGTTGCACCGTGCTCATTAAAAGATAACGTGGCGGTTTCGCCCCAATGCGATGCAGCACCCTGCTCGCTTAATTGAACAACAAATTTTTCAGACATGTTAGAATACTCTTTGCACTAAATAGTAGCACTGAGTCTACTATAGCTGACACAACTTCCCAACCGAATGAGACTAAATAATGAAATTTGCTACGCCATTACAACAAGCCCGGTTAATTAAACGCTACAAACGGTTTTTAGCCGATTTACGCTTAGCGGATGGTTCTGAATTTACGGCTCATTGTGCCAACACAGGTAAAATGACGGGCTGCGCTGAGCCTGATTTTGCCGCATTTTATTCAACCAGTGATAATCTCAAGCGTAAATACCGCCACTCCCTAGAGCTGACGCGAAATCAATTTGGGCAGTTAATTTGTGTCAACACGGTGGTGGCAAATAAACTGGTAGAAGAAGCCCTGCACGCTAATTTAATTACTCAATTAAGCGGTTATGAGCAACTACAAAGCGAAGTAAAATATGGCCAAGAAAATAGCCGGATTGATTTTTTACTCAGCGGGCCTAACCGACCAAATTGCTATGTTGAAGTTAAGTCAGTCACCTTACTGAGCCAAGACTGCCCGCTTAGCGGACAAGGCTATTTTCCGGATGCGCAGACTCTACGTGGCCAAAAGCATATTCGCGAATTAATCGAAATGGTTGAACAAGGTCACCGAGCGGTTTTATTGTTTGCTGTATTACATGAAGGGATCAGCCAAGTCAGTGCGGCAAAACATATCGATGAAAAGTACGCGCTATTACTTGATTCTGCAATTACCAAAGGCGTTGAAGTACTTGCTTATAAAGCCAACATTTCGACCGATGAAATTACACTAGCAGAAAAACTGCTTTTTAATTAAAACAGCCTTGCTTTTCATTTTTTCGCCCATATAACTAGGCAAGTTTTTAAGCACTTATTTATAATTTGAGATGTGTAAAAATCACTTGCTGTACCTTCTTTGATTTTATTGATGCGGTTTAAGTAAGACTAATTAATGAAAATAAATTTGCCTAGGCCATAGGATTCTGTTATTTATAGCCGCCGGCTCATGCTGGGCATTATATTAAGGATTTAGGAGAAAGTTATGCCAGACCAAAAAAAATTAGGGTTATTGGCTCAGGCCGGATTAGAACCGTACCAGGAAAAGCCGGGCGAAGAGTATATGAATGAGGCACAACGCACTCATTTTAAAACTATTTTGGAAGCATGGCGCAACGATTTACGCAATGAAGTTGATCGCACTAAATCGCATATGCAAGACGAAGCAGCTAACTTCCCTGATCCAGTTGACCGTGCAGCACAAGAAGAAGAGTTCTCTTTAGAACTTCGTACTCGTGACCGCGAACGTAAACTGATCAAAAAAATTGAAAAAACGATTCAATTAATCAAAGAAGATGATTTTGGTTTTTGTGACTCGTGCGGGATTGAAATTGGTATTCGCCGTTTAGAAGCACGTCCTACAGCAGATTTATGCGTAGACTGTAAAACACTTGCGGAAATCAAAGAAAAACAATCTGGACGTGGTTAATTATCAGTAATTAATCAATGTCTACCACAGCCGTTACTGCGCCTGTGCGCAACTATCGCGGTCGCTTTGCACCGTCACCTTCTGGGCCACTTCATTTTGGTTCACTTGTGGCGGCTGTGGGCAGTTACCTTGATGCGAAAAGCAACCAAGGTACTTGGTTAGTCCGAATAGAAGACATCGACACCACACGTGTTGTTGAGGGCGCAGCCAAAGATATTCTAACCACCCTTGAAGCTTATGGTTTATATTGGGATGAAGACGTTGTCTATCAAACCCAGCGCCATGACTTGTATGCGCATACCATTAATAATCTAAATAACCAGCAACTTATTTATGCTTGCCACTGCTCACGCAAACAAATCAAAGCGCTTGGCGGAATTTACCAAGGCCATTGTCGTCATTTAAACCACTCGCAACACCACAGCGCATTGCGATTAATCCAGCAACATGCCATATGCCAATATCGCGATCTCATCCAAGGTGAGGTGCATATAGGCCAAGATTTAGCCCACGAAGATTACTTAATAAAGCGTAGCGATGGTTTATTTGCTTATCAACTAGTGGTGGTTGCAGATGATATTGACCAAGCTATTACTCATATTGTCCGCGGCGCTGACTTGCTTGAACCGACCGCTCGACAACTCAGTTTATTTAACCAGTTAAATCACACAGCCCCCCAGTATGCGCATTTACCATTAGCGGTTGCTAAACCTGGCTTTAAATTATCAAAGCAAAACTATGCCCCAGCGATTGCCAAAGACAACCCTAAACCTGCTCTGCTCAGTGCATTTGAATTTTTGGGTTTGGCCCCATCGCCTGAACTAGTTGAGCTAAGTATTGAAAAAATGCTGAGCTGGGCAATCGATAATTACAGCCTGCAAAACGTGCCTAAAGTAGCTGAAATTCAAATTTCACAAAAGCTAAATAGCCAAGCAACCCTCTTTACCCAGATAAACAAATAAAAATTCACTAAATATGGTGAATTTTAAGGCCTTCAACTTAATTTTTAAGCTGTGCTGGTATATGATAGCCCACCTTAAATGTGCAATTCATTTAATTAATACCAATCGTGTTAAGTTACTGACTATTTATAGCGACAGAAAAATACAGTGATAACAAGGCAGAAATTTTAACATGTAGTTGTTCTACATGAAAAATTACTAACGCAGTTAGCGCTTTATTTAGCCCGCTAGAATGGTTAAATATTTAAGTCGATTGGTATAATACCAATTGCGTTAAGGTTGTACACGATTATAGCAACAGTCAAGTAGCCCAATAACAGGATAATAATTTCCAGCATCGTTGTGCTAGAAAATTTTAACCCTAGCAATGACTGTTTAACTGACTAGAATGAACAAGACTCTAATACCATAGGTATTACCAAGTAAACGCAACACATGTGCAGTTAATAGCAAAGTGAGGCTATACTTGGTTTGATTTTTGATGGCGTCCATCAAATAACCGAATTCTGTAGGAGACAGATTATTATTTCCAAGCTTTTTCAATTTTGTCGGCAAATTATTGGCCCAACCGCCTCTGCAACAGCCGAACATACTCAAGTCTCTGCGCAGCCTTTAATAGTTGGACGCAATGAGCACGGTATTTCTCGCAAACAATTTAGCCCAAATGCAATCAAGGTGTTATATCGCCTTAAAGACGGTGGCTTTGACGCCTACCTCGTTGGTGGTTGTATTCGCGATATTTTGTTAGGTCAACAACCAAAAGATTTTGACGTGGTCACCAATGCCACCCCTGATCAGGTTAAAAAACTATTTCGTAATTGCCGTTTAATTGGCCGTCGCTTTCGCTTAGCGCATATTGTGTTTGGTCGCGAAATTATCGAAGTTGCCACCATGCGCGGTCATCACGAAGCGCCTGAAGATAAAAACCAAATCAGCCAATCGAGTGATCAAGGCCAGCTACTACGCGATAACGTGTTTGGTAGTATTGAAGAAGATGCCGAACGCCGTGATTTTTCAATCAATGCGTTGTATTACTCTATTAATGACTTTTCAATCCACGATTATGCTAATGGCTTAGCAGCGATCAAGGCCCGACAAATCGAAATGATCGGTGATCCAGCAACCCGCTACCGTGAAGATCCTGTGCGTATGCTACGCGCGGTTCGTTTTGCCACTAAGCTGGATATGTCAATTGCACCGGCAACCGAGCAACCATTAAAAGAATTAGCAAACCTGTTAGATAACATACCTGCAGCGCGTTTATTTGAAGAAACACTGAAGCTGTTTTTAAATGGTAAAGCAGAAGCAAACTTTTTAATGCTTCGAAAATATGGCCTTTTCAAATCATTATTCCCCGCCCTTGATACTATTTTAGATAGCAACCCTGATGGCTTAGAATTCGCTTTAATTCAACAGATGTTCCGCAATACCGATGAACGCATTAATGCCGAGAAAAAAGTAACCCCAGCATTTATTTTTGCTGCATTGTTATGGTTCCCATTATTGCAGATCACTAAAGCACTGCAAGAACAAGAGCAACTCTCTGAATACGATGCGTTTGCTCAAGGGATGAATAAAGTACTCAGTGATAACGCACAGCATATTGCCGTACCAAAACGCTTTACCCTTGGCGCTCGCGATATCTGGCATATTCAGCATCGTTTAGATAAACGCTCAGGGCAACGTGCATATCGCCTTACCCAGCAACCACGCTTTAAAGCTGCCTATGACTTTTTACTATTGCGCGTAGAAGCCGGTGAAAAGCAACATCAGGAATTAGTAAATTGGTGGACTGACTATTTAAAACAAGACATCAATGGCCAAAAAGACATGGTGAAAGCGTTAGGTAGCCAAGGCGCAACAAAAGGCCGTCGTCGTACTCGCCGCCGTAGCCCAAAGCCAACGGCTGAATAAACATGGAAATAGTCTATCTTGGTTTAGGCGCTAATTTAAACGCGCCACGTCAGCAACTCGATAACGCCGTAGCGGCTTTACACACTTTAGCCCAATGCGAATTTGTTTGCGTATCGCACTATTACGCCAGCAAGCCGATGGGCCCGCAAGATCAACCTGACTATGTGAATGCTGTCGCGGCAATTAAAACCACCTTATTACCCGAGCAACTGCTTGATTTAACACAACAGATAGAACTTCAGCACGGTAGAGTACGTAAAGCCGAGCGCTGGGGGGCGCGCACCCTAGATATTGATATTTTATTATTTGGCGATCGGGTCATTCACAGTGAGCGCCTAATTGTGCCTCACTATGGCTTAACCGAGCGCGAGTTTGTAGTCTATCCGCTACTTGAAATCGCCCCAGATATTACGCTGCCAAATGGAACACCCCTGCACAGTGTTACCGCTACCTTGGCATTAAACGAATTACACCAATTACCTCTGTAATTAATTTCAGGCCGTTGCCTACGAGGATACTATGTCTAAAATAACCGTTTCTACGCTCAATAAAATGAAAGCAGAACAGCAAAAAATTACTGCTTTAACAGCTTATGATGCCAGCTTTGCTAAGTTATTTCACGATAACGGCGTTGATGTCATTTTAGTTGGTGATTCATTAGGCATGGTGTTACAAGGTGGTGATGATACGCTGGCTGTTACTAACCAAGAAATTGCCTACCATACACGCAGTGTACGCGCCGGCAGCCGAGAGTTATTCGTCATTGCTGATATGCCATTTATGACCTATTCAAACCCAGCAGAAAGCTGTAAGAACGCTGCTGAGTTAATGCGCGCTGGCGCTAACATGGTCAAGCTTGAAGGTGGTGAATGGCTGTATGACTCAATTGTTGCGCTGACTCAGCAAGGTATTCCGGTGTGTGGGCATTTAGGCTTAACACCGCAATCGGTACACGTTTTTGGTGGTTTTAAAATTCAAGGTCGTAGTGAACAGCAAGCACAAAAAATGATCAGCGATGCCAAAGCACTGGCAGCTGCGGGCGCACAAATGCTGGTACTTGAATGTATTCCATCTGAGCTTGCCAAATTAATTACTGACGCGGTTAATATTCCTACCATTGGTATTGGTGCAGGTAATCAAACCGATGGCCAAATTCTCGTTATGCATGACTTAGTAGGTATTTCTGCGGGCTATATCCCTAAATTTTCTAAAAACTTTTTACTGGAAACTGGCAACATGCCAGATGCAGTCAAAAAGTATTGTAACGACGTTAAAAGTGGTGCTTTTCCAAGCACGGAACATGAGTTTAAATAATGCAGTCGATCACTGAAATAAAATCCTTACGTAGCCAAATTAAAGCATGGCGTCAAGCTGGGCTGAGCGTAGCCTTAGTGCCAACCATGGGTAACTTGCATCAAGGGCACTTCTCTTTAGTTGAAAAAGCTAAAAACATCGCCGATAAAGTCGTGGTGAGCATTTTCGTTAACCCAATGCAGTTTGGCATAAACGAAGATTTGGATAACTACCCGCGCACCCTTATTGCTGATAAACAAGGGCTTGCTGAACTAGAGACTGATATTGTATTTACACCGACAGTAGAAGCTATTTACCCTAACGGTTTGGATGCACAAAGCTTTGTTGACGTGCCAGGTATTTCAATGGGCTATTGTGGTGGCTCACGTCCGGGTCATTTTCGCGGTGTAGCCACTGTGGTAACTAAATTATTTAACTTAGTGCAACCCGATTACGCCTGCTTTGGTGAAAAAGACTTTCAACAATTACAAGTCATTAAAACCATGGCTCACGACTTATCTATTCCTGTTGAGATCATTGGCGTTGCAACCAGCCGTGAAGTCTCAGGTTTAGCAATGAGCTCTCGTAATGGTTACTTATCAGATATTCAAAAAGAAACCGCCACAGAGCTATTTAGAACGCTAAATTGGAGTGCCGAGCAACTAAACGCTGGACAACGAGATTTTGCTGAAATATGCCAACAAGCTAAACAACGATTGCAACAAGCAGGGCTCAAACCGGATTACTTTGAAATAGCTCAGCGCGATACCTTAAAAAAAGCTACACTCAATGATAGTCATCTAGTGATATTGGCTGCGGCTTTTTTAGGTCCTGTTAGGCTTATAGATAACCTGCAAGTTGATATTAAATAACAATAGTTAGGGATAAACATGAATTCATTACTAAAATTATCAAGCATTGCGCTTTGTGTTGGTGTGCTAGCTGGATGCCAAGCTCAAATAGAAAACCCAGAAATGCAGCAGTGTGCTCAGCAAAACTATCAATGTGAAGTAAACTGTGAGCAACAAAGTACGGGTGAAGGTATGGTTCATAAAGTCTGTAGCACCAAATGTATTGAAGCTTACAACCAATGTAAAGCCAATGCTGAAGCATTAGGTAATGCTCAATAATTAAACACTTAACTTGCCGATTGTGCAAATAATTGGCAAGTTCACTTCCTGCTTATCGCAATTTCTTGACCCTGTAACAAAATCTATGTAACTGCCTGCTCATTCACCTTAGCGCAAGGTTGCATCGAGTAACATCTACTTACATTAGTAAGAAGTAGTCATACAGCTCATGTAATTATTTTCCGCTTATACAAAGAAAATACATCATCTACATAACAATTGAAACAAAAAGTCATTGAAATATAAGTATTTATTTCATGTTCATTGCTTGCTGAGGTGAATGTAACTTATTAAAAGCGACTAACTACTATCACAAAATTTAAAATTAACTAGGTAACGGCTAAAGGAAACCTCATGGAAACGAAAACGCGAGCAGCTCTGTCTCCATCATTTAAAAGAAATACTGTGCTAGCTGCACTGTTAGCTTTGTGTGTTTGTAATGTAAGTGCAGCAGAAGAGCCAATTACACAGCCAGACACACCTGTACCGGCTAAAAAGCCAGACACAGTGACGCCTGTATCCGTAAAAAAACCAACGCTGCTTACGATCCCTTCAGAAAGATTATTTGAGGTGATCACCGCAAGAGCGAAACAGTTAGCAGCAAACGACTACATCGCTGCACCTGAGATTGCTATAGATACATTAAATAATATTAGCTACCAAGATTATAGGTCTATTCGTTTTCGTCAAGATCATGCCATCTGGAAAGATCAAAGCTTGTATGAAGTGCAATTATTTCACCCTGGTTTTCTTTATAAAAATCCTATCGCTATCAATACAGTGAGTACTGATGGCAAGGTACAAAAACTGCCGTTTAAAACAGATTACTACCGTTATGATGGTACTGCCGCTCCTCTTGAGCAGGAAATTAGCGCCGCTTTGGGTAGCACTCAATTAGGTCACGCTGGTTTTCGACTACATTTTCCACTTAATAATAACGAGTACAAAGATGAGGTCGCGGTATTCCAAGGTGCTTCTTACTTTCGCTTGGTTGGCCCGCAGCAAGTGTATGGTATTTCAGCCCGTGGTCTAGCGGTCGATACTGCACTTAGTTCTGGTGAAGAATTCCCAGTGTTTAAAGAGTTTTGGCTGGTGAAGCCAACAGCAGAAGACACTAATATTGTGCTCTATGCGTTATTAGACAGCCCATCTGTGACCGGTGCATATCGATTTGAGATAAGCCCATCAACTAACACTGAAATAACAACACAGATGCAAATATTTGCCCGTAAAGATATTAAAAAACTCGGTATTGCACCACTTACCAGCATGTTTTATCACGGCGAAAATAGCACTAAATTCTTTGATGATTACCGACCAGAAGTGCATGACTCTGATGGCTTATTAATGCAATCACAAGATGATAAATGGATTTGGCGAGCACTTAATAATCCAAAACAGCTTAGCGTAACCTCATTTGGTTATGATAACCCAAAAGGTTTTGGCCTAGCACAGCGTGATCGTGAATTTAATAACTACCTTGATACGGAAGCACATTACCATGCTCGCCCTAGCCTCTGGATTGAGCCACTAGAGCAATGGGGTAATGGCCGGATTGAATTGGTTGAAATACCAACAGATACGGAAACTAATGACAATATTGTCAGTTACTGGGTGCCAGAGCAACCACTAAAAGCAGGTGAAACACTGAGCTTTGGCTATAAAATGTCAACCTTTAACACCGTATTGGCGAGTCAAAATAATGCCCATGTTTTACGTACTCGAATTGGCAGCGCGGCTTTGCCTGGTGAAAAAAATCCACCGCCAAAAAGCCATCGTCAATTTACGGTCGATTTTACCGGTGACACAATTAATAACTTATCGGCCAATATTAAATTGCTCGCTAATTTAACTCTAAATTCAGGTGAAGTCAGCGATAAAACAGTACAACAATTACCGAATAATCAAGGATGGCGTGTTGCGTTTAAAATCGCGCCAGAGGGAGATAAGCCAGTCGATATGCGCTTATCATTAACACTACGTGACAAAGAAGTAAGCGAGGTATGGAGTTATGTCTGGTATCCAAATGACGTCGAATAGCAAGAAGGTGCGCAACACCGCAATGCCTTTCAAAAAGGCCCGCGTATGGTTATTTTCACTGTTAGTGTTAGCCATCTCAGCCTACGGTATGTGGATCATGTTTGATATTTTAAATTCAAATGGTATGACTCCACTTGAGTATGCATTACTGGCGCTGTTTTCAATTACCTTTACTTGGATTGTGACCGCATTTTGCAGTGGCTGTATGGGCTTTATTTTACAACTATTTAGAATTGACCCGCTAACACTGACGCGCCAAAAAGCCATCAAAATTGATGAGCAAGCATTGAGTAAAACCAGAACTGCCGTCGTTATGCCTATCTACAATGAAGATACGCAGCGAGTTATCGCAGGTTTTGAAGTGAGCTTACGCTCGCTGATAAAAACAGCGCAATTTGCGCATTTTGATTTCTACTTATTAAGTGATACGCAAGATAAAGAAATAGCTAACAATGAGCTAAAAGCGTGGCATGCCTTGAGCGAGCGCCTAGGGGACTTTGCCAAACAAACTTTTTACCGCCGCCGCGAAGATAACAAACACCGTAAAGTAGGTAACTTAACTGACTTTTGCGAGCGTTGGGGCAGTAACTATGAGCACATGATTGTACTTGATGCCGATAGCATCATGACGGGTCAATGTATGCTTGAGCTCACCAGCAGCATGATCAACAATCCGCAAGCTGGACTTATTCAAACGATCCCGATCCCTGTTAGGCAAGATACCTTCTTTGGTCGTTTTCTACAGTTTGCATCAGTACTTTATAGTCCAATGCTAGCAACGGGTTCGGCTTTTTGGCAAACCAACCACGCTAACTACTGGGGCCATAATGCAATTATTCGTGTTGCAGCCTTTATTGATTGCTGTGGCTTACCAGTGCTCAAAGGTAATGCCCCCTTTGGCGGCGAAATTTTAAGCCATGACTTTGTCGAAGCCTCACTACTGCATCGTGCTGGTTGGGATGTGTTATTGCTCAGCGATATACAAGGCAGCTACGAAGAAGTACCGAGTAATATTTTAGACTACGCCATCCGCGATAGACGCTGGGTGCAAGGTAATATTCAGCATTTAGGTTTATTACCTGCATCGGGTTTAAAAATGATCAGTAAACTGCACTTTTTGTTAGGTGCAACGGCATATATTTCATCATTAATTTGGTTATCTATGCTGGTGCTCAGTACCATCGATGCGGTTACCCGCGCCGTAAATAGTAATGTTTATTTTAATCAGGCATATCAATTATTTCCGACCTGGCAAATTGCTAAAACAGAGTTAATTAATTCACTGCTTTTTGTCACTATTGTTTTATTACTATTACCAAAATTAATGGGCATAATTGTTACATTGATCCATCGTAATAAACAGTTTGGTGGCTCATTCAAGTTAATTTTTGGCTCAATTATTGAGACCGTATTTGCGATAATCATTGCCCCACTGATGATGGTTTTTCATAGTTACTTTGTGGTGTGTGTATTTTTAGGTAAAAAAGTAAGCTGGGATGCCCAGCCTCGCTCAGGTCGCATGGTGCCGTGGCGAGAAGCAATTGGTTACACGCTCTTTTCAACCTTAGTAGCCGTTGCATGGGGGGGGATTGCTTACTATTTTACACCAGTATTCTTTTGGTGGTTATCGCCTATTTTAGTCGGGCTAATTTTGGCCGCGCCAATTGTACGTTACTCAAGCAGCATTGGCTTAGGCGTTAGGTTACGTAAAATGGGCATATTTATTTGCCCGAGTGAAGTTGATAATGACGACACCCTTGCCGCTTTGCGTGTCCATGAGCAAGAAATTGCTTTACCAAGTGATGAGCTGGCTAATTTCACAGTCCCAGCATTGCCACCAGAGCAACCAAGCGTAATGCCGATACAAAGTTTTAAACGCCAAGGTTTAAGTAAACGAAAACGCGTTTTAAATGCCCATCAGCAAATCAAAAAGAAGCTGTTTAGCTAAGCCGTGTTTTACTTGTAACACAGCCAAACCAAACACCTGCAGATAAAAAACCGCGCAACTTATGTTGCGCGGTTTTTTATTAACTCATAGTCGGCGTTGAGTTTAAAGCAGACCTAGCTTCTTAAGTTCGCTCATTGCCATCTTGCCTGAAAGTGGCACATAACCATCTTTCTCTACAATTTTTTGGCCATCTAGTGATAACACCATTTTTAAGAACTCAGCTTCAATAGGTGCAAGCGGTTTGTTCGGGTGTTTATTCACATACACATATAAAAAGCGTGATAATGGGTATTTACCTTGTGCTACATTCTCAAGAGTTGCATCAACAAAGTTGTCGCCTTTTTTCGCTAGCGGCACAGTGCGTACACCTGATGTTTTATAACCGATACCTGAGTAACCAATCGCGTTCACTGATGACGAAATAGACTGTACCACAGAAGCAGAACCAGGTTGCTCATTCACGTTGTTACGGAAATCGCCTTTACATAGCGCTTTGCTTTTAAAGTAACCATAAGTACCCGATACAGAGTTACGTCCGTAAAGCTGAACATCTTTAGCTGCCCAATCACCCGTTAAACCAACATCGCTCCAACGGGTTACATCAGCGCTTGCACCACATTTGCGAGTTGAAGAGAAAATCGCATCGATTTGGTCAATGCGCAGGCCTTCAATTGGGTTATCTTTATGGACAAATACAGCCAGCGCATCGATAGCCACGCGTACTTCTGTTGGCTTATAACCGTAGCGCTTTTCAAACGCTTCGATTTCTTTTGATTTCATTCTGCGGCTCATCGGGCCAAAGTTAGAAGTACCTTCCGTTAATGCTGGCGGCGCAGTTGATGAACCTGCGGCTTGAATTTGAATATTCACATTTGGATAGATGCGCTTATATTCTTCCGCCCAAAAGGTCATCATGTTGGCTAACGTATCAGAGCCCACAGATGAAAAGTTACCTGAAATACCACTGGTTTTTTGATATTCAGGCATGCCTGCATCGACAGCAATTGCTTGTGCAGATACAAATGTTGTTACTGCCACACTCATTGCGGCTACGAGGTTTTTAAATTTCATTGGGTTACTCCGATTTGGTTCGTCCATTTCTTAACTGTGGTCTACTGTAAAGAGAGTAGATGACAGTTAGATTACTCAAAAATGACAGTTTTATGACTTTAAGCGTTTTCAGCTAGATTATTTAGCAGCACCGTTTTTTCACTATTAAAGGCAAATGAAAACGTTGAACCTTCGCCTAACTTACTGCTTATTTTTAACTTACTTTCGTGGCGCGTTAACACATGCTTAGTGATTGCCAAGCCAAGTCCCGAACCACCTGTTGTACGACTACGCGCTTTATCCACCCGATAAAAACGCTCTGTTAAACGATTAATATGCTCAGCAGCAATACCATCGCCATTATCTACTACCGCAAAATGCGCTTGCTTATCTTTTAGCTGCCAGCTTACGGTAATTTTACCGCCAGCTTTAGTGTAATGAATGGCATTAAATACTAAATTGGAAAACGCACTACGTAGCTCTTCTTCCGAACCTTTAATATCAAGCCCGGCATCTATATCAAATATTAACTCATGGCCTTTATCTTGGTTCAAAGACTGCGCTTCAGTTTTTATATAGCTGAGTAATTGCGGTACGTTGACCGCCTTATCATTATCTTGACGGCGAGCGCCTTCAATGCGTGATAACGACAATAACTGATTAACTAAGCTATCCATGCGTTTACATTGCTCAAGCATAGTACCTTGGGCTTTATTCCACATCGCAGGCGGCGGCATCATGTCACCATCAAACATTTCTAAGTAACCAGTTACAACCGTCAATGGTGTGCGCAATTCATGTGAGACATTGGCAACAAAGTCTTTACGCATTTGTTCTAGTTGCTTCAAGCGCGTCACATCCCTTACTACCACCATTAATTGTGAGCTGGCGTATGGCATTACCCGAAACTCTAAAACTTGCTCAACACTGTGACCACTTTCCAGTTCTAATGCTTCATCAAACAATTCCGTTTGCATGTATTTCGCAAATTTAGGATTGCGAATAAGGTTGTCAAGCCGTTGACCATGATCCGCTGGCCACTGTAACCCCAGCACTTTTAACGCTAATTGATTACACCAAACAATGCTTAAATCACGTTGTAGAACAATTACCGCATCAGGCACCGCTTCGGCACCATCACGAAAACGACGGATCAGATCCGCTAATTCATTACGTTTTTTACGGTTACGGTGTTGTAAGTGATAGATCCCTTCAAATACCTGTTCCCATGCGCCCTCGCCTTCCGGTGGATTAAAACTGCGCTGATTCAATAACCAATCACTGAGCCGATATAATTGATGGTAATGCCAAACAAGCAGTGAAAAAGCACCTAAAAATAACAGCAGAAATGGCGCACCAATCAGCACGCCAACTAATAATAAAGGTAGGAAATAGATAAGCAGACGTTTTGCTAGCGCCTGCTTATTAACAACTCGATACATACACTCACTTTACCTTAGAGTAAAACCGACCTTGGTCTGAATGTTTTATAGTTTACTTGAAAAACGATAACCTGCACCACGTACAGTTTGTACTAAGCGGTCATGACCAAGCGGTGCTATCGCTTTGCGTAAGCGACGAATATGCACGTCTACGGTTCTATCTTCAACATAGACATTAGTCCCCCACACATTATCTAGCAGTTGTTCACGGCTATAAACACGCTCAGGATGGGTCATAAAGAAATGCAGTAAACGAAATTCGGTTGGCCCCATATCCAGCTCGCTACCTTCAGAGGTAACACGGTGTGAAATAGGATCAAGGCGTAAACCGTGTACGTCAATCGCTTCTTCAAGTGAAGTTGGCGAAACGCGACGAATAACCGCTTTAATACGTGCCATTAACTCTTTTGGTGAAAATGGCTTAGTAACATAATCATCAGCACCGACCTCAAGACCACGAACTTTATCTTCTTCTTCTCCGCGGGCCGTCAGCATGATAATAGGAATTTGCCGAGTGTATTCACTTTGCTTAAATTTTTTGGCGATTTGAATTCCACTACCCCCTGGTAGCATCCAATCTAATAACACCATATCAGGGTAAGGTTCTACCATTGCTGCAATGGCAGAATCATAATCTTCTGCTTCTATTGCTTGAAAACCGTTTTGCTCTAATACAAAAACCAGCATCTCTCTGATCGGTGCTTCGTCATCGACGACAAGTACTTTACGTGACATTCCAATTTATCTCTTTCGTTATCGAACTAGTTTTCATTATTATGACTAAGTATGACATTTTTATGAAAGTGTAACGTGTAAATCAAAATGCGGGAAAAAAAACACCAATTAACCCATATCAGGAACAAAATAACTGTAAATAAGTCCCCTGCCACGGTTAAAATCAATACTTTTTCATGACTAAAAATATTTTACTCAGTATTAATTTTAACCACAGATACCGTATATTTTTATAAATAACAGTCAAATGCCCTCTGCGGCGGCAAAATTAGCGCCCTATAGCAGTGATTATGACAACGCTTTTTAGCTGTTTACGCTGCTTAAATCGTCACGATTGAATGATCGAACTTTGCATATGAGTGGGCATAACAAAGCAGCTCAGATCATTTATAGAGATCAAAATTCTACCAAGTACTAAGTTAGGGATCATGCTTTTACTAACCGAGTCAGATCTGGGATCAATCTTTTACCTAGCAAAATCCGTAAGTTGTTGATCATTTGCACAGGCAAGCGTGGAAGTGGCTATTTTTACAACAAAATAACCTGCCGTCTAGCCGATCCTTAGTAAAAATCTGATCCCAGCGACGCATAGTTAGTAAATCAGTGATCCCAAGTTTGACGCTTGGTAAAATAATGATCCCTATTGATCAACTATATAAAAAGCCAGTAGTTGGATGCTACTGGCTTGTTTATTTATTAAATAACTCAATGAATTAGTTTATTTAATTTTCGGATCTAATTCACCCGTTAAATATTTAAGGTGCATATCATCGAGTGAAATTGGTTTGATCTTACTTGCTTGACCCGCAGTGCCAAACGACTCATAGCGAGCAACACAGATCTCTGTCATCGCTTTTGTTGCTTCAGCTAAGTATTTACGTGGATCAAAATTCGCAGGGTTAAGTGCTAAATGACGACGAATTGCGCCCGTTGATGCTAAGCGTAAATCAGTATCGATATTTACTTTACGCACCCCAAACTTAATACCTTCGATGATCTGCTCGACTGGTACACCGTAAGTTTGCGGGATCTCACCACCGTATTGGTTGATGATCTCAAGCCATTCTTGCGGCACTGAAGACGAACCATGCATTACTAAATGAGTGTTAGGAATACGTGCGTGGATCGCTTTAATACGATCGATCGCTAAAATATCATCCGTTGGTGGACGGGTAAATTTATACGCACCGTGTGATGTACCGCAGGCAATAGCCAGTGCATCAACATGAGTTTTACTGACAAAATCGGCCGCTTCTTCAGGATCGGTAAGCATTTGATCTGTCGTTAACTTACCTTCTGCGCCAACGCCATCTTCTTCGCCAGCTTCACCGGTTTCAAGTGAGCCTAGTACACCTAATTCGCCTTCAACAGACACACCGCAAGAGTGCGCAAGTTCAACTGTTTTACGTGTTACATCAACGTTATATTCATAGCTTGACGGTGTTTTACCATCGCTCATTAATGAGCCATCCATCATCACTGATGAAAAACCTAATTGAATTGAACGTTGGCAAACGCCAGGTGAAGTACCGTGATCTTGGTGCATTACCACAGGAATATGTGGCCACTCTTCAACAGCAGCTAAAATCATGTGACGAATAAATGGGGCACCAGCGTAGGCACGAGCGCCAGCTGAACCTTGTACAATTACTGGGCTGTTAGTTTTATCAGCCGCCATCATAATAGCGCGGATCTGCTCTTGGTTATTAACGTTAAAAGCGGGTACGCCATAACCGTGTTCAGCTGCATGATCAAGAAGTTGTCGCATACTGATTAAAGCCATTTGGTATTCTCCAAATTGTCGATAGCTGCGCACGCGCAAAGCTACCTAGTTCGAACGGAATAGTTGAGTTCGGTGCAATCACTGCACCTCGATAGCCTTGGCTTTTGCCAAATTTACCGTTATCCAAAACCAGCATTAAATAAGGGTGAGAGGTATTTAATTACTGATCGTACTCAGCGTACTTACCTAAATAAGTACACTGAGCAAACGCTAATTACTTAGCGCGTTGTTCAAGCATAGCAACTGCTGGTAATTTTTTCCCTTCTAAGAACTCAAGGAAAGCACCACCGCCAGTTGAAATATACGAGATCTTATCGGCAATGCCGTATTTATCAATGGCTGCTAACGTATCACCGCCACCAGCAATTGAAAACGCATTTGAATTAGCAATTGCTTGTGCAATAGCACGGGTGCCATTACCAAACTGATCAAATTCAAATACACCTACAGGGCCATTCCATACAACAGTACCTGCATTGGCAATAATTTTTGCCAGCTTGCTCGCTGTATCTGGACCGATATCAAAAATCATATCGGTGTCTGTAACTTCGCTTACATCTTTTAATGTTGCAACGGCAGATTCTGAAAACTCATTCGCAACAACCACATCGGTTGGTACTGGAATTTCGCCATTGTTACTTTTCGCCGCTGCACTTAACTTATTTGCTTCGTCAATTAAGTCAGCTTCGTATAATGATTTACCAACCGGGAAGCCCGCTGCTGCAATAAAGGTATTGGCAATACCGCCACCTGTTACTAGTTGATCAACAATCGTTGACAGTGAATCAAGTACGGTTAGTTTAGTTGATACCTTAGAACCACCAACAATCGCTACAAGCGGACGAGCTGGGTTATCAAGTGCTTTACCTAATGCCTCTAATTCAGCCGCTAAAAGCGGGCCTGCACAAGCCACATCTGCAAATAAACCAACACCATGGGTAGACGCTTGAGCACGGTGAGCGGTACCAAATGCATCCATTACGTATACATCACATAATGCAGCGAGTTTTTTAGATAGCACTTCGTCGTCTTTGCTTTCGCCAACATTAAAGCGTACGTTTTCAAAAACCACCACTTCATTATCAGCAATTTCAACGCCATCTAAGTAATCTTTTTCAAGGCGTACATTTTGCTCAAGTGCTTCATTTAAGTAATCAACAACAGGCGCTAATGAAAACTCTTCGTTGTATTCCCCTTCCGTAGGACGGCCTAGGTGTGACATCACCATTACTTTAGCGCCTTTTTCAAGGGCAAGTTTAATACTTGGTAATGCAGCACGAATACGTGCGTCTGAGGTCACTTTACCTGCTTTTACTGGTACATTTAAATCTTCACGAATTAACACGCGTTTGCCGTTTAAATCTAAATCTGCCATATTTATGACCGACATGGACTTCTCCTTAGTTAACGATACTGACTTGAAATATATAGGTTTTATTTTAGGTTCTAAATTTTATTTGCTGCCATCATTACTCGTGCTGTATCGAGCATACGATTAGCGAAACCCCACTCATTATCACACCACACTAACAACTTTATCAGCCGTTTATGACTGACTCGTGTCTGCGTGCCATCTATGATACAAGAATGTGGGTCATGATTAAAATCAACCGAGACCAATGGCTCTTCGGTATAACTTAAAATACCTTCTAAACGGTCTCTCGCTGCTGCTTTTAATACTTTATTCACCGCGTTTAAATCAACATCAACGTTGACCGTCACACTCAGATCCATCGCAGTAACATTGATAGTAGGCACTCGTACTGCAATGGCTTCAAAGCGACCATGGAACTTAGGTAAAATACGTTCAATACCACGAGCTAATTTAGTATCTACGGGAATAATAGACTGACTCGCAGCGCGGGTACGACGTAAATCATGATGATAGGCATCAATTACTTGCTGATCGTTCATCGACGCATGAATGGTCGTAATCGCCCCCGATTCAATACCAAACGCATCATCAAGCACTTTGATCACCGGCACTATACAGTTGGTAGTACATGAACCGTTAGAAACAATCGTATGCTCAGCAAGCAGTTCATCATCATTAATACCATACACGATAGTAGCATCAACATCCGCATCAGCGGGCTGAGAAAATAAAACTTTTTTAGCACCCGCATCCAGATGCAATTGCGCGTGTTCACGGGAATGATAAACCCCTGTACACTCTAAAACCACATCAACATCAAGTAACCGCCATGGCAACTCAATCGGGTTTTGCTCAGAAAATAATGCGATCGTATCGCCTGCGACACTCAGAGAATCTTCACCTAAGGTAACCGGATATTTAAAACGACCATGGGAGGTGTCATATTTAAGTAAGTGAGCAATCCCTTCGGGATCCGCTAATTCATTAATCGCAACGATTTTAATATGATCGCTAAGTCCCGATTCATATAACGCGCGGACAATATTTCGACCAATTCGACCAAAACCATTAATTGCAAGTTTGATTGCCATTCGAAAGAAAATCCACTCTAGTTGCTTGCAGATAAAGGCAACCTGCCTTTGAGATGGCGGTATTGTAATCGACCTTGAGATTGAATATAAGAGGTTAACAGCAGAAACTTAAAATTAACCCTTTTAGATGGCCCAGTTTTGGTAATCGACCTTGGGATTGAATATAAGAGGCAAGGTTAAATAAATGTTTGCATACCCACCTAAGATGGCCCGATTTTGGTAATCGACTTTGGGATTGAATATAAGAGGTTAACAGCAGAAACTTAAAATTAACCCTTTTAGATGGCCCAATTTTGGTAATCGACCTTGGGATTGAATATAACAGGGGAAGTTAAATAAATGTTTGCATACCCACCGAAGATGGCAGTAAATTATTTTTCATAGCAGAAAACCAAAGAGAGAATTAAACAAAACCACTATTAACGCCGAATTGACACATCAAAGCAACGCAGCCAATTTCAATTCCTTACCACGGCTTATTTGATGGCACTGTGCTAATAATAACTCTGCGGTCGCCATGGCATCGGTAAGTGCATGGTGAGTGCTGTAATAAGGTAACTCATAACGCTTGCGACACGCTGTGAGTGTTAAATCATCCAAACCAATTTGCTGACCTTGTTGATGTAAGCGTTTTTTTTCAATCTGAAAAGTGTCGAGTATCAATTTAGGTTGTATCGCTATACCGTGAGTTTGAAATGCTTGCTTTAAAAATCCCCAGTCTAACGTGGCATTATGAAACACTAAGATCGCATCCGAAAAATGTGCGCTTAATGCAGTTAAAATAGCCGCCAAGTTTTGCCCTTGTGCGACGTCTTGCTGGGCAATACCATGATATACAGGGCTTTGCTCAAGGCGCTGCACATCTTTATTAATGGCATGCTGCGCCTGACTTAATTTAATACATTGATTGTCTATCAACAGCCATGCAATCGAGACAATCTCATGCTGTTTTGGATCAAGCCCAGTCAGCTCTAAATCAATCACAAGATAGCGCTGCGTTAATGCATTTTGCGCAAGCAACTGCTTGCGCGCTAAATAACGGCTCAGCCAACGTTTAACCACTTAGTTTTTCACCTTGTTTATTGTGCGAATGTTAAGTGAACTCACGCTATAAAAAAACCACTGCATTTATAAACTTCCTCTGGCAAATTTAAATGCCGCAGCTTGTTGTGCCAGCTTAAGTAAATAAAACGCTTCTTTTAATTGATGACGTTCGAGCGAACTTAACTTATCTGGATTAATACAGTTGCTGGGCAAGCCTTCTTCGTTTATTTGCGTGCGCAAACGCAACTGCGTTAAAAATCGCCAACAGTCTTTCAAGTTATACACGTCGTGATTACTTAATAAAGAATGTTTCAGTAATGCATCTAAGCGCTCTTGGGTGTTCGCTCGGCGTATCCCTGCTTTTAACGCATATAAACGAACAATGTCGTTAATGATCACTACGCCACGTTTTTTCAAATCAATGTATTTATGCTGTTTGGCATCTTTTTCGAGTTTAAATTGATTAAATAAGCCAATCGGCACGGAGTTCGACTTAATATCGGTTGCCATGGCGGCATAAAATAATTCGTCACGAGAAATACGGGTTAGTTGCTCACAAAATGCAGTGTAAAGCGCCGTTGAGCCTTCAATAAAGCGTAAATCAAAAAATATTTTACAGTTCAGCATAGCCTGTGGCGTTGGACTTTTTATCCAAGTAAAAAACTTTTCACACCAATCAGATATACTCATTCTGCATAATTCACTGCTGGCCATAATGTTGCCTGGGCAACGCCTAATACCGCACTCTACCAGCTGTTCACAAACAAACTCCCCCATCCGCCGATAATAATCCTGATGCAGTTCAGTTAAATCATCAGGCAGTAATAAACCGTTGTCTTGATCGGAATGTAAGGTTTGCTCTTCGCGCGCTTGGGAGCCAAAACAAATAAAACTAAAACTGGTCGGTGCAGCTCCGTTATCCTCTTGAAATAAATAAATTAACCGCGACGTAAGCGCATCAGTCAAGCCACTGAGTAATTTACCAATCAAGGATATATCATCAATATTATGCGAAAAACTGCGCAGTAAGTCAGGTATTTCAGCCGCGTAGCGTTTTAGCTCAATCACACTATGGGCTTTATAAATGCGGCCAATAAGTTGTACGGGATCGCTCTTTTGTTGACGTAATAAATCGGTACTGGTGATCATACCAAGTGCTTTATGGCGTTCATCCAGCACAGGTAAATGGTGAATGTTATGTTTGAGCATTAAATGCAGCGCCGAAAACACCCGATTATTTTCAAAAATAAACTTCGGTTTCGCACTCATAATCGTACGGACTGCCTGCTGAGGGTCGATTTCATCGGCTAGTACACGGTTGCGTAAATCGCGATCAGTCACCACCCCTACTAAGCGTTCATACTCAGTAACCATAATTGATGATACACCGTGCTCTTTCATTTTTTTAGCGGCTTGGCGAATACTTGCATCGGGCGACAAAGTGACCGCTTTACGTGACATCAATTCTGATATTTTGCGCTCAGACCAACTGTCATTTTGGCTTTTATAATGCGATGACAACAACCGATTAGCATGGGCACGCACAAAATACTGTTCAAACGGTTTGTACTCACGACGCAAATAATCAAACGCCTCTTGGTTGAGCATATAAACAATGCCCTCTTTTTGCACGACTAAACGGTTTTGAATTGCTTCGCCGGTCAGCAATGAAGGGAAGCCAAAATAATCGCCTTGTGCTAAATGGGTGATCACATCACCTTTTGCATCCACTAAGTCATACAAACCAGAGCGAATTAAAAACAGTTTAGGGGACTCTGATTGCAGCCATTGCGTTTGGTTTTCACAGTTCAGATAAATAACATCAAGGTGTTTTACAAAGTAATCTGTCGCGCTGCTATCAAGGCCGCTAAATGGCATTTGTGCTAGTACAAACTGGGCGACTTCCTGTTGCTCATGGTTCATCTTGCTACTCGCAATAAAACAATCGTACACTCACTGTACTGCTATCAGCTGTAAATAAAAAGCCCGACTTAAGTCGGGCTTTTGGATCTATCAATATAATAGAGTATCAGCGTTGTTAGTGAGCGTGTGCTTCACTAGAACCTTTAGGATTACGAATGCTTTCAACCATTTGTTGAATTTCAAGCGGTGTATCAGCGGTAAACTTAACCACGATTGCAGCAACTGCAAAGTTAATAAGCATACCTACTAAACCAATACCTTCCGGCGAAATACCGAACAACCAATGTTCAGGGTTGTTAAGCTCTGGGCTGATAAACTTGAAGAAAATAATATAAGCAGCAGTAAAGGTAATACCTGTCACCATGCCTAGCACCGCACCTTCTTTATTCATTGTTTTCGAGAAAATACCCATAATGATCGCCGGGAAGAAACTTGCAGCAGCTAAGCCGAATGCAAATGCCACCACCGACGCCACAAATCCAGGCGGGTTAATACCAAAGTAAGCGGAGATAACAATCGCAACCATGGCTGCCAACCTCGCTGCGAGTAACTCTTGTTTATCGCTAATGTTTGGTTTTAAGGTTCGCTTGAGTAAATCGTGCGATACGGAGGTCGAAATAACCAGTAGTAAGCCAGCGGTTGTCGATAATGCCGCAGCAATACCACCAGCTGCTACTAGCGCTACTACCCATGCTGGTAAGTTAGCAATTTCTGGGTTCGCAAGTACCATGATGTCGCGGTCAACGTTAACTTCGTTAGCGCTGTTTGGATCATCAATTTTACCTGCGGTGTAAAACATTTTGCCATCACCATTTTTATCATTAAAGGTGATTAAACCCGTTCTTTCCCAGTTTTTCACCCATGTCGGTGCTTCTGCGTATTCAGTACCGTTACCATCTTTACCGTTTATGGTATCAATCATGTTAACACGGGCAAATGCGGCAACCGCTGGCGCTGTAGTGTAAACAATAGCGATGAACACTAATGTCCATGCCGCTGAGATACGCGTATCTTTAACGCGCGGTACAGTGAAAAAACGTACGATTACATGTGGAAGACCCGCAGTACCCACCATTAATGCACCTGTGATAGCAAACACATCTATCATGCTCTTAGAGCCTTCAGTGTATTGCGCAAAGCCAAGTTCAGCACTTAAACCATCAAGTTTATCCAGTACATATACACCATCGCCGCCAATTAATGTCGCGCCAAAGCCAGTTTGTGGGAAGAAGTGACCCGTCATCATCATAGAGATAAAGATGGCAGGAACAAGGTAAGCAAATACCAGTACACAATACTGTGCCACTTGGGTATAGGTAATGCCTTTCATGCCGCCTAATACTGCATAAAAGAATACGATAACCATACCAATGTAAACACCGGTTTCAATTTCAACTTCTAAGAAGCGAGAGAATACCACGCCTACACCACGCATTTGCCCTGCAATATAGGTAAAACAGATAAAGATGGCACACAAAATTGCCACTAAACGCGCAGTGCGTGAGTAGTAGCGGTCACCGATAAAATCGGGCACAGTAAACTTGCCGAACTTACGTAAATAAGGTGCTAAACACATGGCAAGTAATACATAACCACCGGTCCAACCCATTAAGTACACGCCGCCATCGTAACCGGCGAAAGAGATGATACCTGCCATTGAGATAAATGACGCAGCACTCATCCAATCCGCAGCTGTAGCCATACCATTAGCAAGCGGTGGAACGCCGCCGCCTGCTACATAAAATTCATTTGTTGAGCCCGCTCGAGCCCAAATTGCAATGCCGATATAAAGCGCAAAGCTTAGTCCGACAATGATAAACGTGAGTGTTTGAACATCCATTGCTTAGCTCCTATTCGTCTACGCCGTAT
This sequence comes from Pseudoalteromonas prydzensis, assembly GCF_011050055.1. GTDB lineage: Bacteria > Pseudomonadota > Gammaproteobacteria > Enterobacterales > Alteromonadaceae > Pseudoalteromonas > Pseudoalteromonas prydzensis_A. Next base: position 6,666 of record NZ_DRGM01000133.1, on the reverse strand, counting down.
TTTTTATCTAACGTATTCATTTTGAAAACGTACACAAAAATCAAAGCCACAAAGGTGTAAATCGCGCCTTGCTGGGAGAACCAGAAGCCAAGTTTAAACCCAAAGAAACGCACTTCATTAAGTACATCAACCAGTAATATGCCAAAGCCAAACGACACGACAAACCAAACTGCTAATAATTTAAACAGCAGTGAAATGTTTTCCGCCCAATAAGCTTTTGCTTGTTCTTCATCTTTAAAAGCCATTTTTTATTTCCTCTTTAACATCTGTAAAAAGTGATGTGGTTTTTATTATCTGCACTAACCAATTTAGCAACGCTGCCTTAATATTGAATTGAGACCATAGTCGTAACAACAAGTTAACGTTTACGTAAACTGCAAATGCCCACTTGTTAAATTTAAGTAAAAAACATTAATTATCATCACGTTAACTATTTCCGCTGGGTGATTTTAACTATTCATCTAGGCTATGTTGCAGATCTGCGACATTAGTCTAATAGATCTTAAAAACACATAATTAATATTAAATATCAAATAGATAGATTTATTTGTATGTTCTACACAAAAATTGACAGCTCAAATCAGCGAAAACTTCTGGTATGGTGTGCAATAACAAAATAAAAATTGACTATATACATGACTGCTGCACTGATTTTTGTCGCTTTGGCGTACATTGGCATCTTGTTTTGGCTAGCAAACTGGGGCGATAAAACCACACCACTGGCCAAACGAATTAGCCACCACCCTTTTGTTTACTCTTTCTCGTTGGGTATTTATTGCACCTCGTGGACTTACTACGGCTCAGTGGGCACGGCTGCCACCAGCAGTTGGAGTTACTTACCGATTTTACTTGGCCCTGCATTGTTGTTTTTTTTCGGACAAGGATTTTTACGTAAACTAGTGCTAGTCAGTAAAAAACAAAATATCACCACCATCGCCGACTTTATTTCCGCCCGCTACGGTAAGCGCCAAACCACTGCAATTATGGTGACTATGATTGCGCTACTAGCAACCATTCCGTATATCGCCTTGCAGTTAAAAGCACTAAGTAACAGCTTTTTACTACTGCAAAGTGACAACAAAATATCCGGTTCAATGGTGGCGCTCTCTGCTACTTTGATCATGGCGATGTTCGCAATATTTTTTGGTACCCGTAAAGTTGATGTAACCGAATATCGCTCAGGATTAATGCTTGCTGTTGCCTTTGAATCGATGATCAAACTGCTGGCCTTAGTGGCAGTCGCTGGTTTAGCTCTGCTCACCTTGTATAACTTACCCAGTACCAGTGAACTACAAATTAAAGAGTCGTTGTGGCAACATTGGGATAATTTTAACTTTTTGAGCTTTAACTTTATTGGTCAATCGTTGATGGCCGCCGCTGCGATCATCTGTTTACCACGACAGTTCCACGTTACCGTGGTTGATAACCAAGACAAGCGCCACTTGTTTACCGCTCGCTGGGCCTTCCCGCTGTATTTATTACTGACTGCTGCAATGATTTTACCGATTGCTACCGCGGCGATTCACCCAGAAATTGGCAATGGCTTCTCACCAGATAGCTTTGTACTGGCACTGCCGTTAATGCACGACAATGTGTTACTTACCACCTTTGTATTTATTGGTGGCATATCGGCCGCTACTGCGATGATTGTGGTTGCAACGTTAACGCTCAGTACCATGATCTCAAACGATGTGGTATTACCGTTAATGCTACGTCGTAAATTCAAACGCAACCTCATTACTAGCAGTTACAAACCACAAATATTACTGGTAAGGCGCTTTACTATCGCCGGTATTTTGATCTTGTCTTACTTCTACCAGCAATGGTTTGGCCATGGCAAAGCCCTTGCCAGCATGGGCTTAGTTGCCTTTTCATTAGTCACGCAATTATTGCCCGCTATTGTGGGCGGCTTGTACTGGCGCAAAGGACATGCTTACGGCGTTTATGCTGGATTATTAGCCGGTTTGATCTGCTGGATACTGTTTTTAATGCTGCCCATTCTCGATGCTGGCAATACCCTTACTACAGAGCTGCAACAAACGTTGATCACCCGTGGCACCTTGATTGCGTTATTTGCCAACATCGGCTGTTACATCAGCTTTTCATTAGGTGCCGATGAACGCTTGATTGATAAAATTCAAGCCGCCGCCTTTGTTAACCCTAAAGAGCAAGCCGTACTGGCAAGGCGTTTAAACAAAAATGTCAAAGCCACTGTGTACGATTTTAAAGTGCTGCTACAAACTTTTTTGGGGATTCAACGTAGCCAGCAAGTCCTCGCACATTTTTCGCTAACACATCAACTTGATGATAATAATACGCACCCAGATCCTGAGTTTATCGCCTACTGCGAGCGTGCTTTAACAGGCGTATTGGGTGCCTCTTCTGCGCAAGCACTTATTCATACCGTTGCATCGGGTAAACGCATGGCATTTGAAGAAGTGGTTAACTTTTTTGATGAAACCACGCAAGCCCTGCAATTTAACCAAAATCTACTCTACACTTCGCTGGAAAACCTCAGTCATGGTATTTCAGTTGTTGATAAAGAGCTAAATCTAGTGGCCTGGAATAAACGCTACGCAGAAATGTTTAACTACCCAACTGGGTTTTTAGAAGTCGGCCAACCGATTGAAGACATTATTCGTTATAACGCTGAGCGCGGTGAATGTGGCCCAGGCGAAATAGAACGCCATGTAGAAAAGCGTGTGCAGCATTTAAAAAACGGCAGTTCGCATCACTTTATTCGTCATCGTCGTAATGGTCTAGTATACGAAATGATTGGTAACCCACTGCCCGACGGCGGCTTTGTAACCAGCTTTTCAGATATCACCACCCACATTGCCACACAAAATGCGCTTGAAGAAGTGAACATGGATCTGGAGAACCGCATTGAAGCCCGTACCCAAGAAATCCGTACTATCAATAAAGATCTCGAAGCACAAATAGAAAGCCGCGTACAAACAGAGCAAGCACTCACTTTAGCCAAGCGTGAGGCTGAGCAAGCAAATGACAGTAAAACCCGCTTTTTAGCCTTGGCCAGTCACGATATTTTACAGCCACTCAATGCCGCCCGTTTATACCTTGCCGCCATTGATGAAAAATCCCTTGCGGATAACAATATCAACAACTTTGAAAAGCTCGGTGCCAGTCTCGATTCAACCGTGCATTTAATGTCAGCATTATTAGAAATTGCCAAACTAGAGCAAGGTGCCATGACCCCCACCCCGCGCCACTTTAGTATTGACGATATCCTCGCGCCACTGCGCAACGAATACGCCATTTTATCAACCGAAAAAGGCCTTAAGCTCACGGTGCGCAGCGGGCAGCATATTGTCCACAGTGATATCACCTATTTGCGGCGAATTGTGCAGAACTTAGTGTCAAATGCGGTTAAATACACCAATACGGGTAAAGTTTTAGTGGCGTGCCGTAAACGTAAACATCACCTGCGCATCGAAGTATGGGACACTGGCCCTGGCATTAGCGAAGTAGAGCAAGCCAAAATATTCAACGATTTTTACCGCATAGAAGCGTCTGACAACAAAGGCATCGGCCTAGGGCTTAGCGTGGTTAAACGTATGGTCGATTTACTATCAATTCGCTTAGATGTGCGCTCAACGCCGCAAAAAGGCAGCTGTTTTAGTATCGAAATACCGTATGGTGAAAGCCAGTTTGTGCAACAAAAGCTCGCGACCAACAGCTTGTTTGAAGAGCGCTCCGCGATGAATATCATTGCCGTTGACGACGATCCTGAAAACCTCAATGCCATGGCTAGTTTATTACAAAAGTGGCAAGCTAATTATCAGCTGTTTGATCAAGTTGACAGCGTGTTGGCATACGCACATGCGCACAGCGCACCGGATGTGATCTTAATGGATTATCAGCTCGGCCATGCGCACGACGGCATCAGCTTAATTAAAGCCCTACGCGAGATTTGGCAAGCTAAGGTGCCCGCCATTTTAATCACCGCAGTGCGCGATGTAGAGCTAAAACAAGCCACCAAAGCCGAAGATATTCATTACTTATCTAAACCAATAAAACCAGGGAAATTAAAAGCACTGCTTAATCATAGTACGTGAAGTGAAAGGTTCTAGCCGCTAGGCAAGAGATTAAAACAGATTCGCGCTAAATAACATAACTAAGTACACCCAACAATCTTGCTGGGTGTACTGCTTGAGTTAAATTACCCCGCTGGTGCTTTACTCCTGAGCTTTTGGAATAACCAACTCAGGCCAACCAGCGACAAACCTAAGCCAATAAATGACACCGCTCTGAGTAAACCAGTTAGGCTGGCCATATCGATTAAAAACACTTTCACTATCACCGCGCCGAGCATGCCTAAACCGACTTTTTGTAGTAGTAATTGCTGTTTTAAATGCCCAGTGATAACCACCAGCGCACCGAGCAATAACCAAATGATTGAATAGCTGTATAGCTCGGCATCACTGGTGGCTTTATCAAGGTAAATAAACGCTCCTTGCCAATATTGGCGGATCAGCGCATTGATTGCTAACACCGCTAATAAGCCTGATGCACCCAGTACTATTTGGCTAAACTTAGCATTAAGTGGTTTAACTAATTTAGCCAACCATAATGTAAGCATACTTGGTACTAACCAGGTTAATAACAGCCAGTTAAATAACGGTATTTCCCCCACATAAAGACGCATTAGTAATGGGTTTTCATGTAATGCTGTATTGATTAACAATAAGCCCGCTAACGCGGATAAGGTCAGACCTGCAGTACGGTATAGCTTACCCAGCTGCCCTGCACTTTGCGCGCGGTATAAATAAACGCAGCCTAACGCGAGCCAGTTACAGCTGAGTAATATTTGCTCATAAAAGCTTAAAGACGAAAGCTGCGGATAATGCCCAACTAATTGATAGCTGGTTTCGGTGGTGATAAATAATGCCAAACAATGCAGTGCAGCCCCTTCGAGCCAAATTTTCATGTCTGTTTGTTGCCATTGTTTTGCGGCAAACCAAAATAACCCAACAGCAACGGGGTAAACCACTATGCTCCAATGCAGTGCTAAAAAGGTTAAATCAGCATCGTATGTCCACGGCGCGAAGGTTAACCTTGCCAGCACCACGGCCACTAACGCTTTAATAGGCCAGTGCGGCATTGGCACCTTGTGGCGTTTAACTAAGTAACTAATAGCCAATACTTGAATGGCCAGCGCAAGCGTTAAGCCACTATCGGCAAGTAGCATAGTTAAACAAAGGGTGATATTGGCATTAGCACCAAGCCAATAACTAAACTGCTGCCATTGGGTGTGAGCATGTTGCGCGCGTTTGATCAGTACACCACTGCTGAGCAGTAATAACACTGTCCATAATGAATATGCCACCGCTAAATCTTGTGCTGGCGTTAGGGTGTAAAGCGTTGCTATTAAGGTAAACACACTAAATGCAGCAAGTAAGTGGAAACTTAACCGTTTGTAGTAACGCGCGCCAAAATACAGCCCGTATAAGCAAAGGCCAATACCCAGTAATAAGCCAAAGCCATACATGTTTTTGAATACGAATAGGTGATCGTTACTATCAATATGATAAGCTTGCTGACTCACAACCAATAACACGGCGCTTAGTAGTGCTAGGCCTTGCCACAGATCCCAACGGCTATTTTGCAGCACCAAAAATAGCAACATCACAATTAAACACACCATCACAATTTGCCATTGCACGCTCGCCACAGAGATTAATATCGTGAGCAATAACGGCACCACAATCGCTAACAGTAATGGATGATCAGGCTGTAATTTTAATAGCCGCGGTAAACTATGCGGGCGATATTCTAATAAACGCAAGGTGACACCTAAACGCATCATCGCGATTAACCCTATGATTGATAACAGCGCAAAACCACCCACTAACCAATACTGCGTTGGCTTTATGACACTCAGTGCCAGCCAATACCAGCCAATGTGCCCTGCCCAAAGTAAATACCACAACCATGGTCGTTTTACTTTTTGCGCTACTAACACCGCAGACAAAGTAACAAAGCCAATGTACATCAATAAGGCCACTAAGTTACCGCTGCCAGTGTTGACCCAGATTGGTACGCTGTATGCGCCAACAATGCCTAACACCGCTAACAAGGGCCCTAAGCGCAGTGCCATGGAGCTTGCCGCCAGCGCAATAACTGCCAGCATCACAAACGCCGTGGTTGCGCTTAACATGGCATAACTTGAATAGGCAAGCAGCGTTAATGCAAAACAGCTGATAAACCCGCCACCAGCCAGTGCTGCGGGCACATAGTTATTAAACCCTTCAAAAACAATGCCTTTTCGATGCAGATATTCAGCCCCGGCAATTAACGCAACGCCAAATAAGCCACCGAAAGTGAGTCGTAAGCTTGGCGATAATAAACCGGCATCTAAGCTGTATTTTGCTAAAAATATACCACCAAAGGCCAGCGCAACGCCGCCAATCCAGGTCATCCAATGTTCTTGAAACTGGGTTTTTAATTTACTAAAAAAACTATCAATCGCGGAAGGAGAAGATGATTTTTCGCGGCTAGTTGTTGCCGCAGGAGTTGTTTGCTTGATGGCTGAAGCGCGCTGTTCAACGGCTTTTGCATGCTGTGATCGTGCCAGCTCAATTGGGCGTGCAACTTGCGACTGCACGGTTTGCGCTACACTGTGAGGTCTGTCTCTTATACACATCT
>NZ_DRGM01000132.1 GCF_011050055.1 Pseudoalteromonas prydzensis | reverse complement strand
TCAAGCTTTTCATACCGTGTGGCTATCCCTCTATATTGCTTAATACGGCCAAATGCATTCTCAACCAAGTGCCGATATTTGTACATACACCAGTCAATATCTTCATTACCTACTAAACTGTTGTCCTTACGTGGAATAACGGGTGTAGCGTTATTATCACGAACAAACTCTCTCAGTTTTTCACTGTCGTAGCCTTTGTCTGCGACAACCACATTACTTGTTGGGCAATTGGCGACGAGTGACTCTGCATGGACGATATCATGCGTATTTCCACAGGATAATTCATAATAAACAGGCAATCCTCCGCTATCTACTGCAAGGTGAATTTTCGTAGAATTTCCACCTCGACTCTTCCCAATTGATTCATTGTCAGCGGTTCTTGCACCGCAACTATGTTGGTGAGCCCTGACAATACTGCCATCAATGAAAACCCAATCCATGTCCGCATCACGAGATAATACGCGAAACAATTCATTCAAAATCCCTTTTTTGGACCATAAATTAAACCGTCTGTAGATAGCACTCCAACTGCCAAAATAAGAAGGTAAATCTCGCCATGGAATACCTGTGCGCATCTTATACAGTATGCCTTCGAACGTTTTTCTATGGTCGGCTTATTATAAATTCGACCACTTAAGTACATTATTTTTGATAAGACATTCCATGTCCCGTCTGTTAACATTAATCTTGGCATGAGGGTTCGGTGTAAAGTTTTCTGGCGAATTCAATTATACCTTATCTTCATGCTGTTTGTTTTTCATACCGCAAAGATCAACACGCCCTAAGTTTTCTAAAATATTTGAGTTAAGTTAAATAGATCAACATACGCGTGCAGCTCATTTCCATGAATATATGCGCAAAGAGCTATTTGACCTATCAATTAACTACAATATTTAGCCAATCTCAATAACAGGTTTTCGCTCTTATCTATCTGACAGCTGATAGCTAAAAACTGAAAGCTTCTATTTACGACGTCTGCTTGGTGCTCTTTGTCCTGTAATACGTTTCTTATCTCGGTCTTTTCGCGACTTATTAGAGTTTTTGCGATTATCTTTCGGCTTTTTGTTTGGATCAGGTTCATAGCCCGCTAACCACTGCGGCGTTAAACGGGTATCAAGCAGCACTTCAATTTCTTCAAGTAACCACTGCTCATCAAGACTCACTAATGACATAGCTAAACCTTGCTCGCCAGCACGTCCGGTACGGCCAATTCGGTGCACGTAGTCTTCTGCGATATAAGGTAATTCAAAGTTAATCACATACTTTAATGAGCTAATATCCAAGCCGCGGGCTGCAACATCGGTAGCTACTAATACGCGGGTGGTGCCATCTTTAAAGTCTTGCAATGCTCGGTCACGGGCACCTTGTGATTTGTCTCCATGAATTGACTGTGTTTTTAAGCCGTCTTTACACATTTCTTTGGCGAGCTGATCGGCCATTTGTTTAGTACGGGTAAAAATAAGTACTTGGCGCCAATTTTTCATGCCAATCATATGCGAAACGAGTTCACGTTTACGATCTTCATCCACCGCGTAAATGATTTGCTCAACTTCAACAGCAGCTGAGTTACGCTTATCAACTTCAACTAATTTAGGGTCTTTAAGTAGTTTTTTACTGAGTTCAAACACACTGTCATCAAACGTGGCAGAAAATAACAAAGTCTGACGATCGCTTGGCACATGGCGTAAAATACGCTTAATTTCATCAATAAAGCCCATATCTAACATGCGGTCAGCTTCATCAAATACCAGTGAATCAACACTTGATAGTTTAATACTGCCTTTAATGATGTGATCAAGTAATCGCCCTGGCGTTGCTACGACAACTTGCGCGTCTTTGATTGCTTTAACTTGCGGACCAATACTTGCGCCGCCATAGGCCAATGCCCCTTTAATATCAGACCCTTGTGCATATTTCTCAAAGCTGGCAAATACTTGCTGAGCAAGCTCTCGGGTTGGCGTTAAAATTAATACCCGTGCAGTACCTTGCTCATCTTTTTTGTTACTGGTTAACAGTTTATGCAGTAAAGGAAGCACAAATGCCGCTGTTTTGCCTGTGCCCGTTTGCGCACTCCCCATCACATCGTGACCGGCTAAAATTAATGGAATTGTTTGTAGTTGAATAGCCGTAGGCGTTTGATATTCATTTAGCTCAAGCGCTTTAAGCAGTAAAGGGTTAAGGTGGAGATCACTAAAGGTTGCAGCAGACATGGCATAGACTTGAAATAACTAATAATGGCGCTATTGTACGCACAAAATGAGCAACAAAAAAGGCGCTTTGCGGCGCCTTTTTAAGCTTGCTAAATATTCAAGCTGGCTTGAGAGTTTCTTTGCGTTGATTATAAAACGAAATAAGATCATCAACAGTATCTTGGCAATAGTCACGAATACCAGAAACCAACATGTGCTTTTCACCACTTCCTACTTTTTTACCGTCTTCAAGTAAGTTGAAGCGTAAGGTAATTTTGCCACGTTTACCCGTATATTCAAAACTCGGCTCAGCAAACTCTAAAGTAGGCGCATGAATATCTAAAGTATCAAGGTTAATTAACATTGACTCATAGATAACCATAGGACGAGCTGGGTTGATCATCACATCTTGCTTGCCCATCAGTGGAATAATCACATGCGGGAAAGTTGTGCCAGAAAACTCAACGTAATTTTTTATTAGACTGTCGGTGAGTGTTTGACACTGACTGGTGTTACCTTCACGCTTTACCTTTAGCATGACTTTTTCGCCGCTGGTAATATCAAACTCATCGGCGCCCTCAGGGAAGGTGAGTTTAGTATTCTCATCAACCATGCCTGCGAAGGTAAATTCCATTTTTTCACTGATACCATAACGGCTCAATACCAATGAAAATAGTAAATCTCCAGGGACACAAAATTTCTTTGCATCTTTATCGTGTAGTGGGTTGTAATCATCGGCAACACATTTTGCGAAACGACAGCCTTGCTCACGCGATATAGAGATATGATCAGCATGTTGCTGATAAAAAGGACTTAACATAGTTGTTCACTGCTTAAACTGCTTATAACCTGCCTATTCTACCAGATAAAAATACAATAGAGGTCGAATCTGTTAAACTTTTGTTTCAAATACAAAAGAGCCGCGATATCGCGGCTTTTTTAATAATTTATTATAACTTATAAACCTGCACGCTCTTTAATTATAGGTATTAACGCAGATCCTGCATGGCCATTTGACTCAGCCCATGCGATATCAGCACCATCTTCTAAAGAACTTTTCGATAAATTTTTCACAACGTATTCACCAGCATCAGTGGCATTACTAGCAATTGCATGGCGAAGTAAGTTATTGCCATTACATAATACTGCATCGTAAATATTACGAATTTTTACACGTGAGGTTTTTAATTTATCACGTAGACGATTCTTATCATCTGCAGCTATGTATTCACAGATTGAAATCGCTAACTGATCGTCTGCTTTAACAGGTGCACTGAAAAAAACAGAACCAGAAAAAACAGCCGAAGCGATGAGGAGTGTTGATAATTTAATCATTATATACCCTTGTGTAATACTTTATAACTACCTTAGTTGGCTAATATTGTACCAACCTATCAGCCCATTCGCAATAATGTTACTTAATTTTATCCAATGTAACGAAGGTATATGCATGTAAATTCTTTTCATTAGGTTGATTATGTTGCTCTTCTACAACTTGCCAGTTGGCTACTTTCTCATAATCAGGGAACTGAGTATCCCCTTTAACGTCAAGATCTATAAACGTTAAATAGAGCGTATCTGCGCGCGCTAAGAATTGTTGATACACCTTACCACCACCAATTACCATCACTTCATCAAACTCATATACCAATGAAATAGCGGCCTCTGGCGATGACACCACATCAATCCCAGCAGCTTCGTAATCGGTATTACGACTTATAACTATATTGCGTCTACCAGGTAATGGACGACCAATTGACTCAAACGTTTTGCGTCCCATGATCACCGGCTTACTCATAGTGACCGCTTTAAAATGCTGTAAATCAGCCGGTAAATGCCATGGCATATTATTATCTTGACCAATCACGCGATTGTTAGCCATGGCTGCAATCATTGAAATTTTCACATCAACACCTAATACTTTTTCATTAAATAAGAAAAAAGGAGCACTGGCTCCTTTTATAACATTCTATTTTCTACTAACGTTCATAAATAACTTCAACGTCATAGTCGTCATCATCCCAACTATCCCAATCGTCATCGTCGTCATTCTTCTTAGTTGCATCTTTATGATAAGTATCCCATTTGAATTCAACTTCTTCATCTTCAATTGGTACAAACTTTTCTTTCGGCATGCTCTCAAGCAATGTCATAATATTATGAATCAACGGCTGAGTGTTTAACTTATTGATTGCTGAAATATGATAGATATTTTCAGTCTCGCCTAACTCTTCCGCAATTTTCTCACACAGCGCCTGAGCTTCATCTTCTGGCAATAAGTCAATTTTATTAAACACTAACCAGCGCGGCTTTTCAGCCAGCTTAGGGCTATATTGATGCAGCTCATTGATGATAGCAAAGGCATTATCTACCGGATTTGAACCATCAACTGGCATCACATCGATAATATGCAGTAATACACGACAACGCTCTAAATGCTTTAAGAAGCGAATACCTAAACCAGCACCATCAGAGGCACCTTCGATCAAACCTGGAATATCAGCAATAACAAATGATTTATTTGCTTCAGGACGTACCACACCTAAATTTGGAATAAGCGTAGTGAACGGGTAATCTGCTACTTTAGGACGTGCTGCAGAGACACTGCGAATAAAGGTCGATTTACCGGCATTAGGCAAACCTAATAAACCTACATCAGCTAATAATAATAGCTCAAGTTTAAGGTTACGTACTTCACCTGGTGTGCCCAACGTTTTTTGACGAGGAGCTCGGTTAGTACTTGATTTAAAACGCGCATTCCCCAAGCCGTGGAAACCGCCTTTTGCAACCAAAATTCTTTGACCATGTTGAGTTAAATCGCCCAAACCTTCTTGAGTGTCCACATCGGTGATGCGAGTGCCCACAGGCACCATCACATATAAGTCATCGGCCTTTTTTCCCGTGCAATTACGGCTGCGGCCATTAGTACCACGTTCGGCTCTATGAAAACGCTCAAACTGATAATCGATAAGGGTATTTAAGTTTTCATCAGCTTGTAGATAAACACTACCACCATCTCCACCATCACCGCCGTCTGGTCCACCATCTGGGACATACTTTTCACGACGGAAAGATACGATGCCGCTACCACCGTCTCCAGCTTCTGCGCGGATTTCTACTTCATCTACAAACTTCATGATTACTCACTTTAGGGATTGGCTTGTTAATTTCACTATTATATACCTAAGCCAAGCTGATTGCAGGCTTGGCTTAGGTATATATTTTTGCTTAAAACAAAAAACCCCGCAAAGGCGGGGTTTTTTAAGAACCGATGCTGATTACTCAGATACGATGCTTACGTACTTACGGTTTAAAGGACCTTTTTGTTCAAACTGAACTTTACCATCTGCTTTTGCGAAGATAGTGTGGTCTTTACCGATACCTACGTTTGTGCCAGCATGGAATTTAGTTCCACGTTGACGAACAATGATGCTACCCGCTAGAACTGATTCGCCACCAAAACGCTTAACACCAAGGCGTTTGCTTTCTGAATCGCGACCGTTACGAGTACTACCAGCTGCTTTTTTATGTGCCATTTCTAAGTACCTCTAATTAAGCGCTAATGCCAGTGATTTTAACTTCTGTGAACCATTGACGATGGCCCATTTGCTTACGAGAATGCTTACGGCGTCTAAATTTAACAACCTTAATTTTCTCACCGCGACCATGTGAAACAACCTCAGCTGTTATCTTACCACCGTTTACGAACGGTACACCGATCTCGATTTTCTCACCATCAGCAACTAAAAGTACTGAATCAAATTCAACTGCTGCACCAGTCTCAACGTCTAATTTCTCAAGACGAATTGTTTGACCTTCAGTCACACGGTGCTGTTTACCACCACTTTGGAAAACCGCGTACATAATTAACTCCGTCTGTGCGCCCTCAAATCGACGCAACTAAAATATTATTCAATAGGGCGCGAAGTTTACGCTAATGTGCAAAAACTAGCAAGCCTGTTTTATTAATTAAATGAATAAAAAATAGCTGCATTGAGAGCGATTCAATATTTTCCCCTATTTTATATTAAATTGGCATTATGCCAAGCCTTTTTAGCGTTTGATGACAAATAAATTACACCACGAATAAACGGCCCCTAAGAATAAAAAACAATCATGTTGAATTGGCGTTAATTTCTTAAATTAAAAAGTTATCTTTGCTAATTAAGGTTAAATTAAGCTGCTTAACCGTGTTTTTTCGGCGAATCGTCACAAACTGTCGAGCAAAGCTGTTTTTTGTTGTACAATCAGCCCCGTATACCCATTAAAATTGGCTCGGAGATCAATGGATATAAAAGCTATCCAGGCGTTAATCGAAAACGATATGAATGACGTCAATCAACTAATTTACGCACAAATGCGCTCTGATGTAGCACTTGTCAATCAGCTCGGCTTATATATAGTTAACAGCGGCGGCAAGCGTGTTCGCCCTATGTTGGCTATTTTAGCGGCTAAGGCGCTTGGCTATGAAGGCAAAGATCATGTCACTTTAGCAACTATTGTTGAATTTATTCACACTGCCACATTATTGCATGATGATGTCGTCGATGAATCAAATTTACGCCGCGGTACACCTACAGCAAATGCTGAGTTTGGTAATGCTGCCAGCGTACTGGTTGGTGACTTTATTTATACTCGCTCATTTCAGCTGATGGTCGGTATTGGTAAAATGCAAGTGATGCAAATACTCGCCGATGCAACCAATGTGATTGCCGAAGGTGAAGTGTTACAGCTAATGAACTGCAATGACCCTGATACCACTGAAGATAGTTACATGCAGGTCATTTACTCGAAAACAGCAAAACTGTTTGAGGCTGCAACCGGTCTTGCCGCCATCATCACAAATCAAGGCGAGGCAACATTAAAAGCGCTTAACTTGTACGGTATGCACTTAGGCACCGCTTTTCAATTGGTAGATGATGTACTTGACTACAATGCTGATGCAGAGCAATTAGGTAAAAATATTGGTGATGACTTAGCTGAAGGTAAACCAACCCTGCCATTACTTTATGCAATGCGCCACGGGAATGCAGAGCAAGTGCAACTGATCCGTGATGCTATTGAACACAGTAACGGAATGGATCACTTAGATGCAATTTTAGCTGCACTCAATGAAACTAAAGCGCTTGAGTTTACAATGGATAAAGCCAACGAAGAAGCTGATAAAGCCATTGCATGCTTGGCGGTATTAGATGAATCGCCATATAAAGAGGCACTCGTTAGCTTGGCACGTATTGCCGTTGATCGTAATCACTAATAAATACCTAATCTATTAAAAATCCTTCGAGCATAAAAAAGCCTGCAAATGCAGGCTTTTTTGTATCAATCGACTTAGCAATTAAGCGTTGATGAAATCAACACCTTCTTGGATGTCTTTTTTCAGCGTATCGAGCATGTCGTTTTTAGCTTGCTGTTCAAATGCGCTTAACTCGCCGTAAGAAAGAATTTCTTCTACGCCGTTTTTACCTAAACGTACTGGGTGTGCAAAGTATGCAGCATCGCCATTTTCAACAGCAACGTATGCGTAATCTACTACGTCTTCACCTTGTAGGCCTTTCACTAGCGACATACAAAAACGAGCAGCAGCAGCACCCATTGATAATGTTGCAGAACCACCGCCCGCTTTAGCGTTAACTACTTCAGTACCAGCATTTTGGATACGAGGAGTAAGTGCAGCAACTTCATCAGCAGTGAAAGTAACACCTTCAACTTGAGAAAGAAGCGGAAGAATCGTTGTACCTGAGTGACCACCAATTACTGGTACTTTCACAGTTGCAACATCAACACCTTTAAGCTCAGCTACAAATGCTTCAGAACGGATCACATCTAAAGTAGTGATACCGAAAACACGTTTAGCATCGTAAGTACCCGCTTTTTTGAATACTTCAGCAACAATTGGCACAGTACCATTTACTGGGTTAGTGATAATACCCACGAGTGCTTTAGGACAGTTAGCAACAATGCCTTCTGCTAATGTTTTAATAATACCAGCATTTACGTTGAATAAATCAGCGCGGTCCATACCAGGCTTACGTGGCATGCCAGCAGGGATAAGCACGATATCACAACCAGTTAACGCTTGATCTAATGCATCAGCACCAAAACCTGCAACTTTAACGTCAGTTGGGATGTGAGAAAGATCAACAGCAACACCAGGAACAACTGGAGCAACATCATAAAGTGATAATTCAGAACCAGCTGGTAAGCCTGTTTTTAATAATAAAGACAACGCTTGGCCGATACCGCCAGCAGCACCTAATACAGCAACTTTCATTGGAATTCTCCGTAATTTAAGGTAGAAAATATTTGTGGCACTAAGATAATGAAATTAACGCCTAAAGACAAATTTATCCTGCTTATTTCACGTATAATTTAGACCATAGTTGTAAACTTGCAGGTTTACAGCACTAAAACCCAGCGCAAAAGCAAACAACTACTGCATAAGTATGCAACATTGTGTACAATTAGCGCATCACTTATGAATAAGAACCTATAATATGCAACCTCAAGATAAACAAGAAGCATTAGTAAAGGCCTTTAAAGCACTTTTAAAAGAAGAAAACTTTGGTTCACAAGGTGAAATTGTTGATGCCCTAAAAGAGCAAGGCTTTGATAATATTAGTCAAAGTAAAGTGTCGCGGATGTTAAGCAAGTTTGGCGCGGTACGCACTCGTAATGCCAAACAAGAAATGGTCTATTGTTTACCTGCTGAAATGGGCGTACCTACGGCAAAAAGCCCGTTACGTCAGTTAGTGATTGATATTATGCACAACGAAATGATGATTATCATTCGTACCAGCCCAGGCGCTGCACAGCTGATCGCCCGTTTATTAGATTCATTAGGTAAAGCGGATGGTGTGCTTGGCACTATCGCTGGAGACGATACGATTTTTATCGCCCCTGCAAAAATTTCCGAGATTGACGTAACCCTCGAACGCGTGCGTATTTTATTTGATACGGTATAAATCTACCAATTCAAACCGTTACAACTGCTTTAAAAAGCTAATTGATGGGGCGAAAAATGCAGAGCCCATATCGGCTTGA
>NZ_DRGM01000131.1 GCF_011050055.1 Pseudoalteromonas prydzensis | reverse complement strand
TGTATGTTTGCCTGTAACAAAAGCTGTGCCTGTAACACGAGGAATAATTGCAGTATGTGTTTTAACATTGCATGACTGCCAAATGTTCACGTTAAATACTGAACCCAAAATACTTTCAATGTTAACACTTTGCCCTATCGCCAACAATTAATAAAACAATGTATGACAGAGCAAAATTTAACGGCGTTATTAGTATTAGGCCATGAGAACATTCGCTACATAAGCGGCTTTAGTGGTAATGCTGCTTATGCGATTGTCACGCAACAAAGTTGTGTATTGATCACTGACTATCGTTATTTTGAACGTGCTCAAGCAGAGTGCCAAGGTTTTGAAGTGATAAGCCGTGATCGCGACAACGAAAGTTTGGGCTATTGTATTAATCGTTTTATACCCGCCAATAGTCAACTAGGCTTTGATGCCGTATTTATTAATGTAGCGCTTTGGCAGCAAGTGGCTGATGAATTAACTGATCACACTTTGGTGGCGGTGCAAGGCTTGGTTGAGCGCCTAAGAATGATCAAGAATGAGTGGGAAATTGCACAGATTAAAGCCGCAGCCGCCATTGCTGATGAAGCCTTATCTCAAACTTTACCTTATTTTAAAGAAGGGGTGAGTGAGCGAAATTTAGCACTAGAGCTAGAGTTTAGAATGCAAAAACTAGGTTCAGAAGGCATGGCGTTCGCTACGATTTTAATGTTTGCAGAGCGTACATCGCTACCCCATGGCAGCCCAAGTAATCGCGTACTTAAAGAAGGTGATTTTATTACCCTCGATTTTGGCGCTGTTGTTAACGGCTATCGCTCAGACATGACCCGTAGCTACGTATTAGGCCAAGCATCAACTAAACAAGCGAAAATTTACAATGCTGTAGCGACGGCGCAACAAGCTGCGATTGATTTAATCAAACCTGGCGTTCATTGCATTGACTTACAAAATGCATCACAACGCATACTCGATGGGTCTGGTTTTGGGGATTATGCTGGGCAAGGACTTGGTCACGGGCTAGGGCTTTTCTTACACGAACAGCCGTTTATCAATAGCAATTGCAAGCACATATTAGACGTTGGTAATGTGATTACCATAGAGCCGGGTATTTATATCCCTGATTTTGGTGGTGTGCGTTTAGAAGAGGACATCTTAATTACCAACACGGGCTATGAGATTTTAACACATGCCCCTAAACCTTTTGAGTTGGAGCTATAACAATGCAAGTTATAGAGCAAGCACACATCGATAATGTCCTTAATTTTGAGAGTTTATTAACCGCAATGCAGCAAGGCTTTGCTCGCGATTTTGGTATGCCTAAGCGAAATGTGTATGAGCTTGATAATAGTGATTTAAACCATGATTCGTTTGCGGTATTACCCGCATGGAACGAGCACGTAATTGGTGTTAAAGCATTTACGTATTTTCCTAAAAATAGCCAAGCTGGGTATGAGTCTTTGTATTCTAAAATAATGTTGTTTTCGCGAGAGCATGGCGAGCCGTTAGCTTTAGTTGATGGTACGCGTATTACTTTATGGCGCACAGCAGCAGTGTCTGCACTGGCCAGCCATTATTTATCCCGTGAGAATAGTAAACATTTAGTATTTTTTGGCAGTGGTAACTTAGCCGAGTATATGGTGCGAGCGCATTTGGCTGTCCGAAATTTTAAACGAGTCACTTTAATTGCTCGGAATCAAGAAAAGCTGTTAGCTTTACAAAGTCGCTTACAAGGGGCGTTTACTGAAGTCGAATTTGTAATAGGGCAAAGTAACGAGGCCACAATTTACAGTGCAGATGTGATCAGTTGTGCTACGTGCTGTGCAACCCCATTATTTGATGGCAATTGGTTAAAATCAGGCACCCATGTTGATTTAATTGGTAACCACCATAGTGACGCAAGAGAATGCGATACCGCAACAATTACACGTAGTCGCGTTTACGTTGATAGCAAAGCAAATGTATTAAGCGAAGCCGGTGAGTTACTTATTCCAATAAAGGAAGGAGTATTCAACGAGCAGCAACTATGCGCCGAATTAGCTGAGTTAGCGAAAGCAAACATCTATGCTCGTATTAATGAAATCGATATTACGGTGTTTAAATCTGTGGGTACGGCATTGAGTGATTTAATAGCCGCATATCACGTGTATCAATCTTTATAAGGTTAATAATGATGAGCACCATGCTTTTTATATTAGGTGGTTGTTTTGTTGGTGCAGGCTTATTGCCTATTTTCAGGTGGTTAAAATGTAAAGTAAGTAAGCAGCGTTGGCGAGTATGTGAAATTGATGATATTACCAATGCAGTTAATACACGTATTGGCGCACATGAATTACTGCCACCAGAGTCAATGTTAGTTAGTTTTAGATTTAATAGCCACTTACATAGTGTGTTGATAAGTTATGATAAAACGCTATTTTCTCGATTTAAACAAGGTCTACCTTGTTGTCTATTGGTTGATAAAAATAACCCACAAAAGGTCTATAACAATGCACAGTTGTGGCAAAACTATGCACTGCTCTGGTTGCTCAGCGGTATTAGTTTGTGGATGGGTGGTTGTTTTTTTGATCGATAAATAAGGTGCATCAAACGAGCATGCTAGGTATGTAAATCGATTATATTCTTTTGGTTGTTAATAACAAAACAAGGGGCTTGCCCCTTGTTTAATAGTAGGTTATTTAGCTTGGAAGGTTGAGTAGCTGTTTATTAGGTTACGATAATCAGGAATATGGTTTGAGAATAAAGTACCAAGCCCTTCAACATCGTTACGCCAATCTCTATGTAATTCACAGGCAGCACCAAACCAGCTCATAAGTTGTGCGCCAGCAGCAGACATGCGCTCCCATGCTGCATCACGAGTCATAGCATTAAAGGTGCCTGAAGCATCAGTGATCACGAAGACTTCAAAACCTTCTGCTAAAGCGGATAGAGCGGGGAATGCAACGCATACTTCAGTTACTACTTCAGCAATAATGATTTGTTTTTTCCTGTGGCTTTACTTTTTTAACTCACTGCAAAGCAATGTTGGTTGAAGCAGAAGCCGCGCAACAGGTTATTGAATTTAGTCATGCAGAGCCTTGCGGTACTATAAAATTAACCTGCCCGGTTGCTCTTTTACATGTACATATAGGACACGTCATTGCCGATTTTATGCTTGAATACCCCAAAGTACAGGTCCACCTTGAAGCGACCAATCGACGGGTAGATTTGCTAGCAGAGGGAGTTGATATTGCTATTCGTGTTCGTCCAGAACCCTTTGAAGACAGTGATTTAGTGTTAAAGCGGTTATCAGAGCGAGGCTTATGCTTGGTCGCTAGTACGGCACTGGTTGAGAAAATGGGTTTGCCCGCTACGCCAACTGATCTCGTACAATGGCCAAGTTTAGGGCTGGGTGAGCCGCAGCATCAATATGCATGGACTTTGTCAGGCACTGAAAATGAAAAAATAGCTGTCTCCCATACACCCCGTTATGTAACCACAGATATGGTTGCGCTGCGAAGTGCTGCTTTAAAAGGAGTCGGAGTAGTACAGTTACCCTCTTTAATGGTAAACGAACAATTAAAACAGGGCTCCTTAATCCACCTTTTACCGCAATGGCAGCCTAAGAAGGATATTATTCATTTAGTATACCCTTCAAGAAGAGGACAGTTACCCGCTGTTCGTGCTTTGATTGATTTCATAGCGCAGTACTATCAATCCTTTACTGAAGCTTAGTAAATTTAAGGTGTTTTTTTTGCATAAGGTAAGCGGGCGATTGCCTGCGTTGTGTGGTAGCTATCGAGGCCACTGACAGCTACCGTATGAATTGACGCTAAATCAATAAAACCATCTTCTTGCACTGCATTATCGTCAACATGTAAGTCAATAATTTCACCAATCACCAGTTCAGTACCATTAATTGCTAGGTGTTGGTGTTCAACTAATTTTACAGCGTATTTTAAGCGGCTTTGCGCGACAAACGGAGCGTAAAAATCAGCTAGGTACTCGGTTGTTAAACCTGTGGCAGCAAATTCAGATTCATCTTTATCATAGCGAGCGGAAGTCTGATGTGCTTGTTGATAAATCTCGCTATTCACTTGGTTGATAGTATAAACGCCGGTCTCTAATATGTTTTCAAAAGTATGACGAGGCACACTGTGCGGACGCATGATCATGCCTACTAAAGGTGGGTGCGCGCCTAAATGAAATACCGAACTGACAATAGCTAGATTAGTGTTACCAAGTTTGTCTTGTGTGCCAATAAGGTTAGCGCTTTTAAAACCAGATAATGAATTGATTAAATGTGTCCGAAACCGCTGCTCTAGTTCATTGATCTGTTGTTTTGTGAAATGCATAAAATTCCTTACCAATTTATATGTTTGCCTTGCCAATCAAGATAAGCAGGTTGCCCTACATCCGTTAGCTGCTCTGGTTGCTGTAACAGGGTATAAAGTTGCTTAGCCACAAAATCAGGGCTGAATAGTTTGCCTGCGGGAACATTTTTTTGAAATGGTTTTGATAACTCAGTATCTGTTGTGCCCGGATGAAATAGTACCAATCTCGTCTGTTTTGCCCTGCGTGCCAGTTCAATCGCTGCGGTTTTAAATAACATATTGAGTGCTGCTTTTGAGGCGCGATAGCTGTACCAGCCACCTAAGTTATTGTCTGTAATGCTACCTACCCGAGCGCTTAAGGCCGTTATAGTACAAGGTATTTTATGGTTCAGTAACGGTGCGATTGCTTGCAGGCATAAAATGGGAGTCAGTGCATTGGTGTTGAGCAAGGTATTGAAATAATGCTCATCAATATCGTCGAGTTTTTTTTCAGGCATAGATTGCGAAAAATGTAATTGGCCATTAAAAATAATCACCTGAGTTGGAGACACCTCGCGCCCTTTAAGTAAGTTTGTTAACTCATTTAGACTTGCTTTGGAATAGTCACAAACAAACTGTTCAACAGTAATATCGACAGCTGATGTGTCAATCGTGCTGCGACTTACACAAAAAACCACAGCTTGCGGATCGTGTTTGGCAATTTCTTTTAGATACGCGCGGGCAATTGCACTGCTTGCGCCGAACATAATATAAACGTTAGTCATTATTTTATTCCGCAACTTGATTGACAAAAAATGCGTGTGATCTGTCTGCGATATTTAGCAAACAAGCGATAACCTAGGTCGGCAATAAAACGTATTCCCGGCAATTGTAACAGCTTTAGCCATGAATGACGGCCAACCGTTTGCCATGCTGCAAATGTCACATCTAATCCGTAAATCATTTCACCGTTATCGCGTTGACCATGTAAAAAAGCCAGTGCATCTTGGCGCTTTATATGATTAAAACGTTGCTCAAAATCATCAGCGTTAATGTCTTCTAAAGCGATTTTATTATGTTTATCAGCCTCTTTTAACAATCGCATTTCTTTGGTGCATAAAGGGCAGTTAGCATCGTAAAAAATGATCATAAGCATGTCTTAATTGATCGGTACATTATTTCTTGTTACGAAATAGAATAAGCTTTGGATCTGTTAAATTAACTGCTGGGATGATATTAATAGTGTCTTACAAATATAAAGGTAAGCAGAATGTCGATTTTTTATCTATCTCACACTCCACACTTAAAAATCGAAGACAGCTTATTATTAGTACCTTTATGGTATAAACATCAACAATGGAGTATCAGGAATGAGTGAACAATATGCCGCCTTGCGTGGGAACGTTAATTTATTAGGGCAGTTATTAGGCCAAACGATTAAAGACGCCCAAGGACCTGCGATTTTAGATAAAGTGGAAGAAATTCGTGCTTTAGCAAAATCCTCACGCACAGGAAACGAGCAAGACCGCCAAGCCTTAATTGATGTTCTGCATGCTTTAACCGATGAAGAGTTGCTACCGGTAGCTCGTGCTTTTAATCACTTCTTAAATTTAGCGAATGTTGCAGAGCAATTTCACACTATCTCACGTTTTAATGATGTTGGTTTTTGCCAATTAAGCCCGCTTACGCAAACTTTAAAAGCGCTGGCTAGTCAGGCTCAAACCGGTAAAGTCAATCCCAATCAAATTGCCGACACGCTCGCAAAGCTGCATATCAATTTGGTGTTAACCGCACACCCTACTGAAGTAACACGTCGTACCATTATCAATAAACATGTAGAGCTAAGTGATTGTTTAGCTGCGCTTGAGCGCACCGATAACCTGCCTTATGAGCGTGAAAATATTTTAAACCGTATTGCGCAGTTGATCAGCCAAGCATGGCACACCGATGACATCCGTCGTTCTCGGCCAACCCCAATCGATGAAGCAAAATGGGGCTTTGCAGTTATCGAAAACAGCCTTTGGCATGCAGTGCCACGCTTTTTACGCGATTTTAGTAAAGAAGTTAAACAGCATTTGGATTTAGAGTTACCTAATGATTACAGTCCTGTTGAGTTTACCTCTTGGATGGGCGGCGATCGCGATGGTAACCCGTTTGTAACTGCACAAGTGACTCAACAAGTACTTGATCATGGTCGTTGGATGGCACTTGACCTATACAGCCGTGATATCGACACTTTGAGCACTGAGCTTTCAATGTCGCAAGCAAGTGACGAATTAGTTGAGCTCGCAGGGCAAGATTTTGAACCGTATCGTGCAGTGCTGAAAGTACTTAAAGCACAAGTAAGCGAAACGGTTGCTCACCTTGGCGCTAAGATTATGAATAAGCGCACAGATGCACAAGATGTGGTGACTGATATTAACCAGTTAAAGCAGCCGCTTGAAGCCTGTTATCGTTCATTGTTAAAAACCAACATGGGCGTAGTTGCCAATGGCTTACTGCTGGATGTGCTTCGTCGCATTAATAGTTTTGGTATCCGCTTAGCTAAATTAGATGTACGCCAAGATTCATCGCGTCACAGCGGTGTGTTTTCTGAGTTAACTCGCTATTTAGGTTTAGGCGATTACGACCAATGGCAAGAAGAAGACAAACAAGCATTTTTACTGGCAGAACTTAATTCTCGTCGTCCGCTTATTCCAAAACATTGGCAACCAAGTGCAGACGTTAAAGAAGTGCTCGATACCTTTGATGTGATTGCTAAGCAAGATGCTTCTACATTTGGTTTGTACATCATTTCAATGGCACGCACAGCGTCTGATGTTCTAGCAGTGCAACTGTTATTAAAAGAAAGCGGCTGTAGCTTTAAACTGCCTGTTGCACCATTATTTGAAACCTTAGATGACTTAAATGCAGGCAGCGATGTTATTACCCAGTTATTGGATAATAATTGGTATCGTGGTCAAGCTGAAGGCGTGCAAAACGTGATGATCGGCTATTCAGATTCAGCCAAAGATGCGGGTATGATGGCCGCGGGTTGGGCGCAATATGAAGCGATGGATAAACTCGTACAGTTAGCCGAAGAACGTGGTATCGAGCTGGTATTATTCCACGGTCGTGGTGGTACGGTTGGCCGTGGTGGCGCACCTGCTGCCCAAGCCCTACGTTCGCAACCACCAGGTTCACTCAAAGGCGGCCTGCGTGTAACAGAGCAAGGGGAAATGATCCGCTTTAAATTTGGTTTACCAAATGTTGCCCTTGAAAGCTTGAATATTTACGCCGGTGCGGTGCTCGAAAGTAATTTGCTACCACCACCAGAGCCAAAAGATGAATGGCGTGATGTAATGGCGCTGATCAGCGAAAAGTCATGTGAGCATTACCGTAATGTGGTGCGTTTTGACGAAGATTTCGTCCCTTACTTTCGAATGGCTACGCCGGAGCAAGAACTTGGTAAGTTACCTTTAGGTTCTCGCCCAGCAAAACGTAATCCACATGGTGGCGTTGAAAGCCTGCGGGCTATACCGTGGATTTTTGCATGGAGCCAAAACCGTTTAATGTTGCCAGCCTGGTTAGGTGCCTTAACGGGATTACAAGCGGCACTTGAAAAGTACGGCGCAGAGACGCTTAATGAAATGAGTCAACAATGGCCGTTCTTCCGTGCTCGTTTAGAAATGCTGGAAATGGTATTTAGTAAGGCGGATAGCTGGTTAAGTGCGCATTATGATGATGCCTTAGTTGAAGAGCAATATAAGCCTCTGGGAGATAAACTTCGCGAAGAGCTTAAGCAAGCGATTGCATTGGTGCAATCGTTAAGCCCGCAACAAAGCTTACTGGCTGATCAACCTTGGATCAAAGAATCTATAGGCCTGCGTAACCCGTATACGGATCCACTTAATGTACTTCAGGTTGAGTTACTTAAGCGTTCGCGCGAGGCGGCAGAAGGCAGCTCTGGTGATATCGATAATGCACTTATGATCACTATGACAGGTATAGCCGCGGGGATGCGTAATACCGGTTGATTAGCTAATAGTTAGGAGTGGACTTCTTTGCGATGTTTAACTGCGTGAGGGTCCATTAGTTGGTCAAGTGATCACAAATCGTGCGCCGTGCTGGTAAGGTTCGGCGCATATATTCCTAAGTAAGTTATATTTATCCCCATTAAACGTCCTATCGGTAAGCTGTTGCAGGTTATAACTTGGTTATAATAAGGTGTTTTTTTAGCACCAAAAGACATCCTTTAGTTTGAATTATCAACCTGGTCTGACCTGATTTATTGTTAGATATTGACTGTAGTGTTTTTTTATCTAGAATGTGCGCAGTTTTGCCTCTATGGCAAGTGTATTAATTACCGAGTAGTTAAAATGTCAAATGTGTCTACTTGCATCACGTATGATGCATCCACGTCATTAATTATGATGACGCTCAGAGGGACGGCAAGTGCACAGGATGTGATGAACTTTTATCAAATAGCCCAGCAGTATGTAGTTATTTACGGCAGTAATAAATTACTCGTTGATGTGTCTGAGTTGACGCATAAATTTCCGGCCAGTGATTTGCTAACGATAATGCCAGCTGTGTCAAATTGGTTAGCAAGTTGTTTTATTGCTAGGGTCGTTAGTTTTGACGGTTTTATGCACGATTTGTTTTTACAAAAGGCAAAACGTTTTGATCTCAAAGCAGAAAATTTCGATTGTTTTACTAGCGCTAAAAATTGGTTAGTAAATCAGCCTAGCATTTAAGCGTTGAACCTTTTAGACTAGTTAGCCATTCAATTATGAAACTAGTCTATGCCTACAATACCTACTCAAGCTGGTACTGTTTTTAGCTTCAGTGCTGAGCAACAACAACAGTTGTATCTTATAATAAAGCATCATGCGGGTATTTTACCCAGCTCTGATGTGGCAACCCTATGTCAACAGCATGATCAGCCAGTGGATGCAATATTACGTGCTTGTCTTCCTATTGCGGCGCAGTTTGCCGTTGCACCTATTTCCCAGTTTTTTGTAGGGGCAATAGTGTGTGGCCTCGACTCACAAGGTGAGCAACATTTTTATTTTGGCGCGAATGTTGAATTTGCCCAGCAAGCATTAAGCTTGGTAGTGCACGCAGAGCAATCGGCTATTAATAATGCGTGGCTTAATGGCGCGAAAAAAATTATCAAAATTGCTATCAGTGATGCACCTTGTGGTTATTGCCGTCAATTTATGAATGAATTAGCGGATGCGCAGAGCTTTGATATTCTATTGCCAAAACAGCAGTTTAAATTAGCCGACTTACTGCCTTACGCTTTTGGACCTAATGATTTAGGTAATCCGTATAGTTTGTTTAATCCCGCTCCACAACAGCATCAGTTTGTTGCAACTGCTGAACTGGACAAAATCTTGCTAAGTTGTGCGCTTAGTGCGTATGTACCTTACTCTGAAAATTACAGCGCGGTAAAAATTAGCACTTTTGCAAACGGTGATTTTTATGGCCGCTACGCTGAAAATGCCGCCTATAGCCCTAGTTTATCGCCACTGCAAAGTGCGATAAGCCAGTTACATTTAGCCGGCTTGGCGATGACGAAAGATGTTGTTAAAGGGATTGAGCTGGTACAAACGCAAGGGAAAGAAAATCAGTTAATGGTAAGTCAAGCAGTACTGGCAAGTTATACTGACTTACCGGCACTGCAAAGTATCAGCTTAGCTGTTAAGCCAGTAGCAATTTAGCAGCTTCAAGTACCACGGCGACTGATTTTTTCTCAATCTCGCCGTGATCTACATTGGGGATTTCTTGGCGAGTACGATTAACTAATACGCCGGCCACACAGGCGGCTTTTAAGCCCAGTGCTGCACACATGGTAAATAACGTTGCCGATTCCATTTCATAGTTCATTACGCCCAGCTTCTGCCATTCTTCACAGCTACCTTGAAACGCTTTTGGTACATAACCTGAGTAGGTATCGTAACGCTCTTGCCCTGGGTAAAAGGTATCACTTGATGCTGTAATTCCAATATGAAAATCAATCCCTAAATTACCACAGGCATTAACCATCGCTTGGGTTGCAAAAAAATCTGATACGGCAGGAAAGCTAAGGGGGGCAAAATGCTGACTTGCGCCATCTAAACGTACAGAGGCTTGGCTGATTAAAATGTCACCTTCATTAATATGCGGTTGAATAGCGCCCGTTGTACCAATACGTAAAAACGTTTCAACGCCTAATTGTGCAAGTTCTTCTACAGCAATGGAAGTTGAGGGACCACCAATACCGGTTGAGCAAATCACCACCGAGTGGCCGTTGAGTTGCCCTAAATAAACATGAAACTCACGGGTTTGAGCAAGGCATGTTGGGTTTTCAAGAAACGTAGAAATACGTGCAGCACGGTCTGGATCGCCCGGCACAATAGCCAGTGTTGCGCCTTGTAAATCGTTACGAGTGAGTCCTAAGTGAAATACCTTTTCCATAGTGAAGCCTTATTACTTTTGAAATTATGACTTTTGAATTTAACGTGATTCCCACATTAATTTTTAAACAGTCGTTGTCAATTTAGCATAATTACCAGAATGCGAAATGCTGTACAGGACGGATGTCCGTTTTTATAAATTAAGGTTTATTCATTACATTTGAATAATCAAGCAGCTAGAAGAACGATGCAATAGCCATGCTGGTTGACTTGTCCGTGTAGACACTATATCTATCTTACTAAGCATATAATTTGAATTTATACGCTGTTAAAAAATAAAGGTTAACTACATGTTTTATATGAATATAAAACATTTGTTAGCAGGCGCTGTTGGCTCGGTTATGAGCATTTAGCTAAGTCGATAATGGCAAATGAAGCTTTTATTAAATTTATTTTTAGCAGCTTTCTTTTTGCATAATTACGCAAAAGAACACAGTAAGGAATCGTTATGAGCACACAATGGCAGACATTTAAAAGTAAAGTTGAACACTGTTTATGCCCACCTGGTGATGGCGTTTTTACGGTGAATACCGCAAAAGAGCGTAAAGCAGCACTGCGCATAAAACTGTATGGACAAGAAGATAATGTCGATACCTTATGGCGCGAGTCACTTGATAGCCTAAACCACAGTGAACATAAAGCGGTGACTTTAGGTATTAGCTCTGATTGTGGCGGCGGTATTTTACGTGGCGCAAACTGGGGGCCATTATTTTTACGCTCTACTTTGATTGATCAGCAGCCTCAGGCTAAGTCGTTTGATTTAGGGGATGTACGGGTTATTCCACACCTGTTACACGATAAATACCTTAATGACGCAACAATCAGCAATTGTCAAAAAGCGTTATACGACAACCCAAACAGTGAGTATTACGTAAGTCCGCTATCAATTACTGAAGATGTGTGCGATAGCTTTTATGCAACGTTTACTGATAAAGGTATTTTTGGTATTGGTGGCGATCACTCAATTAGTTACCCGCTAACCAAAGCGTATTTAAAAGCCAAGCGTGCGCAAGGTAAACGC
>NZ_DRGM01000130.1 GCF_011050055.1 Pseudoalteromonas prydzensis | reverse complement strand
GCTGTTTTGGAGTATCTATGACTGAATCAAGTAAACCTCAAGCACAATATCTTAAAGACTATAAAGCTCCTGATTTTTTAATTGACCACACAGAGCTAACCTTTGACTTACAGCCATTATCAACCAAAGTAAGCTCTTTGCTAACGCTTACGCGTGTTGGTGATAAAAAAGCACCTTTAGTGCTTGATGGTATTGATTTACGCTTACTGTCTTTATCTATTGATACGGTTGATATAACTGATTATGAAATTATTGGCGAGCAGCTAATAATTAATAACCTACCGGATAGTTGCCAATTAAGTATTGTGACCGAGATATCGCCTGAGACGAATACTTCTTTAGAGGGTTTGTATTTATCTGGCGGTGCGTATTGTACACAGTGTGAAGCGCAGGGTTTTAGAAAGATCACCTATTACATGGACCGCCCTGATGTACTTGCCACGTTTGATGTAACTATTATTGCCGATAAAAAGTATCTACAACTTCTTTCTAATGGTAATCAAGTAGACAGTGGTGAAACACAAGATGGTCGTCATTTTGTGAAATGGCAAGACCCATTTAAAAAGCCGAGCTATTTATTTGCACTTGTAGCGGGCGATTTTGATGTTTTAAAAGATACGTACACGACTAAAAGCGGCAGAGATGTAGAATTAGCATTGTTTGTTGATAAAGGTAATTTATCTAAAACACCCCATGCTATTGCCTCACTCAAAAAGGCAATGCAGTGGGATGAAGAACGCTTTAATTTAGAGTATGACCTTGATATTTATATGATTGTAGCCGTCGATTTTTTCAACATGGGCGCGATGGAAAATAAAGGGCTAAACGTTTTTAACAGTAAATGCGTATTAGCTAATCAAGAAACAGCCACAGATAAAGACTACCATACGATTGAATCCATTGTAGGGCATGAGTACTTTCATAACTGGACAGGTAACCGAGTTACTTGTAGAGATTGGTTTCAGTTATCGCTAAAAGAAGGGTTAACTGTATTTAGAGACCAAGAGTTCAGTAGTGATTTAGGCTCTCGTGCACTTAACCGAATTGATGCGGTCAAAGTTATGCGTACGCATCAGTTTAGCGAAGATGCAGGCCCTATGGCTCACCCAATTCGCCCTGAGAAAGTTATTGAAATGAATAACTTTTATACAGTAACTGTATACGATAAAGGTGCTGAAGTTATCCGTATGATGCACACATTACTGGGTGAAACTAACTTTCAAAAAGGGATGACGCTTTACTTTGAGCGCCACGATGGGCAAGCAGTTACATGTGATGACTTTGTAAGTGCGATGAGCGATGCATCAGGTGTTGATTTAGAGCAATTTAAACAATGGTACAGCCAATCAGGTACACCGCGTTTAAATGCAATTCAAGAATTTGATAGCAGCTCAAATACATACACTTTGACAATCGAGCAAACAGCGCCAGCTAATCAGCCAGAGAATAAAAAGCTTCATATACCTTTTGCTATTGAACTACTTGATGCCAATGGACAAAGTATTGCTCTGCAATATAAAGGTAAAAAGCTAGATCATGTACTCGATGTAACTAATGCGACTCAAACATTTAGCTTTGATAATATTTTAGAAAAGCCTGTTGCGGTTTTACTCGAAGACTTTTCTGCTCCTTGTATTTTAAACCAGCAAACAACAGAGCCCGAACTATTGCATATTATGCGTTTTGCGCGCAGTGATTTTTCACGTTGGGATGCACAACAGCAGCTATTCATTAAGGCGATTAAATCTCAAATCACCGATGCAACGAATAGCGTATTAAGCAGCGAAATTATAAATGCGCTACGTGTACTTATAAACACCAAAGAGGGCGATTTAGCTTTAATTGCAGAGCTGTTTAAATTGCCGAGTTTTGACACGTTAGCTGCTGAATTTGATGTAATACCTGTAGATGACATTATTGAAATAACAGAAAAGTTTGAGCAACAAATTGCTGATGAACTTGCTGATGAGCTGCTTAGTTGTTACGAATCTCTTGAAGATGATGGCAGTATAAGTGCAAGCGCTGTTGCGAATCGTGCTTTAAAGCAAATATGTCTGCACTACCTTGCTAAAACACAAAGTCCAGAAGCTGTAACCTTTATTAAAGAAGCTGCAAGCTCGACTAATATGACTAATGTACTTGGTGCCCTAAGCGCTGTGGTAAAAGCTTCACACCCTGTTAGAGATGAGCTTTTGAGTCATTTTGATAGTCAGTGGCGTCATGATGTTTTAGTCATGGATAAGTGGTTTGCACTGCAAGCTATGCAATTAGGCAGTACTGCTATAGATGATATTAAGGCACTTTACGAACACCCGTGTTTTGATTTTTCAAATCCTAACCGTGTACGTGCACTTGTAGGAAGTTTTAGCCACTTTAATACAGCACAATTTCATCGAGCAGATGCTCAAGGCTATGCGTTATTAGGTGATTTATTAATAAAACTTAATGCAATTAATCCACAAAATGCATCTCGTATGTTAACACCGTTTATGTCGTGGAAGCGTTACGATGATGTACGCTCACAAGCAATGAAGCTGCAATTACAACGCTTAGCCAACTTAGATGGCCTAAGTGCTGACTTGTATGAAAAGGTTGAAAAAGCGCTCGCATAAATGATTGAGTATTATTTTACCTTAAGATTGAGCTATAACGAGTGCATGGATTACTACCATGGCCGTTTTAGCTCTTTACAAGTTGTAGAGGATGGCGGTAAAACAATTCGTTTTGCTGCTACGCATTTGAGGCCCTTCATTTCGAGCTTGGGTGTACGTGGCCGTTTTAGACTCTTATTAACCCCCGAAAACAAGTTCATCCGCCTAGAGCGAGTGGCCTGACACTCGGTTTTTATGTTATATATACATAAAAATATTGTATTTTTGTTAATTTCAATTTGTCCTATTGTTAAATTACGTGTATAAATTATCTGGTACGACGTCTTACCAATACGTAAGCGTTAACCAGAATAAGAAGTATATGACAGATTAGAGCGAGTATTTGTAATTTTACTGATTCGCTTCTATCGTTATGATTACACTAAAAACAATAACTTGATCACACAAAATGACCCGCGACAGGGGGGAACCAAAATGATAAGAAGATCGCTTTTTGTTAAAAATAGAATCGCTATAGGTTTAGCAGCCGCTAGCTTAGGTTTATCTGCAGCAAGTACTCAAGCTGTAACATTTGAAGCTGGAGGTTTTGATATTACCTTCGATTCAACCTTTTCATATGGGCAAAGTGTTCGCGTAGAAGATAGAGACTTTAACCTAATTGGCAAAAGTAATAATCCAGCCTTTGATTGGACAGGATACAACCCAGCGCTAAACAACACTATTTACTCATCTCAAGATGTATGGGCTCAACCTGGGTCTTATTCAAATAACGGTGACGCGGGTAATTTAAATTTTGATAGTGGTGACTCATTCTCAAAACTATTGAAGGGCACACACGACCTTTCAATAAATAAAGATAACTACGGTTTGTTCACTCGCTTCATGTATTTTTATGACTTTGCTTTAATGGATGGGTACCACGCTTATTCAAATCCTACATCAGGGCAGGGGGTTGACCCGTGTGACGATAAAGACACCAAAGCACAAAGCTGTGCCGACATTCGTTTATTAGATGCGTTTGTATGGGCCGATTTTGATTTAAATGATGGTAATAACCCTTTATCTGTCCGTTTAGGCCAGCAAGTAGTTAACTGGGGTGAAAGTACGCTTATATCTCATGGTATTAACGTAAACCCAGTTGATATAGATCGATTAAAAGCACCTGGCGCTGAGCTAAAAGAAGCATTTATACCAATCGGTATGCTTTGGGCATCGCTCGGTATTACTGAGAACATTACGCTTGAAGGTTTCTACCAATATCAATGGCAAGAAACACGTTTACCAGCAGCCGGTACATACTTCTCTACCAATGACTTTGCAGCAGAAAATGGTTATCAGCAGAATGTTCAATTAGGCTTTACGTCTAATCCTGATATTGATGTTGCTTTTTTAACGGATAGTTTAAATAACCTAACATCTGATTTTGCATTAGCAGCAGCTGCTCAAGGTATTGATCCTTCAAGTGCTGAAGGAAGCGCTTTATTAGCCCAAATGTATCTTGCCTACCCAACTAAGGTTGCATTAAAAGGCAAAGGGGATAATGGTAAAACAGAACCTGAAGATGGCGGCCAGTACGGTTTACGTTTAGGTATATTTTTACCTGAATTTAATGATACTGAAATTGCGTTATACCACGTGAACTACCACAGTCGTCGTCCGCTTATATCTGGTCGTGTATCAAACTTTTCGCAGGCAGCAATTGCTCAAGATTTAGCGATGATCATGACAACAGAAATTACGTCAGATAATGTTGCTGATTTAACCGCTTTTTCTAAAGCTGAAAACGACTACCCAGAAGATATTAAACTATATGGTTTAAGTTTTAACACAACTATTGGTGAAACAGCCTTTGCGGGTGAGTTTGCGTTTCGTCAAGATGAACCACTGCAAATTGATGACGTAGAGTTACTTTATACAGCTATGCCTGAGCAGTTAGCTCTTGCAGGTCTTCGTCCTGATTTTGCAGGTATTTCGCAAATGAGTTTTGGCGATGATATTAGTTCTGTTGGTGCGGGTGAAGTTGCTCAAGGCTATATTGAACGTGATACATCACAAATTCAATTCACGGCTACTCACTTATTTGGACCTTCATTAGGTGCTGATAGTTGGGCTGTAGTTGGTGAAGTGGGTGCAGTAAAAATTCATAACATGCCAGAATATGACGAAATGCGTTTAAATGTATCCGGTACTGGCCGTAGTGGCACAATTACAGGCCCAGGTACTACTGATTATTCAACATTGCAACTTGGTTTATCAAATGGCGCTGAAGAAAAATCATTCGCCACAGCATCTTCTTGGGGTTACCGCTTAATTGCTAAAGGTGATTATTTTAACCTTTACAAAGGTATTAACTTCTCTCCACGTTTTGTATTTTCTCATGACGTAAATGGTAATACACCAGACCCTATGTTCTTATTTATTGAAGACCGTAAATCTTTGGGTGCAACCATGAACTTTAACTACCAAAATGCGTGGTCACTTGATGTGAGCTATAACTCGTTTTGGGGCGGCGGCGATATTAATACTTTCTCAGATCGCGATT
>NZ_DRGM01000129.1 GCF_011050055.1 Pseudoalteromonas prydzensis | reverse complement strand
AGATGTGTATAAGAGACAGGTATTCTGGCTTGTTATAAAGCTTAACCATACGCTCTAACACAGCAACAACATTGTCGGTCTGGTTAAGCGAATAATACATAGCACGCTGTAATACTAACCAGTTTTCTTTTGGCTGTTTGCCTTCGCTATCGCTTTGGGCAATCGCTAAATTAATATTATCAATGCCTTTTTGGTAATCTTTTAACTGATAATACGCTTGCGATTTCAGTACATAATACGCATCAGTTTTAGGCTTAGTGTTGATAGCATCCCACTGTGCTAAAAAATCAATAACTTTATTATAGTCACTATTAGCCATCGCCAATTGCGCTAAGCTAAAGGTGGTACTTAAACGTAACGTTTCAGGAATACCCTCTTCTGCTATCACTTTCTCAAATGCTGCAATCGCCTTAGACAAATCATTTTCGTTGTAATAAATGAAACCATAAAAATTATGCATCATGGCGATTTCATAGGAGTTCATACTAGAAGAACGTTCTTTGATGCTATCAAGCGCCTCAAGCCCTGCTTTAGCGTCGCCATCATCAGCTAACTTTTGTGCGCGAGCTAATTGGCTATACACTTTTTCACGCAGTGCCGG
Source organism: Pseudoalteromonas prydzensis (assembly GCF_011050055.1). GTDB lineage: Bacteria > Pseudomonadota > Gammaproteobacteria > Enterobacterales > Alteromonadaceae > Pseudoalteromonas > Pseudoalteromonas prydzensis_A. The sequence continues at coordinate 14,632 of NZ_DRGM01000129.1, read as the reverse complement.
CACTTTGGTGGTTTTTTGCTCTTGTGCATAAACGCTCGCAAGAGTAACACCAGGCAACATAGAGACTAAACTTGGCAGCGCAACACTAGTGCCTATCGCAAAAGTACACGCTAATGCTGTTTTTAATAATTTCATAATCGCAATCCTCTGTTTCTAGCCGTTAATTTGGAAAGAAATTTTATTCTGTACACCCGCAACTTCAACGGCTTCACCATCGATCACGCGTGGTTTATATTTAAATTTAAGTGCTGCATCAATAGCGGCTTGGTCAAACAATGATTCAGGTTCAGCTCTCACCACTTTGGCGTCACGCACTGTGCCTTGCTTGGTTACTGTGAACTCAACAATCACATACCCTTCAATACCACGCGATAAAGCTCTGCGCGGGTAAACTGGCGCGACCTTCACAATCGGTAGGTATTCACCATCACTTGAATCAAGTGCCAGCCCGCCACTGAGGCTTACATCCGCATCCACACTGGCACCAAAGTCAAAATTAGACGCCGCGGCATTGGGATCACTGTTTTGCATTTGCGGTGACTCCATTGGCGGTGGCGGCTCTTTTGGGGTCGGTGGTTTTTGCGGTTTACGTTCTTTCTTTTGCACGGTTTCTTCTTTTTTCAAGCGTACAAAATCAAGCACATTGCCCTTGGCCGGCTCCGTCATCGCCCCTTCACCACCGGTGATCAGTGCCTGCATGCCTAAAAACAACATAAAGGTGACGACACCGGCAACTAATAATGCTACTAAATAACGCATTATGGCTTCCTTAGGCTTCTTGTGCCGCAATAGACACATCAAATACACCAGCGGCGCGTGCTGCATCCATCACTTTAATAAGGGTATCTGTGGTAGCTTTTTTATCAGCTTGGATAACCACACTACCTTGTGGATTTTCAGCTTTTAAACGCTCAATATTCGCCTGCACGGCTCGTACATCAATTTGACGTTTATTGATCCAAATCTCCCCTTTGTCAGAAATCGCGACTAAGATATTAGCGCGTTCTTTCTTTACCGCGGTGGCTGCTTCTGGGCGATTTACATCTATGCCAGCTTCTTTTACAAAAGAGGCAGTTACAATGAAGAAAATAAGCATAATGAAGACAACATCAAGCATTGGTGTCATGTTAATTTCTTCTGCTTCATCTTCTTGAAAAAGGCTTCCTAATGGGGCTCTCATTTTATTCTCCTGATTGCATGTGGCTGTCGCCACATACTAAAAATTGTTGTTTTAATGGTCTAAAACCATGCTGTCTTCAAGTAGTGCAACTTCACGCTTCGCTTTACGCTGTAAGTAGGTTGAGGCAAACACCCCTGATAACGCACCGACCATACCGGCCATGGTTGGGATAGTTGCTTTCGATACACCGGATGCCATTGAACGTGCACTGCCCGTTCCGGTAATTGCCATCACATCAAATACTTCTATCATCCCTGTCACCGTACCGAGTAACCCTAACAAAGGACATAAAGCAACCATCACATTGATCAGCGCTAAGTTGCTGTTTAGCTTCATCCCTGCGCGGGAAATCGTGGCTTGGCGTATTTGCTCTGCATTCCAGCTGTTACGCTCAACGCGGCCTGTCCAACTACTTTTAACGGCATGTTTGTAACTGCGAAAACCATTAAAGAAATAAATAAATCGCTCGAGTATCAATAACCACATCGCGAAGATTAACACTCCGATGACCAACAGAACTTGGCCACCGGTGTCGAGAAAATCACGGATAGCATTGATTGAGTCAATCAATAGCACCATGGGTTACGCTCCCTTTTCGCTACGCTCAGCGATAATACCCGCGCTTTGCTCTTGTAAAATAAGCAATAAATTCTTTGAGCGAGTATTAAGTAAGGTGTATAAAAATACCGTAGGAATAGCCACAACCAGACCAAGTACCGTAGTAACAAGTGCTTGCGAAATACCACCAGCCATTAATTTAGGGTCACCTGTACCAAACAAGGTAATTGCTTGGAAGGTATTGATCATACCGGTAACCGTACCAAGTAGACCGAGCAGCGGGGCAACCACTGAGATAATTTTGATAAGCGTTAAGTTACGAGTGATTTTTGGCATTTCACGTAAAATCGCTTCGCTTAATTTAAGTTCAAGCGTGTCATAAGCGACATTTGGATATTGATCTTTGACTTTCATTACACGACCAAGTGGGTTGTCATCACGCGGCACAGCATCTTTAAGTTGACGACGAATTTTGCCACCCATCAACATCAATGAAATAAAGCGTTCAATTGCGATCAGTAATGCCAGTAAACCAACACCTAAAATCACGTAACCTACTGCGCCACCTTGATGAACTTGCTCTGTAGTATCAGGTGCTTGTACCAATAAACCAAGGATAGAGCCACCGGTTGGGTCAAGTGCAAATTGCACAGTGCCAGATTTAGCTTGTTGTAAATCACTCGCCGTTGAGGTGTAACGGCCAACGGGTTGACGAGTAAGTTCACTTATCGTATTAGTGCTGGTGTTGTAATCAAGGTATTTACCTTGTGAAATTAAGTTAAACGCACCAACACGCATCACTTCCTGCTTCGCTTTGTTACCGCCTTCAACAATAACATCAGTAGTAAAGCGTGATACTTTGCCTTGCTCAGTCATTTCGCGTTGCAGTTCAAACCATACTTTTTCAATGTCTTCGATTGACGCAAGTTGAGAAGTCGAGCCCATTTTTTGCGCCAATTCATCCATAAATGCGCCGCGCCCTGGTAACTGAGCAGATACTACTGAGGTCGCAAATTTATTACTTGAGTCACCAGCCACTTGCTGCAGCACACCAAACAACTCTTTTAATGAGCCCATGCGCTTTGATAAAGTATCAGTAAGGTTCGCTAGTTTTATTTCATTTTCTTCAAATTGAGTTTCAAGACGTTCAGACTCGCCAAGCATTTGATTACGTTTAGCTTGAGTATCTTTTAGGGTCTGTACTTGCTCATTTTGACGCGCAGCAAATTCTTGCTCACGTTGTTTGTTTTGCGCAGATTGCGCTGATTTGCCTTGCTCAAGGGTTTTTAATAGTGAGTCTAAATCCATTGCATCTGCGGCAACGCTATTACCAACAAAGCCCAGCGTGGCGCTTAATAAAGCAATTTTGGTCATTTTTGTGAAAAGTTTCATTTTAACCTCTTATTCCGCAGCGTGTACTGGCAGTGTTAACATATCTGGGGCTAGTTGCTTACGCGCAATACGTAAACCTTTACTAATTTGGCTGATTGTTGAGTCATCAAGAGCAACAAACTGTTTGCTGGTTGCGTCCCATGTGCCCGCTTTTTTACCATCACGAGTAAGGTAAATTAGCTCTAAACGACCAATCCGTAGAAAATCTACTTCACGCTCTTTACCATCAACGTCTAATAACGCGGTATACGCTTCGATAGTACGACCGTAGTCCACTTCAACTTGATAGGCTTCTAACACACGGCGGAATTTTTCACTTGAATTAATGTCAGCACGATTCATCATGTCTTTTAAAGATACGATACGCTTTTCACGCTCGTCCGTTAAAAATGGCACATCAAGGGCAACAAATTGCTCAAGGCCGGTGATCATGCGCAGCATTAATGGCGTAATTTGACGTTCAATAATAGAAACCTGATCCATTGATAGGTTAATGGCTTCCATTTCACTTATTTGATTACTAAGCTGTTTGCTTAGTTGCGCGTTATACACAGTTAAACCATCAATTTCTTTATTGAGAGTTTTAAACTGTTGTAAACGCCCTTGCATTGAATCTGCAATCTTGTCTATTTTTGTTTGTGATTGCGCAGCTGATTGATTAATTTCACTGCTTTTATCGATAACCTTATTTAGATCATTTGCTTGCACTGTCGCACTCATGGCAACAATACTAGCTAATATCAATGGTTTAACGCCTTTCATCGCATACACCTTTACTCGTTAAATTAGCGGATTTGCTAGTTGCTTAATATCAATGAACGAGATTCTATAGGTGAAAAATGACAGAGGTGTTGCGCTAAAAAGTCTGTTTTATGACAAAGGCAATAAATTACTACAATGACAGAGAATAAATCACTCTCTGCAGGCAAGGTAAGCTGAATTGGAGGTAGTATCCGAGCAAAGAATTAGTGGTATGTTATGAGGCAAGTACAGTGCGAATATCGGTAATAACCTGGTCTGCATCGGTATAATTTATGGCAATAGCATAGTACTGCTGCTTATGTAGCAGTACTAATGAAGGAAAACCTTGCACTGGAAGTTGCTGTACATACACTAGCTCTTGTTGAAACTGCTGCTCAAGTTGTGCGCTTTGCAACAAAGTTAAAAATGCGCTGCTGTCTATATCCAGTTGCTGCGCAAAATGCACAAGTGTACTTATGTCCGAAGGGTTTTGTGCTTGCAAATAATAGCCCTGTTGAATTGCTTCAAGCATTGCTTGTTCTTTATTAAATTGTCGCGCAGCGATCACAGCGCGACAAGCGGGGTATGTACTTCGACGAGGCTGACAATGAGTCCAAAAATCAAAGTTAAATTTAGCACCCGTTTGTACACTAATACGCTGCCAAGTTTGCTGTAAAAAAAGCTGCATATGCTCGGGCATTGGCTGATCTGAATCAGCGGCAAGCCCACCAACTTTATAAATGATCTCAAGCTCATCAGCTAACACCGCTTGAATTTTTTGCCAACATGCTTTAAAGCCCCAACACCAGCTACACATTGGGTCATACACGTATATAAGCTTAGTATTATTCATCATCGCCCAGTTGTTGATTGCTTGAAACAACTTTGTTTCGACCTTCACGTTTCTTGATATAACTAGCAGATGGCCAAAATCATGGCCATAGTTATCATTTATACTTTAAAGCGTAGTACCATTTTCTCAAGTTCATCAAATTGTTGTTTTAGCCGCGTACATTCTGCCAAGGTATTATTTAAATTTAGCTGACCTTGTTGAGATAACTCACTGATTGTATGAATGTCATTATCTAACGATTGAATAACTTGATTTTGCTCTGTCGTTGCATTGGCAACACCATGATTTACATCATCAATGGCTTTAATTGCGCTCGTAACTGCCGCCATTTTATCACCGGCTACATGTGCTTGTTTTACGCTATTTTCACTTTCGACTAAACTGTCTTTCATTACCTTAACGGCACTGGCTGAGCCCTGTTGCAATTGACTTACTGTGTTTTCAATCTCTTGTGTTGATTGTTGAGTGCGATGAGCAAGTTGTCGTACTTCATCTGCAACAACGGCAAACCCGCGCCCGGCTTCACCAGCGCGAGCGGCTTCAATCGCAGCATTTAGTGCGAGTAAATTAGTTTGTTCACTGACACCTTTGATCACCTCAAGTACCTGGCCGATACTTGCCGAATGCTCTGCAACATTACTAATAATATCTTGTGCTTGGCGCATATTTTTAGATAACACACCGATAGCATTAATATTATCGTTTAACGAGCCTTGGCTTTGCTCTGACTGGGTGTTTGCATCGGTAGCAAGCGTGGAAGCATGGGTTGCACTACTGGATATTTCAATTGCACTGGATGACAATTGATTTATGGCTGTAGCAACACTGTCTGTGCGTTTAGTTTGATCGCTGTACATAGTTAATGTCGACTGAGTTTGCTCAACTAAGCTTTCCACTGAACGTTCTAGTTCCACGGTAGTGGTTTTTACTTGCTCGATAGAGGTATGAATTTTATCTATAAAAGCATTAAAATAGCGTGAGAGCTCACCAAATTCGTCATCATTTTCAATTTCTAAGCGGCGGGTTAAATCTCCCTCGCCTTGGGCTATATCTTTAATCGCATCGTTCAAACGCTGCATAGGGCGCATTAAATAACGCAGTGAAAATTGCATCATTAAAATAGTCGCGACAATCCCTAACAGCATATAAATTGCCGCCATGTTTCGAAATGAAGCAACCGATGAAAACGCAATATCTTTATTGATCACCACACCTAAATACCAATCAACATTTTCAATCCCTTTGATGCGCGTAAAGGAAACTAGATGATCGTCACCGTTAAATTCAAGTTTAACGAATTCAGGGTTTAACGCCAAACTTTCACCAAATAAACTGGCCATATTCTGGTCATTAAAATCAGTATTAGGGTGACTTAAGATACGGCCATTACTGTCGAGTAAAAATCCATAACCAAAACCTAGAAAATCAATTTCATTGACAATTTTAGTGATGGTTTCCATATCAATATCAGCACCGGCAACACCACTGAAACTGCCATTATTTAAAATCGGCGCTACCGCAGAGATAGTTAATTCATTGGTGGTTACATCAATATAAGGGGTGGTAAAAGCGGTAGTGGTTTTGTTTTCAACTAATTTATACCAAGGGCGGGTTGTTGCATCGTAATCTGCAGGTAGCACCACCGTTTGGTCATTGAGTACAAATGTTCCATCGGGCTTGCCTATATAAGTATTTTTGAAACTCCCCGCCATTTCCGCAGTATTAAGCTGGCTAAGCGTTAATGCCTTGGTATCATTTTGTTGATGGGTGTTAGCCACCGATTTAATAATAGCGAGTTTATTGTTAAGCCAATTAGCTATATTTTGAGAAACCGATTGAGAGCTTTCTTGTAATACTAAAGACAGTTGCTGCTGTGTTTGTGCGCGCATTGAAATAAAATTATTTATAGTAAATAACCCTAATACCAACACAAGTACAACGGACGCTGCAATGGTTACCTTAGTGGTAAATTTAAGCGAGCTTTGCATGACATACCTATTTTTGTTTTTATCATTGTTAGCAAGTCTCTTTGTAACAAAAATAAGGCTCTTTGTCTTATCTATTCGGCAACAGTTGCTATGTTATGGACAAAAACACGACAAAAGCATGATCAAAAGCACGTTACTGGAGAATATATGCAGTGAATCAGGGGGGATTTACTATTCCAAACAAAGGTGAGCTTAATAACGTGACACTGAAGCAAGACGTGCTCGTTGTTGTTTGCGACTATAATCAACACTGGATCGTTCCAGTTATTTTATAGTCCTTTGCTATTGAATACGTATTCAATAGCAAATAGCTAAATGTGTTATATTTTTGTATCTATGCAGCTCAGATAACAACTTTTAACACTAAGGAGCCGTTGGCGGGAAGTGAAGCAGCAAAATGCATCGACAGTAGTGCAAATGCATTTTGCAAATGACCTATAACTTAATTCACTGTTTGTTGCCACTTATTAGTGAGCTTGACAACATTCAGCCCATACCAAGCGATAAAAACGTAACACAAAGCAGGTATAATAAAGCTGATCTGGATATTCACAACATCAGCAACCACGCCTTGAATTAACGGTATTAGTGCCCCACCTACAATCGCTAAACACAACCAACCAGAGCCTTTACTGGTCAATGATCCTAACCCTTGGATAGCCACTGAAAAGATAGTTGGAAATAATATAGAGTTAAATAAGCCAATCGACAGTACTGCATATAATGCGATATTACCTTGTGTGAAAATAGTCACTAGGAGTAAAACAATCACTGCAAACGCATTAAATGCGATGGCTTTTGAAGGGGCTATTTTTTGCAGCAAGGCTGAACCTATAAAGCGCCCTACCATTGCTCCGCCCCAATAATAGGCAATTAAAGCAGCGGCGGCATGTTCTTCTAAACCAGCGATATGTGCTTCGCCGAAAAAGTTAACTAAAAAACTACCAATGGCTACTTCGCCACCTACATAACAAAAAATTCCCACAACTCCCATCACTAAATGAGGTGCTTGCGTTAATGAATGACCTTTCGCCTTACAATCAAGTTCTTCTTTATGTGATTTTATTTCCGGTAGTTTTAAAAAAGCAAAAACCACAGCAATGGTTAACAACGCCGCGGCTAAAACTAAATAAGGAATTTTCACTGAGTCAGCGGTCCCCGCGGTTGCTGTTAACGAACCCGCTGCGCCAAAAAATAAAATACCACCAACATAGGGACCAATGGTAGTACCTAATGAATTAAGCGCTTGTGCTAGGTTTAAACGTGACGAAGCTGTTTTTTCAGGACCCAGTGCTGCAACATATGGATTTGCAGATACCTGCAATACTGTAATACCACCTGCAAGTACAAATAAAGCGGTTAAAAACAGCCAATATTCATGTACAACCACAGCAGGGTAAAATAACATACAGCCTAGCGATGCAACGATAAGACCAGTAAGCACACCATTTTTATAACCAAATTTATTAACCAATATGCCAGCTGGTAATGACACAATAAAGTAAGCACCAAAGAAACAAAACTGCACCAGCATCGCCTCTGTGTAGCTTAAATCAAACACCCCTTTTAAGCGTGGGATCAACACGTCATTTAAAACAGTAATGAATCCCCATAGAAAAAACAGGGTCGTCATTGCGGTTAAAGGTAACAGGTAATTTTTATTTTGCTGCGACTGTTCGGTGATAAAGCTTTTATTTGTATTTATTTCACTCACGTGATTTTCACTCCATTAACAAGTTGCGATTGATTTTACACACTCCAACAAGAAGATCACAAATTATTACTTGGAACGTTCCGTAAATGTGAGCTGCTGCTATCGTCTTTATTTATTAGCGTGACTATTCAATATCTGTTTGCCTTCGCAACCCTGAATTTAGATTAATTCGCTCTCTTTTAAGCAAGCGGCTCAATGGTTGCTATAATTTAATTCTGCCGACTGTGTTTTTATAAGGAACTCATATGAGCCAAAAGTTACTCGCTCCGTTGCTTGGATTGGCCTGTGCGTTCAGCAGTTATAGTTATGCTCAGCAGTGGCAATTTAAAGTTGAACCTTATTTGCTGCTAACAAGTATTGATGGAAATTCAACTATTGGCACAGTCGACGCACCGTTGGCAGTAGATTTTGACACTATTTTAAACAATTTCGACAGTGCTTTTATGCTGCAGTTTGCAGCTTTTCATCAATCCAATTGGGCAGTAATGGCTGATTGGGGATATATAGATCGAAGCAAATCGCACCAACAAGCAAGACTTGGAGTATTAAATACCCAAGTTAGACAAAGCGTTCTGCAGGTCGCCCTTGCTTATAAACAATCAAGTCCAAATGTGGGTGAATGGATAAACTACCTGGGCCTGCGCCGTTGGGATAACAGCTATCAATTCAATCTTGAGACTAATCATTTTCCGCAAACCTCATTTGTTGATAGAGATGAAGATTGGGTTGATATTATTCTTGGTTTTAAAATCGACAAATCAATCACTAACAACTGGCTGCTTAGCTCATCAGGGGATATTGGCGGGTTTGGTCTTGCGACTACTAAGTTGACCGGTAGTCTAAAAGTAGGCGTAAGTTACCATTTAAGTGATGAATGGGATGTATCCTTATTATATAAAGGCACTTACGTTGACTACGACACGGGGGATGAAGCAGATAGCAGTTACTTTAACTACCAAACAATCACCCATGGGCCCATTATAAGTGCCAGTTATCAATTTTAACGGCAATAAACACACAAAGTGCTAAGGCACTTTTTGCCACTTCATTTTATTATTAGTATCACGGCTTTGAATTATTGTTGTATCAGAGCTTTCTACGCCACCGAGCTTTGCCAAGCGGTCATATAGCACCACATTACAGGTTGCGGCTAAATTCATACAACCGATGGTTGGGATATACACCACTTCATCACACCATTTCAGTACATCTTTACTAATAGAGCCATCTTCAGGACCAAAAATGTAAAATGCGTTTTCTGGATGAACAAATTCTGGCAAAGGTGTTGCACCTTCTATTAGTTCAATCACCACCACCGTTGCACCGTCAGGTTTAGCCATTGCTAAGTCAGCAACACTGGTTAAAGGAATACGCTCTACTACATTTTTAGTATCCGTATGGAATTTTTGCGCGTTTAAATACCGCGTGCCAGTAAAGAACACTTGCTCAGCACCATAGCACCCTGCGGCACGTAATACTGCGCCAACATTGGTTGGGCTTTTAGGGTTGATCAAACCAATTTTTGCTGTCATTAGTCGCAATCCATCGTTGGCCACTGAGCTTCATACAAATCAAAATCATCTAAAGCAACATCACAATCTTTAACTGTTTTGCCTTGAGTCGAAATGCCTAATGCATGCATCGGCTCTTTACTACCATTATTATTTAATGGATGCCAAGAAGCTAACCCTCGCCCTTCATGCAAACGCCGGTAACTGCAACTTTGCGGCATAAAAAAGATATCTTTGAGAGTCTCTTTGGTTAACTTAACGCAGGTTGGCACCAATGTTTGTCGATTTGCATATTCAGTACAACCACAGCTGTTGCTATCTAAATATTGACAGGCAATATTGGTGAAAATAAGTTGTTCACCTTCTCTGAGTTGATCTGTGGCATTAAACTCGTCCTCATCTTCACTATCAATAAAGGTGTTTAAGCAACATTTACCACAGCCATCGCAGATAGCCTCCCACTCAGTTTGCGTCATCTGCTCAAGCGTTTTAGTCTGCCAGAATTTAACCGACGAATTATCCGATACCATAATTATTCTCATGCCCCATAGAGCGCGCATTTTAACGCAAAGCCAGCGTTACAGCAAAATTGATGCTATGAAATATAAAATTAGTTATTTTTATTTTACGGGCACTGATAACTGAAATTCAGCCATATTTACGCACGGCAGTGCATTTTGAGGAAGGACTACTTTTATAACACTGCTACGAATTGCAAAAAGGGCTGCATACACAGCCCAGTCCTATTGGCTTATTGTGCTGCAACCCAACGTTTTATTTTCGCTTCTAAGATTGGCATTGGCAGTGCGCCATCAATCAATATTTGCGTATGAAACTCTTTAATATCGAATTTATCACCCAAAACTTGTTTGCAGTAATCGCGCAATTCTTGAATCTTAAATTGCCCTAACTTGTATGACAGTGCTTGCCCAGGCCAAGCAATATAGCGCTCAACTTCTGCGGTAACATCGCTCAAAGCCATTGAAGAATTAGCCAGCATATAGTCAATCCCTTGCTGACGAGTCCAACCTTTGGCATGAAAGCCTGTATCAAGGACTAAGCGCATAGCGCGCAATTGCTCATCCGCTAAACGGCCATACCACATATACGGATCGGTAAATAAGCCCAACTCTTTACCTAAACTTTCAGCATACAAAGCCCAGCCTTCGGCAAATACAGTGTAACCACCAAATTTACGAAACTCAGGTAATGATTCGACTTCTTGCTGCAAGGCAATTTGAAAGTGGTGCCCAGGCGCGGCTTCGTGAATAGACAATGTCTCTAGTAAAAATTTAGGCTGCGCTTTTAAATTAAAGGTATTGATGTAAAAAATACCAGGTCGAGAGCCATCTGGCGCAGGTGATTGATAAGATGCACCAGCAGCAGACTCAGCACGAAAATCTTCAACTGCCTTCACAACATAATCAGCTTTGGGAACAATGTTAAATAATTTAGGTACGCGGGCATCGATTTTTGTTTTCACAGCTTCATATGCCGCGATTAATTGCTCTGGTGTGTCAAAATAAAATTCATCCGAGTCACGTAAGTGGGCGAAAAACTCACTTAAATCACCTTTGAAGCCAACGGTGTCTTTCACTGTTTTCATTTCATTTAAGATACGCGAAACTTCTTGTAAACCAATTTCGTGAATTTCATCAGCAGACAAACTCAAAGTAGTGTTTTGCTTGATTTGATATTCATACCACGCCTTACCATTTGGTAAATCACTGTAGCCTACAGAGTCACGACTATTGGGAATATACGTAGTGGCTAAAAATTCACTCATTTTTACATATGCAGGCACTAATTGGTCCATGATAAGGGCACTGTACTGCTTAGTGAGTTGTTGCTTTTGCTCAGCGCTAAAATCAGCTGGCAGCTGCTTTATCGGACTGTAAAAAAGTGATTGTTCCGCACTGGTAACTATGTGCGCTTGAAACTGTGGTAATAATTTTTCAGCCAGTGGTTTTGGTAATACAATCCCTTGCTCTATGCCTTGGCGCATAGCATCTTGTACCGATGCTAGCCAAGTTACAAACCCTTGGGCTCGACTTATGAAATTTTCGTAGTCTTGAAAAGTAACAAATGGTTGCGCACTTTGTGCTGAGCCAAAGCCGGCAAACGTATTGTGCGCGCCTGACATTTGGTTAATTGGTAATAAGTAACTCGGGAATTGAAAACCTGCAATTGTTAACGCTAAATCGCGTTCGAGTATTTCGTAACTCAATAATGCTTGACCCGTTAATTGCTGCTTATCAATTGCAGCTAAACGCTGTTGATAATCTTGATAAAAAGCCTGTTGTGTGGCTCGGTTTTGCTCAGTACTTGGCGCTGTAAATTGGTTATTATATTGACTATAGCCGATATAGGTTGCGCTCAGCGGTGAAAATTGTAACGACTCAACAAAGTACTGCTCAACCAGTGTATTTAATTGTTGGCTCGCGGTATTTGTGGTTGCTGCAAGTGTTGTTGTTCGGGTAGGTTCATTGTTATTAGTTGTAGTCGAACATGCAGCTAATGCGCTAAGTACGCCAGCAACAAGCAAGGTTAACTTAAATTTATTCATAATTTTCCCTGAGTGTAAGTATTAACAACGATTATGCGACTTTCCTGCCGCTAAATAAAGAAAATACGATACTGAGCGCGTTTTGTTTACAGCCGAAAAACAGCTTGCTACATTGCCATATTAAATAATCAAAAATTAGAAAATAAATGAATAAATTATCATTCTCTGCCTCACTCAGCATGCTGTTTGCCAGTACTTTTAGTACCCACGCAACAACTTACATTAGTGCCAAAGCAATGCTTGATGTTAATAATGGCAAGTTAATTAATGCCCCACTGATTCAAATCGATGACGGTATTATTACTAAAATAACGAAAGGTAAAGCACCGCAGCTGCAAACCGGTGATCAGCATATTGAACTACCCGAATTAACCCTGGTGCCGGGCTTAATGGATATGCATGTGCATTTAACCAGCGATCCAACCGTACCGCGCAGCGAGCGCATTGGTCAATCAGTCCCACGCAAAGCAATCAAAGCGGCCTATTTTGCCGAAAAAACGTTAATGGCCGGATTTACCACATTACGTAATGTCGGTGCTGAAGGTTACAGTGTTATTGCAGTACGCGATGGTATTAATGCTGGCGATATTATTGGCCCGCGTATTTGGGCTGCTGGCCCATCATTGGGGGTAACAGGTGGTCACTGTGACAACAACCGCCTCCCACCTGAAATGAAATACACCGCTGAAGGCGTTGCCAATGGCCCTTGGGCGGTGCGCGAAAAAGTCCGTGAGAACATCAAATACGGTGCCAGTGTCATTAAATTTTGTGCCACAGGTGGCGTTTTTTCAAAAGGCACAAAAGTCGGCATTCAACAATACAGTCAAGATGAAATGAATGCGATTGTTGATGAAGCACATATGCGCGGCTTAACCGTTGCGGCTCATGCACACGGCACAAGTGGGATTAAAGCGGCGATTGTCGCAGGTGTAGACAGTGTTGAACATGTCAGTTTTGTTGATGATGAAGCCATTGCACTGGCAAAAAAACACGGCACTTGGTTCTCAATGGACATTTATAACACTGAATATACCCTCACGTTTGGTGAGCAAAATGGTGTAGCAGAAGAAAACTTAGCAAAAGAGCGCCAAGTATCTAAAAAGCAACGCGACAGCTTTAGCCGTGCCGTAAAAGCGGGTGTCAACATGGTATTTGGTACCGATGCCGCCATTTACCCACATGGTGATAATGCAAAACAATTTTCTCGGATGGTTGAATTTGGCATGACGCCATTGCAAGCAATTCAGGCAGCCACTATCAATGGCGCTAAACTGTTAAAAGTTGAAAACCAACTAGGCCAAATTAAAACAGGCTTTGCCGCAGATATCATCGCAGTCAAAGGAAATCCACTGCAAGACATAACCTTGCTGGAAAACATCGCATTTGTGATGAAAGCAGGTGTTACTTATAAATAAATGTGTGGGGTTAGCGTTAAGCTAACTCCGCTATTAAGCAAGGGTTAAACTAACTGCTCACTAAATACGTTGATAATTCATTGATAATTTGAAAACAAAAAGTAAGCAATCTAGATTGAATTTAAATAATTGCCTTTTTTAGGTAATTAACACTTGAAATGCAAATGCAACCCATTATCATTGCGGAAATTTTTTTAATGGTAATGACTATGACAACCCATAAATTCTCTCTAATTACCCTAGCCTGCTTAACAGCATATAATGCAACTGCAGCTGAACAATCCGATCTTGAACGCATCACGGTTTATCAAAAGCAAAATCATGTAGTATTAAACTCGGGTTTAGCAACAAAATCTGATATGTCGTTAATGGAAACGCCAGCGCCGATCGTGGTCGTTGACCAAGAACTTATCAACTCGCAAGGTGTAGATAATTTACAAGACTTAGCGCGTAATATCAGTGGTGTAACCCAAGCCGGTAATAACTACGGAATTGGCGACAATTTAGTGATCCGTGGCCTTGGTGCAAATTATACTTACGATGGTATGTACGGTGGTGCGGGCCTTGGTAACACATTCAACCCAACTCGCTCACTAACCAATGTGGAAGCCGTAGAAGTATTAAAAGGCCCCGCCACTGGTTTATATGGTATGGGCAGCGCAGTTGCATTATATGCTGTTAAGCAGGCTAGGGTAATTAGAGAGAATTTATGGG
>NZ_DRGM01000128.1 GCF_011050055.1 Pseudoalteromonas prydzensis | reverse complement strand
TGTATGTTTGCCTGTAACAAAAGCTGTGCCTGTAACACGAGGAATAATTGCAGTATGTGTTTTAACATTGCATGACTGCCAAATGTTCACGTTAAATACTGAACCCAAAATACTTTCAATGTTAACACTTTGCCCTATCGCCAACTCACCTTTTGCGAACGCAAGTGCAGCGCGGGCACTAACGCCAGTACCGGTTGGGCTTCTATCAAGCTCACCTTCTGCAAAAATACATACATGTCGGCTAAAATGATTGCTCTGCGATACCTGGCTATTGGAGTAAAAAATAACCCCGTATAAAAAACCAAGTGCCTGATCAGTTGGGTGCTTTGGTTGATATTGTTTTGTTACCTGCTGTTTAATCGTTTTACCAAGACTAATGATCTGTTCATGATTATCTGGTGCTAAGCTTAAATCAACAGTATCAGCATCAACAAACGCATAATAGGCGCCACCAAATGCAATATCACAGCTAACCTCCCCAACCATAGGCAATTTAATTTTCACGTCGAGCTTATCGACAAAACTGGCTACATTATCAAAATATACTTGCTGTAACTGAGCATTTTTAAGCTCAACATACGCTGTAATCAGCCCTGCTGGGGTATCAATCCGTAACTCATTAATTCCATCAATAAAATTAGCAATACCACAGTCTTTTGCAGCCGTAGCTAAGGCTATAATGGCATGCCCGCACATAGTGCTATAACCTTCGTTATGTAGAAAAAGTACGCCAAAGTGGCTACTCTCACGCTCAGGAGCCGTAATTAATGCACCGTACATATCAGCATGCCCGCGCGGCTCAAACATCAATGCTTTTCGTAAGTCATCAAAACGCGCCAAACAATCAGCACGCTTCTGGTGCATGGTTTGCCCTTGCACATCGCTAAAACCATCAACAATAATCCGAAGGGGCTCACCACCTGTGTGCATATCAAGTGTATTTATTGATAACCAATCATTATTTGGCTGTTGCCAGTGAGAGAATAAAGTATGGGTCATATGTCACTCTTTCTATTTTTGTATACAGTATATCTTTTTTATTTATACTGCAATCGTTTCAAGTCTAGTAATAAGAAAAATGCCGAGCAGTTACCTACTCAGCATCAGGGCTGTGTTACTCACTATGAGAATGTGCTTAAACATTTTGTCAATTTTAGCTTTCGCTTGTTAGGTGATATGTACTAAAACGACAACTTACAGCCACTTACCAGGGAACTTAAAATTCTATACGCGCGGTTAACGATACATACCGAGCTCCTTGTCGGCCTGTAACTAAACCATAATCAGGGTTAAGCTCTAAGCCATTATCACCGTACTGAGCGCGTTCCTCATTTATTGATAGCGCGCTATCACCATCAAATAAGTTATAAACGGTGCCTTTGAGTGTCATATCA
The DNA here is from genome assembly GCF_011050055.1 of Pseudoalteromonas prydzensis. Lineage (GTDB taxonomy): Bacteria > Pseudomonadota > Gammaproteobacteria > Enterobacterales > Alteromonadaceae > Pseudoalteromonas > Pseudoalteromonas prydzensis_A. Next base: position 107,455 of record NZ_DRGM01000128.1, on the reverse strand, counting down.
GAGCCAAAAAAGTCAGTGTAATAAGTAAGCGACATATCTACGTTAGTTAACCAAGGTAAATTGCCTTTACTACCACGAGGAGCTGGGTTACCGTTTTCATCATAATGCGATGCCTGGTCGTAGTATTTACTAATACACGCATCCCAAGGATTACCTTGCTCACAGCTATCTACACCTTCAGGGTGAACTGAGAAGTAACTTTTTGGTCGACCCGATGTTGTTCGCGCAACTAAGCCAACGGTTAATGAATCGGTAATACTGTAGGCACCGCTAAATTTAATCGCATGGCGGTGATCGTTTGGTAAATTACCATAACCATGATCCATCAAATCGCCATAGTCATAAGAAGTTGTCCAGCCCGGATCAGCTTGGTCGTTGTCCGTTTTAACTAAGCCCTCTGTATTACCGTAACTGTGTGACCATGTATATGATGTGTTGATCCGTAAATCATCGGTTACATTGCCATCTAAAGTAAATTCAAGCGCCAAATATTTACGCTGTGCTTCAGGTAATGCTAGCTCTTCAACACTTAAATTAACGTTATCAACTTGCCCATCGCCATCAAAATCATACGACATTTGGATCGCTTCACCTGGGTTATTCAAAACATAGTATGAACCTTGACCTACGTTATCGGTGATCCCCATCTCGGCTAGCTTTTTAGCAAGTACAGGACCTACATCGGTGTCTTCAACACTGCGACCTAAATCACGATAGATAGCGCGTACTCCCGCCGACATAGTATCAAACACTTCTTGCTGATAGCCTATCGTAAACTCATCACTGTACATTGGCTTCAAAGAAGCAGAAGCAATAAGTCCTGGCTCTGTAATACCACGTTGACGCCAGCGTCTATCACGTAACATATCACCTCTGCTAGGTGAACCATCCGCTAATAAAGTAGGTGAACCATTGCCTTCTAATTGATCTAATTCGAAATACTCAAACCACTCAATAGATGCCGATCCTTGAGTAATATTCATGTTGGCCGATACAGGCTGAAAGTAGCGACCAAAGGTTGCGAATACTTTAGCACTACCATCACCACTTACATCATAGATAGCTTGTAACCGCGGTGCGATTTGGTTATCAATATCAACAAAAGCGCGGCCATCCGATACGGTGTTTTCAAATTGACTGTAACGCAAGCCCATATTAAGCACTAAATTATCAGTTGCTTGCCATGAGTCATTAATATAAAACGCTAACGAAGTGGTATCTGAATCGACTTCACGGCTACGCACGCGTCGCTCAATAAAATCACTGCCCAGCGCTGCACCCGAGATATCATTTTCACCTGCGGTTTTTATTGTCCACCAGCCTTGTGCATCACCCACCCCGTTTTGCCCTTCCAAGTAATCAACTTTCACGTTGGTGTAGTCAATACCAAACTGGATTGAATGCATATCCAAGTCCCAGTTAAAATCAATTCTGGCTTGGTCTCGAATATATTCTTCTTCCGTTATATCGGAATTTGTATGCTGACTTAACGTTACAAAGCCATCACGTTCATCCCACACACCTGGGTTAGGTGATGCTACAACGTTTTCAACATTTTCTGTAACACGGCCAACAACAGCTGACACTGAAAATGTATCAGTCAGATAGCCATTGTAGTTAATACTGTATACATTGCCGCCATCTTCGCCAGGTGCATCTACACCCTGTTGGTCACCTACCACATTATCTTGCCAGTTATAAGCGAATGTTTTATCGGTCCACGTACGTTTGTTATTCATCGCAGAGAAACCTACTGAATGGTCTTCATTAATGAACCAGTCGACCTTGGTAAACCAGCGGTCTTCATCACGCTCAAAATCAGAGAAAGTGGTTTGTCCCGCACTGTTAGTCTCTTCTCTGCGTGGAGCAAATAAACCATAGAAGAAAAGCGTATCTTCAATAATCGCACCGCTCGCCCATAACTGTACTTCTTTAAAATCGTCACTACTTTGTTGAGTATTAGTATCGATAGTTCCACTATCTTGGAATATTGAATCATGCTGACTACGAAGACTATCAGGATCCCAGCGCACCTCTGCACCAAATTTAAAATCATTATCACCTGATTTAGATACAGCGTTTACAATACCGCCTAATGCACCACCAAATTCAGGGCTTACACCACCGGTTTTAACTTGAGTTTGAGAAATAGCTTCCCACGGTAGACGAATTGAACCCAACCCTGTGCGAATACTTGTTACATTTAAGCCATTAAAATAGTAGCCATTTTCAGCTGCTGATGAGCCACCAAAACTAGAGGCGCCTTTAAAATTAGAACCACCCGGAGCTGCGGTACCTGGTGCAAGTAACGCAATACTCTCAAACCCCGTATTTACTGGCATTGCTTTAAGCTCAGCATCGCTAAACGTTAAACCAGAGGTTGAAGAAGCCATATCAACACGGCGTATTGCTGAGCCGGATACTGCGATACGCTCAATGTCAGTGCCAGCTTTAAAAAGTTGTACATCAAGAATAATGGATTGACCAATGGTCACAGCCACATCTTCTTCAACCATTGTTTGATAACCATCTTTCACAATAGTGACGTCATAAGTACCCACTGGCACATTACGCAGTAAATAATCGCCTTCAGCATTACTTGTAATGGTATACACAAGACCTTTCGTTTTGTGTTTAAGGGTAATTTTTGCACCAATCAAATCATTGCCAGATTGCGCCACAATATGACCTTTTACAATACTACTGCCATCAACGGCTTGCGCAGCAGGCGCCATCATTAATGCAGCAGTAACCGCCGTTGCTAATAGGGTTTTTACACCCGCTCCCCGAGTTTGCTTTTTATTATATGTAAACATGAAAATGTTCCTTTGATCCTGTTAATTTTTTGTTGTCTGTCTAACCTCTGACGAAAAAAATATACACCCATTACATATTGTATACAATATTAAATATACATTTATTTTTTAGGATCGTCCTAAAATTCCATGCTGTTAATCGCAAGCTGTGGTAAAAACATCACCATGGAAAAATTAAAAATAAGCCTATTATTAAACGCTTGTGTGAAAATAACTGTGCAATTTACACGCTTCGTTCTATGCTTATACGCTCAACAAAAAGTGCAGAATTAGCAAAAATTAAAAGGACTCACATGCAAGAGCAGCGCTTAACCATCAAAGTTATGTCTAAAGAAGAAGTGAATATTGCCGTTGAATGGGCCGCGCTAGAGGGCTGGAACCCAGGCCTTAATGATGCCCATAATTATTATCAGGCAGATCCCCATGGCTTTTTAATTGGCTACCTTGGCGATGAAGCTATCGCAACCATTTCCGTTGTTAAATATGATAACGATTTTGCTTTTTTAGGCTTTTACATCGTTAAACCTGAATATCGGGGCAAAGGTTATGGCATGAAAATTTGGCAAGCGGGCCTTAACTATCTGAAAAACTGTAATATTGCCCTTGATGGCGTACTTGAACAGCAAGATAATTATAAAAAATCAGGATTTAAACTGGCCTACAGTAATATTAGATTTGCAGGAGCCGGTGGCGGTCAATTGCCAAACAATGACGATATTATAGAGCTTGCAAGCTTGCCATTCTCAGCAATAAGCGATTACGAAAAACCCTTTTTCCCAGCAGTTAGAGCAGATTTTTTGCGAAGCTGGATAAGCCAGCCCAATTCTCAAGCTTTGGGAATTTTAGACAAGGGTAAATTAGCAGGTTACGGTGTGATCAGGGCATGTCGCGAAGGATTTAAAATTGGCCCTCTATACGCGAACACTCCTCAATTGGCAGAGTCGTTGTTTCTCGCATTAAAGGCATCAGTTCCTACAGATGAAACTATCTACTTAGATGTGCCTAATATAAACCAAGCCGCAATGGCTTTAGCGCAACGCTATAATATGCAGCCATCGTTTGAAACAGCCAGAATGTATACACAGCCCTCCCCCACTACCCCTTTAAGTAAGGTGTTTGGTGTAACCTCTTTTGAAATAGGCTAAGCCTAGCGCCTATTTATAGCTGCAAGTTTACCGCGCAGCTTTTGCCTCGCCAAGCATTCATTATTAACCTTTATATTCATATATATTCATATTTTCACAACAGTGAAATCGGCCTTAAATATTAAATGCGAGTTAAGTCACTTTAGCATGGCTCATGCTTGCTCTGCATGTTTACGCAAGCTTTCTGGAACACTGCTGCTCTGTTAATTCTTACCAAACTCTAAACTAGGTGTCAGATTTATTTTTATCACGGCTTTGCCAAAGATAATTTAACTGATACACTCTCAATGTATAATGTATACAATATATTCACAAGAGGAATTATAATGGAAACTAATAGTAAAGATTGGCGATACACTGTTATGCCAGCTGTATTTACATGGCTAAAAGAAACTGAATCCGGCACTGTTGAAATTGATCTTGAAGCAACACAAAAATACGCTGCAGATATTTTAAAAGTGCAAGGTAAACATGGAACTAGAATGGGTGGACTAGTCGGCTCAGGTACACTCGGTGAAAATAACTATCTAAGCGCGGAGCAGCGCCTTTCTTTACTAAAAGCCCTCTCTAGCGTTGCGAAAGAGTACAATGTTCCATTGATCAGTGGCGCTGCGGCACAAACAAAAGAAGAACTTGCCAAAATAGTTACAGAGCTTGCGACTGTTGGCGTAGATACCGTTATGGTAATGCCACCAAAAACGAAGGAAGCGCCTTGTGATGAACAAATGTATGCGTATTACGCACTTTCTGCAGCGGCTGCAAAAGCAGCGGGCATAACAATAATGCCCTATAACAACCCTGACGCAGCCGGCTATCATGCGCTCTCAACTGATCTACTTACAAGACTTGCTGCCCTGCCTGAAGTCACCGCGCTTAAAATATCGACTATCGACGTGTCAGTTATTGAAACAATGATGTTAGAGAACAAAAACTTAAAAGTATTGGCCGGTGTTGACACTGTGACTATTCATGCAGGCCTTGCTGGCGCATGTGGTGGCATTACAGGTGTTGGGTGCATATTCCCAAAAGCGAGTATTACTATGCAAGAATATGTAAATAATGGAGAGTGGGCTGAGGCAAATAAAATTTCTCAGGCGATGAATTCTATCTCCTACCTTGATGCACAACCGTTACTTTTAGAGTACCTAAAGTTTGCTTTTGGCATTCATCATAATGATCTAACTGGTGGGCTTCGCACCTTTGGCAAGAAGTTAACCCAACAGCAAATTGATGATGTTCATACAAGGTATACCCTAGCAAAAGAACGACTTGAGATCCTCGATTTACTAGACTGATCTTTTAAAGTATTCAAATCGCGAACTCCGTTGTTACGGAGTTTTTTTGTATCTACAATTTACTGTTGCAATAAAGGAAGTAAACGAATTTTTTTATTGATTTAGGATTGACCGTCAATTTATAAAAACGGTAAAAAAATACTAGTGCCTATTGGCAGAGTTAAGGCTCATTTGTGTTAGCTGAATTTTCATCAGTAGTATCGAGTAAAACACTCTTTATACTCACCATCGTCTAGAGCCGACATAAATAACTGAATCATGTCATTCATAGTTTTGACTGACCAAGCTGCCACTTCTTCGGATTGCAATAAATCAATCCAACTAGTCGTCCCATCAACTTCAGAGATAATTCGTTTGGATTTTAGCTGTCGAATAAACTTAGGGTAAGACTTTAAATCAATATTTGGCTTAGATGCAGCACCGTCAGTAACCATGACCTCGGGCTTATTGTGCACTATCGCATTTCTGACCTCGACAAGGATTTTAAATGATTCGAATACAGATTGTGACTTAAAGTCTTCATTATCAAAAAATAGCTTCAACGCATAAAAGTATTTATCCTGTAATCGTTCTCTTTCAGCGACCATCCTATGCATTTCAAAGGCATACTCTCTGACTGTATAACAACTCCTAGCTCCAGAACCTAAATAGCGCCTGTATTCAAATGATTCATTTATAAATGATTCGAGAACCGATGCGCAAAACACAATACACGGTAGAGATTGAGCAGAATCCAGAGCTACCACTCGCTGTGTATTTATAGCTATATCCCTCAACACTGGTGTGTTTGGGGAAAAATGATATGTTTTAATCATTGATACTCCTGATTTAGCTAACTCCCAGCTCAACTGCGTAGCAAGCTGGCGGGCTTTTTTGGAACAAAAAGCGTGACAGTTTGCGGAGTCAGATTGCAGCTGCTTGTTAAATGCATTACTCCGCTGGTTTCTGAAGTTCATCTACCAGTTGCTTTGAAGATTTATCTTCAAGAAAGCCCCTCTTCGTTTGAAGTTTCTCAAGCAGGTAATGATTTGCTAAATCAAACTCGGCAAATATGGTTCCCCAGGTTTTTACATACCCTTTTATCCGGTCATTTTTGGTGCTGAACACTAGTCCAGGTTCGTTATTAGCATCTGCCGTTTCTAAAGCTGAGTTGATATCGAAATCTTTATCAGAGATTTTTCTACCGACCAGTATTATTTCAAATCTCATTTTCTCCATTGAGAAGCCCGAGTGCTCGGATATTATTCGCGCATAGTCTCGGATTTGCTTAAGATGCTTTTCGTTGAGTGCAACTGCTGGCCTCTTTATTTCGATGATCGTACACTGGTAGTAAGACTCCCCTCTAGAATTGAATCCAATATTCTTTCTAGCTAAGAATAAGTCTACCTGTCGTCTGACCCCCTCAATATCTAACCCACTTTCTAAATCCATTGACTCAAAGTCACCTTCATCAATTGAATCTATTCCTTTTACATGATTCCTAAGATTCAAAGATATTTTTTGGAAGTCATCCTCTTCAGCACCGAGCATTGTGTATTTGTTACCGAAAAGCCAAGTATTACTTTCAATAATTCCTTGCAAATCAGGCGTTTCTAGAACTTCTTTATAATGTTTAACCATTATTTCTCGAAGCTTGTGGACAGCAAATTCCCTCTTTTGAAGGACTTCAATAGTACTAATAATATTTTCTAACGATGAGTTTTTAACCTGCTCCGAGAATTTATTTAGTCGAGAACTGACATTTTTGTTAACCGAGAATAAAGTACGCATATCACAATAAAATCAATCGCTTACTTTAAATTTAAAAAACCAAGCAAGAATTAATGCTAATTACATACCGAGAATTTTAGTATCGAAACCGCAAGCTTCTATTAAAGGAACAACTTAACCTTGTTTTAGCGATACAAAAATGAACCGCACATACAGTTATGAACGCTTGCAAAAAGATACGCTGCACTGTTGAAATTCAAAGTGCTTAGTTAAGTCTCGTTTAATTAGAAAGGCGGTAAAACACAGCGAAAGGGTATGGTTTGAGATATGAAACAAAACCGTTCATTTCATATCTCAATACTTGCTTACTTGCTATCAATGACGTTGCACTCAGTGCACGTATGATGCCTTACTTGGGTGACTAATTTACTGAAAAGTACATCTCTAAGGCAATGAACTATTAAGTGGATACTGCACAGTGCAGCTACAACTTATAAAGGTTACCTTTTCTCGTCTTCAATTTTTAGTAATAGCTTTTTAATGTCGTTTTTGGCGCCTAAGATATGTTTTTTCAAAAAGTCACAGGCTTTTTTAGTGTCTTTTGCGCGGCAAAGCTCTAGTAAAGTACGGTGCTCTTCGGGCGCGGTGGTTAAGCCACCTGCAAGTAAAATATGCATGCGTACATAGCGCTCTGAATTTTTACTATACATATCTACCAGCTCACGGGTTTGTGGCCGTTGCGCGCGCGAATATAATTTACCATGAAATCGACTATTTAAATCGCCTGTGGCAAGGTGGGTGTCGCCCGCATCCATAGCGCTTTCAAGCTCAGTTAAAATAAGCTCAGCGTCGATTAAATCTTGATCTGTTAAACCGTCTATTGAATGGCTTAGTAGCTCTGCTTCAAGTAAGGCTCTTAAATCAAAAATCTCATCAATTTGTGATGCTGAAAGCTCTGTTGCAGTCGCTCCTTTGTGCGCTTCGAAGTTAACAAGCCCTTCTGCTTCTAGTTGAAGAAGTGCCTCGCGTACAGGAATACGGCTTACATTAAGTTCCGCAGCGAGTGCAGCTTGACGTAGCGGATCACCGGCTTTGATCTCACCTGTTAATATTTTTTCACGGATTGCTTCTGCGACTAATTGGGTACGGGTTTTGTGCTCGATCGCCATGGTGAACCTCTTACATTGCATTTAGCATACATTATACGCAAGTTCACCTATATGCCAAGCGAGAATCTGCCTGAACCTATCTAAAAATAAGGAAAGCGGGAATATGCAATTTACCTATCCCGCTCAAGAATAGTTATGCTTGATAACAAATTGGTCGCATAAAACGTAACATTGCATTTGTGCCCACAGAGGTACTGCGTACATCAGTTGAACTTGGGAATGGTCCACCGTGGTTCATTGCAGCGCACACCTCAACACCTGTTGGCAGCTGATTCTTTATCAAACGGCCTACTTTATATTGCAGCGCTTCGATAAGGCTATCAGCGTTGTTTAAATCAGCTTCAGTGCCATGAATACTGGCGGTTAACTGCCCTTGTAATTGGTTTATCAATGTCATGAGCTGCTGTTCACTGTCGTAGCGCACCACTAACGCAGCAGGGCCAAACACTTCTTCTTGCAAAGCTGAGATTGCTAAATAGTCATCAGCATTACAAGCAAATACATGTGCATTTGCATGAAATTCATGCTCCAGCTTGCCTTTACCCAGCACGCTAAGCTTATCAAGCTGAGTTCGCTCTGCTATTTGGTGTTTAAAGGTTTTAACAATCCCTGGGGTGAGTAAAGTGTCTGATGGGGCATCATTAATACACGCTGTTATATGTGCTTCGAGTTCGTCACACCCGGTTGGTACTAACCAAAGCCCTGGGCTAGTGCAAAACTGCCCGTTCCCCATCAGCATTGACTGGCAAAGTGATTGTGCCATCTCTTTGCTATGTTCAATGGCTTTATTGGGTAAAATAACTTGTGGGTTAATACTGCCAAGCTCACCATAAAATGGTATCGGCTCTTCACGCTTGGCAATTGTTGCTTGCAGCTTGCTGGCCACATTAAATGAGCCTGTAAACCCCACCGCTTTTATTGCCGGCGCAGCCACTAATTGATGCGATATGTCGTAGGCTTTGCTTTGTACCATGGCAAACACGCCTAACGGCATTGCACATTCTTTAATGGCTGCAAGCGCCACACGTGCCATCAACTCACCCGTTCCTGGGTGCGCGGTGTGGTTTTTTACAATTACTGGGCAGCCTGCTGCAAGGGCTGCGGCGGTATCCCCGCCCAGTGTTGAAAAGGCGTACGGGAAATTAGATGCACCAAATACAGCCACCGGCCCCAGCGGTAAATAGTTAAGTTCAGTGTGCGGCTTTGGTAACGGTGCTCTGGTGGCATCTGCTTCATCCACTATTTTTAAACCCAGTGGCGATTCAGGGTTGTCACGTAATGCATTAGCAAAGGCTTTAAGCTGATTTACGGTGCGCATACGCTCACCTTGCAAACGTGCCAGCGGTAAGTTGGTTTCTTGCTGTGTTTGCTCAAGTAACTCATCACCAAGCGCTAAAATATGATCAGCAATACATTCTAAAAAATCTGCTCGTTGTGCAAAACTGGTTTTACGATATTCATAAAACGCCGATTGTGCGGCTTCTATTGCACTGTCTAACTCAGTGGCGCTGAGGTTAAAAAAGCGCGTTGCGAGTGGTTCATTGCGGGCGGGGGAAAATGCGTTAAATTCACCATTTCCAGAGTGACCGAGCCATTGCCCTGCTACTAAACTTTGTCCTGTTAATGTCATGCTTTGCTCCTCATTAAATTACTTGAAACCCAAATGCGTATGGGTCATCGTCATCTACGGTGATAGCACTTGTGCCCGTCACCCTAGACCAACCTTGAATACTTGGTAAGATAGCTGTTATGCCTGCGATCTCTGTTACGTGTTCAATGCAACCAATAAACTGGCTGCCAATATAACTTTCGTGAATAAAATTTTGCCCTTGAGCCAACTGCCCTTTGGCAAATAGCTGTGCCATTCGGGCGCTAGTGCCTGTTCCACATGGCGAGCGATCAATGGCTTTATCACCATAAAAAACTGCATTTGCGGCGTCTGAATTGGCATTTTTTGGGGTGCCTGTCCATAAAACATGGCTTGCGCCTTGAACGGTTGAGTCAAGCGGATGAACACATTTAATTTTGGCGTTTATTGCATCACGCACTAGCGGGCTATATTGCAAAATTTGCCCAGCCGTTAAATGTTCAATGCCTTTATAATTACCTTGCGGTTCAACAATAATGTAGAAGTTGCCGCCATAGGCGATATCTACTATCAGCTCGCCCAACTCAGGTACTTCAATAACAATCGACTGGTGTGCTAAATAGGCAGGAACATTATAAATTTTTACCCACTGCACTTTACCACCGGTCATTTCATAATTGATTTGAACACGCCCAGCAGGTGTGTCTAACAATAGGGTCCCTGGCACTTTTGCATGTAACAAACCATGCTCTAAAGCAAATGTAACAATGCCCATTGTGCCGTGGCCGCACATAGGCAAACACCCAGATGTTTCAACAAATAAAATAGCGGCATCGCCGTCTTCCGTGGTCGGTGGATATAAAAATCCTCCCGACATCATGTCGTGACCGCGAGGTTCAAACATCAGTGCTTGGCGTATCCAATCGTGATTTTGCAAAAAATCTTGGCGCTTCTCACTCATGCTCAGTCCGCTCAATTGCGGGTGACCACTGGTTATAAGCCTCACGGGGTTACCACAAGTATGGCCGTCAATACAAAAAAAACTTCCTTTACGCATCACCTAGCCCACTTTAATTTTGTTAGGTTAGTAGGGCTTGCTATAGCCAGTGCAATCATGCCGTGAACAGCTTTGTTGATCAGTTCATCGCTCATGTTTGCTGTTGTTGCAAAGTTAATGGAGTCGTCTGCACTAAACTGAGCCATTACTGCTGCACAGACTCCTTGCCAAGTTACTGTCATTTTAATTACCTGATTGATGTTTAGGCTTGATATCATAGGTATATTGTATACAATAATCAATATCCCAATTTAATATTTTCTTACTTCATTCATAGTACGAGGTGTTTTAGGGCTAGATATTTGACTAATACATTGATAAAAAATGCAATTAATCACAACTCGGCATGCTTTCGGGATAATCAGCAAATTGCATAATTGAGGGTATACATTTTGAAACATCAAAAAACACAGCATGTAGCTGTAGTTGGGGCGGGGATCATTGGTATTTGCTGTGCGTTAAACTTACAACGCGCTGGCTTTATGGTCACTTTATATGATGAGAATGGCTTAGCCCAAGGCTGTTCAAAAGGCAATGCGGGGCACTTTGCCACTGAACAGGTTTTTCCGCTTGCGCACCCATCACTAATAACAAAACTACCGGCCATGCTATTAAACCCATTAGGGCCACTGCACATTGATTGGCGTTACCTATTCAAAGCCCTGCCGTGGTTTTGGCAATTTGTTAGAAACATGCCTACAAAAACCTATCATGCAAACACACAAGCACTTAAAGCATTAAACCAACAGGCTATTCCTGCTTACGAACGACTGTTAAATGACTATGAGTTAGGGCACCTGCTGACTAAAAAAGGCAGCTTGCTCACCTTTGAGACCACTTCACTCAACAAAATTAACAGCTTATTACAAAGCTATGTTGCACAGGGTATTAATGTTGAATTACTTGATGCTGAGCAAGTTCAGTTACTCGAGCCTAATTTATCGAAAACGATTCGCTACGCATTATTGTTTAAAGACGTTGCCCACAGTGTCGATCCACACTTATTTTGCCTAAGCCTCGCTGAGCAATTCAGTACTTTAGGGGGACAGTTCTGCCAACAAAAAATAACGGCTGTACAACAGACTACACAAGGATATGAGCTGATCAGCCAAGCGCAAACAAACATGGCCGATAAAGTTGTGATTGCGGCAGGTGCGTGGAGTAAAGCGTTACTAAAACCACTCGGTTATAAAGTACCACTTGATACTGAGCGAGGTTATCACTGCATGTTGGCAAGTGATCATGGACTTGCACGTCCTGTAGCTTCAGCCGAGCGCAGCTTTATTATGACACCAATGAGCCAAGGTTTACGCTTGGCTGGCACTGTGGAATTTGCTGGGATAAAACGAAAAATGAACAATAAACGCGCCTTAGCATTACTGCCAAACGCAAGAGCGCTGCTTCATCCATCAACAGCTTCGTTACATGCAAAAAGTACCTGGATGGGTTGTAGGCCATCGCTACCGGATTCATTGCCCGTTATTAGTAGAGCCCCAAACCACGACAACCTGTACTTTGCTTTTGGCCATCAGCACTTAGGATTAACCCAAGGCGCCGTGACCGCAGAGCTAATAACCGCCCTGTGTTTAAATCGCCCGCCGCAAATAGATATACACCCTTATTGTGTGAGTCGCTTTTCAACGCAACCCGCTTGCAGTAAAGCACAGCCACACGCACAATAGCCGCATATAAATAAAGGAGAGCACCATGACAACATTCGGAATTGGTACGCAAACTAAAGAACAAGCACTCGCCAGTTTAAGCAATATGACTGACGACTTAACCCCCATTCAGGCAGATGAACATCTAGCACGCATTGCCAAAGCGCAAGCCTATATGCAAGCTAATGGTATTGATGCCATCTACTTGAATGCTGGCACCAACTTAACCTATTTTACTGGCATGCGCTGGTACGCTAGTGAACGACTAGTTGGTGCTATTTTACCCGCCAAAGGTGATGTGCAATACATAGCGCCATTTTTTGAGATTGGTTCGCTGAACGGCTTTAAAGTCATAGACGGGCCCATTCGCGGCTGGCAAGAGCATGAAAGCCCGTATGCTCTGTTTGTAAAAATAATCACTGAAATGGGCATTGCTGCCAATGGCACTGTGGGAATTGACGAAAGCGCGCAGTTCTTTATTTTTGACGGTATCAATAAAGCGCAAACAGGCTTAAAGCTTATCAATGCACAACCTGTCACTGCGCACTGCCGTATGCATAAATCAGCAAATGAATTAGCGCTGATGCAGCGAGCGATGGATATGACCTTAGCTGTGCATCAAGCCACTGCAAGTATGCTTTATGAAGGTATTAGCACCACCGAAGTGGAAGCCTTTATCAAGCAATCCCACCAAAAAGTTGGGGCGCCAGGTAACTATTTTTGCATCGTATTATTTGGTGTAGCAACCTCGTTTCCCCATGGCGTGAAAGACCCACAAATTCTTAAAAAAGGCGATATGGTTCTGATCGATACTGGCTGTAAAGTACATGATTACTTATCAGATATTACCCGCACCTATGTATTTGGTGAAGCAACTCAGCGCCAACGCCAGTTTTGGGACTACGAAAAAGCCGCTCAAATCGCCGCGTTTAATGAAGCAAAAATTGGCCAACCATGTGAAGCCGTGGATGCTGGCGCCCGTAACTATTTGGCCGCCCAAGGGTTAGGCCCAGAATATCAAACACCGGGTTGCCCACACCGCACCGGCCACGGTATCGGTTTAGATATTCACGAATGGCCTTATTTAGTAGGCGGTAACAAAACCCCTCTCGCAACTGGCATGTGTTTTAGTAATGAACCTATGCTAGTGGTGCCTGACGAGTTTGGCGTGCGCTTAGAAGATCATTTTTACATGACCGACAACGGCCCAAAGTGGTTTACCGAGCCTGCTCACAGTATTGAAAATCCGTTTGGTTTAACCGATTGATCTAAACCAGAACATAGTAAACCACTGCACGGTAGTTTCCCCCGTGCAGTTTGTTAGTTAAAAATACTCAGCTCTTGAATTAACGCCCCCTCGCCTGCATATCCCAGTTACATTTGGTAAAAAATAGGCTCACTCATGAAAAAGCTTAAAATCGACATCGTTTCAGACGTTATGTGTCCGTGGTGCATCATTGGTTATAAAAATCTTGAAACCGCATTGGCGCAATTAAGTGACGAATTTACAGCTGAGATCAGCTGGAAGCCATTTGAACTAAACCCTGATATGCCAGTTGCAGGGCAAGATTTAAATGAGCATTTAGCGCAAAAATACGGCCTAAGCGAACAACAAGGCGATGAAAACCGTCAACGTATTTTAGAGATGGGTGAACAGGCAGGCTTTGACTTTAATTTTGACGGCAAGCGCATCATGATCAACAGTTTTGATCTACATAGATTACTAACATGGGCTGCCAGTGAAGGCAAACAAACTGAATTAAAACTGGCATTTTTTAAAGCACACTTTACTGATTTAGTGTATTTAAATGAGCAAGATACGCTGCTTGATGTGGTAGCAAGTGTTGGTCTTGATAGAGCCCGCGCAAAACAGATTTTAGACTCAGGCGAGTATTTCCAAGACGTTCGCAGCGAACAAAATACGCTACAACAAATGGGCATTACCTCAGTGCCAACCTTTATCATCAACGATCAATTCGCCCTCACCGGCGGCCAACCAAGCGATGCATTTGTGCAAGCATTTAAGCAAATCGCCGAGCAAGAAGCGCAACAACAGTAATAAAATTAAAAGCCATGTAACAACTAAGTTATCTGGCTTTTTACCCTAAGTGCCAACTTTAGGGAGCTGTCGGATCTGTGAGTTCTAAATCAAATACGGCACTGACTGATGCCGAAAAAATAATATTTTCCTGCAAATACTTACCTGGACTTGCAAATTGCTGAGCCCGATTACCCGTCACTACAATCCGTTCAATAGCTTGATTTTCGCCATACCGATTAAAACTATTATTGGTCGCCGAGTTGATACTATAAATGCCCCCAAGCCTCGCACCAAACGCCTTGGCTAATGAAATAGCCTTCTCCTTGGCATCACTCACAGCCAGCACATTGACTTGCTCTTTTAGGGTCTTCGCTGCGGATGATTTTAGCTCTATACTTTTAATTGCATCAACTTTTACGCTCAGTGCAAAATCCAGGAGTGCATTCAGGCGCTTAATATCCGTTAATGTTACTTTAATACTGCGGTTAGCTATATAGCCTTCCAATTGCTGTTTATCATTCTCGGAATACGAATAGCTTGGCTGCGTGTTAATAGTTGAAGCAGAAACATTCGTCTCATCAATATTAAAGTTAGAGATGCCAGCTAAAAAACTATTGATCCTATTATCAACATCCTTTTTCGCATCTAAACTAGAGCCTTGCAAACTTTCTACTTCTAAGTTAATCACAGCAATATCTGGTTTTGCTTTTAACTGCGCCTCCCCGATGACTGCAATATGTCGGTTTGCGGGCAAAGCCGTATTTGCATTGACACATGAAGTAAAAATCAAGAAGGCAAAAATACTAACGTAGTTCATAATATCCCTTTTCCAAAATCTAAATTTGTAGCGACAAGGCAACTTTACGGCGTTTCTGTTTTGATTACTCTAATATTGCTAAACCAACGATAGCAGCTTTAAGGGTATCGCTGACGATGAATTATTTAGCTGTACTGCTTGCTTCCACCTCAGTTTTATTTTCGCCACATTTTATTTCTTTCTCTCCAAGATGATAAGTATTATTAACTAAAACATAAGTACCAGAAATAATAGCAGATGTAGGAATGAGGATCGGTGATAAAATCAACCCACCAACTGAATAAAAAGAATTGGTCTCTTCGGCTACATCAACTATTTTGAGGACTTTCATATTTGTTGATAATTCGCATTTATGCGTATGAGATTTATCAACAACAGGCACGGTAATACAGCCATATAATAAAGTTGTCAGTGAAATGATCAAAATACATTTTTTCATGATCTATCCTTGAAAGTGATGATACTCACTAAAACATAACGAGCATATAGAAACACTTGATTTTAATTTATTTTTTATTGATGGTTCACCATAGCTGAGTTCCTATTTGGGTTCAATTGTTTACTTTAATTTTATGTAAAAGCTTTATTGTTCACTACGCACCAGCCATTTCTCAGCAAATTTAACTAACACCTTTCATGCACTTTCTTTAATGAAGCTCATAATTTCAACTTAGTTACATTCCTTTACAGTCCACGTTGCTATTTTTATTGTGATTTTACAACTCGTGTTATCCTTAACAAAAAACAGCGAAGCTTCATTCGCTGTGCCAATTATAAAATGGAGAATGTATGAGTAACTCTTTCAAAGTGCCGCATACTTTGATTTTACTGCTGGGTATGATGGTCACTGCGTTAGTTGCTACCTGGTTAGTACCACAAGGCTTTTTTACTACCACACTATCTGATTCAGGCCGTGAAATGGTCGTTGCGGGTACCTACCAAACGGTTGCAGAGCGTCATTATTTGACCCCTTGGGATTTATTAACAGCAATACCGCGGGCATTTGCAGCGGCGCAAGATGTGATATTTTTTGTATTGATTGTTGGCGGTGTTCTTGCCATTGCCCGCGCTACCGGCACGGTTGATGCGTTAATTGGTCGCTTACTTGAGCGTCATGGCAAAAAACCGCAACGACTTATATTTATGGTGGTATTTTGTTTTGCTTTAGCATCAAGCAGTATTGGTACTGCGGGTGAATACATTCCATTTGTGCTAATTTTAGTGGCTTTATGTAAAGCCATGCGCCTTGATGCGATGACTGCGGTGGGGATGATTGTCGCAGGTTACGGTATTGGTTATGGGGTGTCTGCGTTTAACCCATTTACGGTACTCATCGCGCAACAAATTGCTGAAATCCCAGTTTACTCTGGTTTATGGTTACGTTTAGCGATTTTCGTACCATTTGTACTCATTGGTTTTCATCATGTATGGCAATACACCAAACGTGTTGCCAATGATCCCAGCAAATCAATGATGTTGGATGTACCCTGCCCACTTAATGATAAAGCCACGCCAAATTATCCTGAACTTGCACTGCGTCACAAACTGATTTTAGGCAGTTTTATCATAACCCTTGCTATCGCGGTATGGGGCATTGCCACTAAAGGTTGGTACTTATACGAATTAGGCGGGGTATTTATTGCGTGGGGTGCTGTGGTTGCAGTGCTTGGCAAATTATCAGCGGATGAAACTGCAAATCGTTTTATTGAAGGGGTCTCAGATCTCGTCACTACTGCTATTTTAATCGGTGTAGCTCGAGGTATCGCTTTAATTTTAGAAGATGGGCAAATACTGCATAGTTTAGTTCATGGCATGTCGCTACCGCTTTCGTATGTGAGTGCGGAGATTTCCGCCATTGGTATGTTAGTTATTCAAACAGTGCTGAATACCTTTATTCCATCGGGCTCAGGGCAAGCGTATGTCACTATGCCATTAATGGCACCACTGGGTGATTTAGTCGGTGTGCCACGCCAAGTCGCTGTGCTTGCCTATCAATTTGGTGATGGTTTTTCCAATATGATTATCCCTACAAATGCGGTATTGATGGGTATTTTAGGTATGGCAGGTGTGCCCTATGGTCACTGGTTCCGTTTTTGTTTACCACTGTTGATCAAACTGATGGTCGCGGCTTCCATTGTATTAGTGCTTGCAGTGATGTTTGGTTACGGTTTAGATGTACAACCTAGTGCCGTTGGCAGTTAAATAGTTTGGCTATTTAAACGTAAAAACCACCTTTATTGGTGGTTTTTACGTTTAAATCAAAGTCATTCGTTTTTCTAGCTAACTTTACTCTCACTAACTCGTCACTAAATTCTAAGTCCTGTATAGCACTTTAACTACATGCCAACCGAATTTGGTTTTTACTAAATGCGGTTCAAGAATTTCTCCGCTAAAAGCCACTTTATCAAACTGCGGTACCATTTGGCCGCGTTTAAATTCGCCTAAATCACCGCCTTTTTTACCCGATGGGCAAGTAGAATGCTTTTTTGCCAGCACTGGGAACTTAGCGCCTTTTTTTAACTGTTTGATGATGTCTTCAGCAAGCTCTTTATGCTTAACTAAAATATGTAATGCGTGGGCGGTGCTAGCCATGATCTGTCTCTACTAAATTAAACTGTTGCGATTTTAACACAACAAATCTGCAATGATCATTATCACTGGCCATAATAGCCAATTAAACGAATAGCTAACCCAATTTCATCGCGGTAGTTTAGCTCTTCCCGGTATTCTACAAAGGGCTCCACTTCAAAGAATAGCCAACTGTACTGTGCTTGCTGGCGATAACGATACGAGAGTGTATAACGGGTTAAATCATCAAAGCTATTTTGTACATTAGCGCCAAATACCATGGCCCTTTGCGGATCGGGTATATAACTTAAGTACACTCCAGAGCGTAATTCACTATCCATTTCATCGGCAATTTCGCGGTAATTAGCAGATATATTGAGAGCGTAAAATTCATTTATTTTTGTATCGCTTGAGAGCTTCACAAAATAACCAAAGCCATCGGAGAAGTAATACTCCGCGCCAGCGGATGCAGAATATAAGGTGTTGTTAAATTCTTTTTTCCAACTAACCGCACTGCGGCCATATAACTGACTGCGTGATACACCAATACGGTTTTCAAACTCTAAATTAGCAGTGCGCTCAACTAAAAACTGCAATGCGGCATTTACTTCGTCATCGTCTTGATTTAGGCCTGAGTTTGTTTCAAATGGTAGGCGGCTGAATTCATCTGCGTCATTATCGATTATCAGGTTTATGCGGTTTTCCCAACTAGGTAAGCTCAAAGACACTTTAAATCGCGCTTCGGTATCAGCCAAATCAGCACTGCGTGGCGCCCAACCTAACTGTAAATATCCCTTGGCATGAGCTTGACTCTGAGTACTGTCATCACTTAACAGATCATCTAGCCATTGGGCCGTATTTTGCATTCGCAAATTAAGTTTATCACGCATATCGACCATCATCGGTGCGTCATTGTTTTCGTCACTTTTGGCACACACACCAAGACTCAATAACAGTGAATACAACACACTTAATTTCACTAAATAACCCAACAACTGTATGCCTTTAATATTTACAAGTAGTGTTGATCATACTCATCACTTGGCAGCACGCAATAATTATATTGGCCAAATAATCGATAGCGATTAAACGCAATACGATCATATGCCCAATCGCGGACACCTTTAGGAATTATTCGCAGTATTTTAACAAAGCGCCACGGCCCGCCAAGTTGTGATACTACATTGATCACCCCATCGCTTTGTGTGATGCATTGACTATTTGCAACATAGATCATGGTTTTGAAGCTATCCGTTGGGTAGCTAAAGTGCTCAAGTATTGCTTGGCCTTTTAGAGACTGCACACTGCATAATTTAAACTGTAGTTTGCTATCGTGTTTAATAATAAAATTGCACCACGCACTGCAGAGCCGACACTGCCCGTCAAATAAAATGATTTTATTGTTCTTAATCAGTTGGGGGACGTTAAATGAATACATAAGCTCTCTTACTTGCTACAAGGAAAATGCCCTAACCAGCTATAATAAGCAGTGTATTTAATCACACCACTTTCCTTGCTTTTGTACAATGAGTAGTAAATGCGCGGCACTCCAAGAAAAATTTGGCGCGCCTTGTTGCTCGCCTGTCAAAGGATTGTAATTTTCACGAATAGGCGCACTTGCTAATAAGCCATCAGCATGTGTAAGTAGTTGCTCGCTTAGCTGCTGCGCTTTTTCACAATAACCATAATGGCTCATTCCAACTAAACCAAAATAAACTTGGTCAAGCCATACTCTGCCACGCCAGTATATATCGGCCCCAAAGGCAGGATTGGTTAATGCGGCACTACCAAACGGCACATGGGTATTGAATTCGCGTGGATCCAGCATTGCATCAACCACTTGCTGCGCTTGTTCAACCGTGGCAACTTGATTAAATAACGCCGACCACCCTTCAGGACCTTTTCCACGCTTAATTAAGGGTTTACCCGCGCAACCATTTTCAAGCGGCTGCGGCGCAATTTCTATGTCGTAATAAAACCCTGTCGTTGTATCAAACATGCAACGGTTAATATAATCTCTTAATCGTGTGGCTTGTTTTAACAAGTAACTAGCCTGGCGAGGATAATTCAGCTCTTTAGCCATTTTACTTAAATAGCGATTATCTGCTGCCATATATGAAGCCTGATCGACTGATTCTTGCAGTAGTGAGTAGCCAATCAAACGCCCCGAGTTATCAAAATTTTGTGCAAAATCAACATGCCAATCAGTGGCTTGACCGCCATTTTTTATATACCTTGCGAGTTGTTCGCTGTTAATGAATCCAAACACCGCAGCGTCATCTCGACCAGACTCCCACGATGCAGCGGTTTGCGCAGGAATTTTTACTTGCCCTTGCGGGTTTGTTTTTAATGCATTTTGGTAGTTTGTTAGGCCACTGAACGCTTGCCAACCATTAGCTGTATTGACCTCAAATCGTAACTTGCCATCACTTGTATTGTGGGCTTTATCAACCGTTGCACCATACTCTGGTACACCATTATTGTTGTGATCACGATTTGTTAACCACCAATGTCGATACGCAATCAGCTTTGCAAACATTTCCTCAAGCCATTGCTTATCATTTGTGTATTGATAAACTTGCCACACAGCCCAAGCGGCTAAGCTCGGTTTGGTATTTCGTTCATTCCAATTTATACCATCGCCACCACGCTCAGGGCTTAAATTGTAAGCCACTAAGTCTGGAATAAACCCAGCATCCCAAGGTCTTACAGCATCATTTGCGGTTATTTGGTGTTCAAATACCGCATTGAGATTTTGCTTTGCTAGTTCTGGGTGAAAAGTCGCCAGAGCAAAAGCTTGCTTATAACCATCCCACGGCCAGGTTTGATTACCGGAAAACCAGCGACCCGTCACGGCAGGACTTACGGTATCAAACCCCACAGCACCGGCTTTACTACGCCAATTACCTATCAAGGTCTCTACACTTTTTACCGCCAATCGTTGATAGCTTAGATCGTTATTTAAAATGGGTCTGATCGCTTGTTCTATATAATGTTGCCAACGTTTTTTGCTGCCTGATAAGTAGTTCTCTGGTTGCTTTAGAATATCAGCAATCTTGACCTGTTCTCTCGCTACCTCTTGGCTATCCAACAGGTATGAGTAAGTAGTATAAAAAGTGTGATCACCAGCGATATTAGTGTCACTTACATAACTCAGCTTGCCGTGTGTGGTTTTAACCGGCAAGGTTTTATGTAATTGTAGCTGTGAGCTACCCGAGGTGAGTAGCTGGCCAAAAGCACGTACTTTACCAAAGCTCAACGTTATATTACCGTCTGTTACTTGCCACTTTGGCTGTAATTGTGGATATACCGCAAACGGTGAACGTGCATCTTTTACCTTGCCATTTTTAGCACTCATATGCTCAACAAGCTGCCCTTCGAACTGTAGAATAAGTGGCTTCTCGGTGATAATTTGGGTTTTCACCAAAGACGTACGATTTGTAACAAAACGCAGGATCAAGTTGATTTGCACCCCGTCTCCCCTAAGCTCTTGTACTAAAGCGCCAGGCAGACTGTATGCCTGCATAGTGAGCTTAACTTTATTAGCATTGCTAATTTCCCCACCTTTATAAACAGTGAGCTTTTCAAAATACGGAGCAATAAAATTAAGGTACTCTTCAGTTATAATAGCAGGCCCAGTGAACGCGCCGATATTTTCTTCAGTTGGCAACATATGCCCATGCCATGCGCCTAAATCAAAAAGTGGACTAAAGCGTTGATGCCCACCATGTTCAAAGTCTTGCAAGTAATAAGGGCTACCCACTCGATCTATTAAATTTCTATAATTAGCATCATTTGCATATATGCTCTGAGTGTAAAATGTGATTATTAGAAAGGTAAAAACACACACATATTTAAACTTCACGATTCGAATCCTTTTTATACCGTGCTAACAAATAAAAACCCAAGCCAGTTATCAAAGCAATAAAAGCAAACAATAACCACATCAGTTCAGGCTGTTGCCGAATTTTGACTAAGTAGCCGTAACTCCAGCCAGATAAAAAACCAGCAAATAAAAAACCAAGCGCCATAGAAACAAAGTAATAGCCCATAAACATTGCTGCATTACCTTTGGGGGCTATGCTCGCAACATACTCCTGACTTTTTGGGGAAGTTAGCATTTCGCCTAATGCAATCAATAGGATCACCGCGACAATGGTGGCTCCCCCCAAGGTTGACGCAAATAAATCTGTACTCATTAAGAGTAGTAGCAAGAACGCCCCTGCGGTAACAATTAAACCACTAATTAATACTGATATTACTTTAAAGTGTTGGCACTTAACGCTAACGATTATTTGTAATAATACAATAGCAGCAAAATCTAAGTTTATAAGGTATTCAGGGTTAATCTGACGGTAAACTAGCCAATTGGCAACGAGTTGGCGGCTCTGCTCCTCACTAAAATGTGATGTGTGTATATGCTCTATAAACAAAGCTATTTCATCAATTGGTACATTCACTTTTAAGTGCACCAGTTCTAAACGGATCTGTTCTAAGCTGACATCAGCTATGGGTATTGCACTGTACTGAGCTGCAAGAGCTTGCAATTTACTATGTAAAGCTTGGCTGTCCACATAGGCAAAAAAATCCACCGCGGACTGACCAAAAAAAGCCATAAAAGCTACCAAATCCTGCGTATCAATATAATCTCGAATAAACAGCGGTAAGGTATAGAAAAGTTGATTATAGACAGTCCAGAACCCTGTTAAAATAGCTAAGTAGAGGGCAAAATCGCGATTGCTCACTCGTACTGGTTGGTAAAACCATTGACTACTTTGGTTACTGCTAAGTGCTTTATCCCATATCCAATTTAAAGCCAACCAAATCGCGATAAATAAGAATGCCTGCGAGTAACTTAACCAGCTCACTCCTGCTGCCATTAGAATAACTACACTCACAAATAGTAATAAGGCGAAGCGGCTATTTCCCAATACGTGTTGAGCTTGTTGTAAAACCAATTTCAAACTGGTTTCATCACGTTCGCGGCTCGATTCCCGATAAAAAGCAAGGGGTATAAAGTTTATCAGGATCCATACCGCAGACATTATAAATACTGCGTCCCAGCTAATTGCTCGTAAATATCCAGCAACTAGAGGGCCTATAAAACCACCTAAATTAACCATAGTATAAAAAATACCAAAACCTAGACCACGGTTTGAGTCATTGGTATTTTGACTAATGGTACCAACAACCACAGGCTTAAAACACGACGCGCCAAATGCCACCAACATTAAAATCATAAAAAATGGCCTGAACTCAGTTACTTGTCCTAAAAAATAGTAACTAGGCGCCATTAATATAAATGAAGCAGCAAACATTTTTTTGTAACCATACCTATCTGCAAGTGCCCCGGTGATCACTGGTAACAAGTATAAAAAGAAAGGAATTATTCCTTGCACGGCTCCGCGCTGTGCATCACTAAACCCTACGCCACCTTGTTCTATAGGTGTGGTCATATAGACAGATGAAACAGCAAAGAAGCCATACCATGCTAAGCGTTCGAATATTTCCATGGTGTTAGCAATATAAAAAGCTAGACCAAAACCTTGCCAGCCCCCTTTCACAGTTTTACTAGGTTGCTTTGGCGCAGTGGATTTTAATGGTTGATTGTTATTCATAGTTTACTTTTTAAATTAAACACAGTATTTTATATTGCATACAATATACAAATAAAACAACCATAATGATAAAAAACATATTCTTTTTAATAACTCTCGCACTACTAACAGCTTGTGGCACTGAACAAAGTGATATTGCACAAGACACCACCATCCCCTTGGCCAAAGTAGATAAAACATTAAAGGCTGACATCTCAGTACAGGGCTATACCAGTACCATGAATAACATTGATATTGAGTTTTTAGGGCAGACAATCCCTTCGACTTACAGCGATGGTAAAATAGGGAATAGTCGGGGTTATAATTGGTGGATAAGTAAGCATTTCGCGCTAAAAAGCGATCTTCCTGAGGAAAAAGTCACCCTATATTTAGAGTTACTAGAAATGGCTTATCCCCATTATGTTGCTTTATTTGGCATGGAGCCACCTAATATTGGACGTCAACGCATTGCCGTAGTATATGGTAGTAGCCGCGCAAGGGTGCGTGAAGCAATGCTAGATGATGGTTTTTTACGTGGTGTTCATAAAACCGCTGGCGGTGAAACCATGTTTTATAATCGTGCTGGATATAACTTCCCCAGTCACCGAGAGCATCATCAACGTTATATTGTGATTCACGAAACCATGCATGCTTTTCACATGGCTCTTAATGGTCACTCAACCTGGGCTCCTAATTGGATCACAGAAGGTTTAGCAGACTCTGTAGCTCATCATGTTTACGATCCAAAACAAAAACAGCTCACCGTTATGGTGTTTGACCGCGCGCCCATGAACTATATTGAAACGGGTTTAAAACAATATTACAGTGCTAATAAACCCACCATTGAGCAAATAAACGATGATCCTGCACTCAAACGCGGGCTTAATTTCTTTATAATTCATTACCTTTTAAGTTCGCCCGAAAGAGCACAATATTTTGCCTATTTTTTAGAACAACTTAGGTTAGCAAACCCACATAGTGAAGCCACGCTGTCAACAGCTAACACACTACTTAAACAAACATTTAAAGATTGGCAAGCAATCGAACAAGGGTTTGCTGACTTTGTTAAAGAAATAAAACCGAGCTTTCATATTGTCTCAGGCCCATGGGAGCAAAATGGTAACGCTTATTGGTTAAGAAACACCGACTCAGATAAACTAGCGCGATTAGATATAAACCCCGCTAACACTGCTACTCACCCCGTCATGGATTTCCCTGCTCCCGCTAAACATGAGTTAATCAATATTGCCAATAACAACCAAGTTGCTGCTTTAATTGAATTTGAAGCTTCACACATACATCGAGGCGAAATAGGGATTGCTTTGCAACTAGCACGTAGCGAACATAATAAACAATACCGCACTACGTTTATCGGCACAGAACGCCCCAAAGAAGATCATTTGCTATCGTTTACAGTCATTGATGGTGAACGAATCGTTATTGAGAGTAGTCATAGCGAGGAATTGAAAACTTTACAAATAGCTTTAACACCTGAAATAAAACACGCTATAGCGCAAAATAATCTGCTTGGATTAAATATTGAGATAGACCAATCGCAGCTCAACATTACCGTAAAAGCTAAATATAATCAGGTCATTAAACAACAGTTTGCGATTCCTTTAACCAAAGCATTAAGCAAAAGCTTGGATGCTGAAAAAATAAGTTTATTAAGTAAAAATAATAACCATGCAATTACACCATACCTTTTTTCGCATATATCTTTAAGGCAAAGAGTTTCAGGCCATACACAGGTAACTAACCCTTGGTTATTTAAACAATCTAATTTACTGAGTCGCCTATTTAAAACCTGCCAACAGCACTTGTCTCAACTCAATAACTGCGACACTGAACTGAGCAATTTAATGGCCAAGATACCGTCAACTGAGCAACATACAAGTATTCATACCGAATTGACTTTAATTCTCCACCATTACATAAAACAATTAGGCCATAATGGATTTAAAACATTATCAGGTTTCGACTCACACATTTACTTTAATCAACAAGACGCTTTTTTAAGAGTTTATAATCCAAGCGACTTTGATCTAAAAATGTCTGCCGATGTAAGCTTCCTTAATGACAATAAAGAGATTATAAATACCCAACACATTAGCAACGTATTAAGCTCGGGGACGCACAACCTTGATTTAGTCCTTCCTAAAGACACGGCGCGCATTGTGGTAGAACAACAGCTACAGTGGCAATCACTAAACTATCAATCAACTTTACAGCAAACACTTCCCTTTTTTAATGGTGTAGAACTGACTGTAGAGCACAGTAAAAGTGATAAGGGTAATTGGTTATTCAATGTCACATTATCTGGGCCCTACTCAGGAAGAACCACAGGGACATTAACTTTGTCTGCCAACTCCTATGAACAAGCTATTGCGATAAATTCACAGCAACAGGCTGTCGAAATAGTCCCTTATGAAGACAAAACCTACCGCTTTGAATTAGCACCTAATCGCCTGCTTAACTTAGTAACCGTTACTGCGCTATTAGATGTAGATGGCGAAGCTATAAAAATAGTAAAACACGTTAAGCTAAGTCACTAAAATTATAAAACGTTTTAAGTTATGAGAACTAGCTTAAAACGTTTACTTACTTGCGCATTAATTAAAAAATAAGTGTATTATTTTGTTACTTTTGTTCAATATATCAACAACTGCACATCTAAACCCAACCCAAGTACCTCGCTACTTTCATTAAGCTATTTATTAATATAGAAAAAATAGGATTTTAAGTGTAAATTTAGGTATATTGCTTTTAATCATTTTTATCGATATGATAATGGCTATCATTTACAATTACCTTTCGGATCCTCAGTTATGAAAGCAGTATTCAAATCAGCTACAACTTTAGGTGTCAGCCTTCTTTTAATGTCAACATTTGTTGCACAACCTGTATTGGCAAATGGCCCAATTGGCGAACATGTAAATCACCTACAAGCAAATATTAAAGATTACTCTGAAGAAGTTGAATGGATGATCGGCAAAGTCGATACCATGGTCAGTGACTACGAAAGCAAAGGCGCTAAGGCCGTTAAAAGCGACGACCTAATTGAATATTGGGAATCAGTTAAATTCCACAGCGCAATTGAAACAAATTACGTACCTGTATACGCCTCTATCTGGCAAGGTATTTACGGCGTAAAAATGGCCATTGATAACAACAAGCCAGCGAGCGACGCTCGTAAGCAACAAGCTGCTATGAATGCCGCATTGTGGCAAGGCCTTGGCGCTGTTAAACTAGCTGCGCAATTCCAACAAAAAGGCTTGCTCGCAAACGTAAAAGCGACCGCAACAGCCGGTATGACTCAAAGTGCCACGATTGATGAAATTAAACATAAACTTGACCGTGTTGTTGCCAAATATGCAGAGCGCTTAAGCGATGAAGCCACCAACATTGTTCACGATACTTATCTGCACTTGTTTGAAGGTGTTGAAGGTACGCTCATCGAGCAAGATGCAAAACTTGTTGAAGTACTAGAAAAAGACTTTAACGTGACGCTACCTAAAGCAATTGCCGATAACAAAAGCGTTGATGAAGTACGCGATGTGATAACTGACATGCACACTAAATTAGACCGCGCAAAAGTATTACTCGAGAAAGCCGAGAAAGCACGTAAGGATGTATTTTAAGTGAAACGTAGGACCTTTATCCAAGGCCTAGCTGCGTTTGGGGCAATTGGTACATTACCATTGCCTTTGTCTCGCGCACTAGCAGCCAGCATTGCGAACCCTGTTTCTGTGGATGACTTACCCAAGCTAAAAGGTGAGCTGACCCTTTATTTAGGTCGTGGTGAAGGGGGGTTATACGAAAATGTGCTACAAGCAATTGAGAAAAAGAACCCTGATTTTAAACTGGGTATTCGTCGCGGTCCTACGGCTGCGTTAGCAAATACTATTGTCGCTGAAGCAAAAGCCGGCGTTCGCAGAGCCGATTTATTTTGGGCTGTTGATTCTGGTGCGATTGGCTTGGTTTCTGATGCAGGCCTTGCACAACCAATGCCTAGTGATTTATCAGCACAGTTACAGCCACAATTTCGCTATAAAGATTGGGCTCCTATAACAGGCCGTATTCGTACTTTACCGTATAACACGTCACGTTTAACAAAAGAGCAAATTCCAACCAGTATTATGGAAATTGCTGACAGCGACTTAAGTATTGGTTGGGCGCCTGCCTACGCATCGTTTCAATCATTTGTCACCGCAATGCGTATTCTCGAAGGTGACGATAAAACAGCGAAGTGGCTGAAAAAAGTTAAAAAACGCGCTAAAACCTACGCCGGCGAATTAGGTGTAGTGATGGCGGTTGAACGCGGTGAAGTGGATATTGGTTTTGCAAATCATTATTACACGCTGCGTTTAAAATCAGGCAAACCTGATGCTAAGCTTGATTTAGCGTTTACCGAGCAAGATGCTGGATGTTTAGTCAATGCTTCGGGCATTTTAGCGCTAAGCGACGATCCACTTGCGACTAACTTTATGCGCTACTTATTAAGCACTGAAGTGCAAGGTTATTTAGCCCGTGAAGCGTATGAGATCCCACTAGTTAATGGTGTAGCATTACCAGAGGGGTTACCTGCTTTGAGCAGTATCTCGCCACCTAAGATAGACTTAACTCAGCTCGCTGATTTACGGCCAACGATTAATTTGATGCGTAATAACGGCGTACTGTAATGCGACTACCCCCTTCTTATCCAATGGCGCTGCTTGCAGCGCTCATTACGTTAACCCCTATTGTTATTTTAATTACGCTGGCCACTGATGCCAGCTCTTTGTTTGATAGCCATAATTTAAAAATTCTCAGCAATACACTGTCATTAATGGTACTCACCGTTATTGGCTCTATTTTGATCGGAGTACCGCTGGCTTTTATTAGTGCGTATGTCCATTTGCCTTTTAAAAAGCTGTGGCTGGTGTTTTTTGCAGCCCCTTTAGCTATCCCCAGTTATATTGGCGCCTTTACCCTTTATGCCGCTTTTGGCTCTGGGGGGGAAATCCATAACCTACTCGGTATTGAACTGCCCTCGATGGATGGTCTCAGCGGCGCCGCAATTGTGATGACGCTTTACACCTTTCCATTTGTAATGATGACCACCCGCTCGTCTTTACTCAGCCTTGATGCAAGCATGGTTAATGCAGCCCGTACGCTCGGTATGTCGATGACGCAAAGTGTGTTTAAAGTTATTTTACCACGGGTGGTAAATGGTATTGCCGCAGGTTCACTGTTGGTTGCGCTGTATACGTTGTCAGACTTTGGTACGCCAGCGATGATGCGCCTTGATACCTTCACTCGAGTTATTTATGTTGAGTACAATTCCTTTGAATTAAGTCGCGCAGCCATGTTGTCGTTACAATTATTGGTGATCGTTGGCTTTTTACTGCTGATTGAATCACAAATTAAAACCGCCAGCGAACGCCACGGCCGAGCGTTAATGTTATTCCCTAACAAATGGCAACTCGGCGCCATGTTTGCGACCTTTGCGCCGGTTTTATTGTTAGCTATCGGCTTACCACTGACGATATTTTCACTGTGGCTCGCTCGCGATGGCTTTAGCTCATTTGATTTTAGTATTGCATGGCATTCAGCGTATGCATCGGCTATCGCTGCCGTGGTGGCTGTCATAGTCGCAATACCTGTGGCGCATGCCGCACTCAGTGGTAAAGCCGGTCGAATGATGGAGCGGGTCACTTACTTTGGCTTTGGTATTCCAGGCATAGTGATGGGTACTGCCTTAGTGTATGGCGGCCTGCAACTGCCATTTTTATATCAAACCTTAGGGTTGTTAATTATTGCCTATATGCTGCGCTTTTTACCTTTAGCGGTTGGCTCAGTACGTACCAGCACCGAACACCTTGACCCTAGTTTAGTTAAATCTGCACGGGTCCTCGGTGCCAGCCCTCGCGAGGCTTTTACCCGTATTACCTTGCCATTGACGATGCGCGGCATCATCGCAGGCGCTGCTTTAGTGTTTTTAGAATCAATGCGTGAATTAGAAGCCACGTTATTACTTGGCCCAACCGGCTTTGAAACACTATCGACTTATTTATGGCGTGTTTACGAAGCGGGCTATTTTGGCCGTGCCGCTATTCCAGGGTTATTATTAGTACTGATCTCTGCGTGCGGTTTAGCTATTATGATGTCTGGCGAAAAACGTAACCAACCCGAACATTGAGGATTTAAATACAAATGCTATCTGTAAGCCAGTTGTCTATAGATTATGGCAGTAACCGTGTAGTAAGCGATCTAAACTTGGCGCTTGGTGAAAGTGAAATACTCATGCTTGTAGGCCCTACAGGCTGTGGGAAAAGTACTATTTTGCAAGCTCTCGCTGGGCTTATTCCGATCAGTGCAGGGGAAATAAACTTAGGCAAATGGCGTGCAACGCCAAAGCTTACAGTCCCTCCTGAAAAACGTAGTGTCGGTATGGTATTTCAAGACTTTGCATTATTTCCTCATTTAACTGTTGAGCAAAACATTTGCTTTCGCTTAAAAGACACCGCTATTGCTGATCATTGGATCACCTTACTTGGTCTTGAGGCATTTCGTAATAAAAAGCCGGCCACCCTTTCAGGCGGACAAAAACAACGCGTCGCCCTTGCGCGCACCCTTGCCCATCAGCCTGACTTTGTATTACTTGATGAGCCACTTTCAAACCTTGATGCGGCACTCAAAGATATGCTGCGCTGGGATATCCGCAATGCGCTTAAAAAAGCGGGCGTACCGGCAATTTGGGTCACTCATGATCAAGAAGAAGCCCTGTCAGTAGGCGATAGTGTGGGTGTGCTCGATGGCGGTAAAATCCAACAAATTGATACTCCTGAGCGTTGTTTTAGCATTCCTAATAACCGCTTTGTTGCGCGCTTTTTAGGTGAAGCAAGTTTTATTCGCGGTCAGTTTGCAAATCACCAAGCAACCACTGCAATTGGCAATGTACCCGCTCACGGCGTTGATTGCCAGCAAGGTGACGTAGACGTGTTACTGCGCCCTGACGATGTGATGCTAGTGCAAGGCGAAATTGGCAATAATGGTGTAGTTGTATGGGTGCGCTTTGAAGGTGGCAGCCGCTTATGTGCGGTAGAACTTAGCTGCAAAACCGTTGTGACAAGCCGAGTAAGTCATGAGGTAGTAGTCAGCCCTGGCGATAAAGTACATGTCTCTTTAAGTACCTCTCACCCGTTAGCTGTCTATAAGCGCGAAGATTAACAAAAAAAGCCCATTTTCATGGGCTTAGGGTAGGAATTTTATTCCTTAAAATAAAGTGTTATTAACGACAGCCTTGGCTATTAAAATCAACTACCAAGCTTGCGCCATTACTATTTCCTGCGACTTTTAAATAACCCCAGTATTCATTTTGAGCAGAAATATAAATACATTCGCCATTGCCACTATTATTCGAATGAGCGATTTCATTACTACCATTTGGCCAACCACTGGCGGCATAACTTAAGCTGACATCACCACTACCATTAGCGCTGGTTATAGCAATCCCATTTTGGCTTTGCACATCAGCAATGCTAAACCACATCGGACCGCTATTACCTAAGCAAATCACTTCGCCATCATTTAAACGGCCATTGCTGCGACTCCCTTGAGTAGCGCATACGTCTGGCACATTAGCGGTTGCTTGCGTAAACGATGCTGTTAGCTGAACATTATCAAACGCATTATAACCGCGTAACATTATTTGATATGTGCCTTGTTGGGCTGGTTCAATAACACATTGCTCATTATTGCCACCAAGATAAGGGCGGCAATCGTAAACAGCTTCACTAGGTGTGGCTTCATAACTCACATATAAATCTGCATCACCTGTGCCGCCAGCAATGTTAAACATGAGCTCACTTGCGCCTTGCGACACTTCGAAAGTGAAGTACTGCAGTTCATCCTGCTGGCCACTCACACTAATTGATTGACCATTTTGAAGTACGTCATCTTCACCACTGCTGTCTTGATCGATACTCGCGGTTGTCGTCACCGATGTACTGGCACCTTCGTTATCAACTACCGTTAAACCAACGCTGTATTCTCCGGCACTGGCATAAGTATGAAGAGGGTTTGCTTCATTAGATGTACTGCCATCACCAAAGTCCCATTGATAACTTGCAATAGAACCATCACTATCTATACTGCCGCTGCTGGTAAAGCTTATTTCATTGTTTTGTACACCGGAGTAAGGGCCATTTATTTGCGCTGTTGGCGCACTATTGGTTGGTGTACCCGCAACTAAATCATCGCACCATTGTACAAATTCATTCTCGTAACTATTAGCCCATTGGTCTGTTTTAGCCTTATAAGCACTCCAATCACCCACTCGAGTATGAGCAAGCATGGCATTTACTTCATCGTTATGGCGTTCAAACATAAAACGTACAGCTAAATAACCCCAACGGTAAATTCGATCTTGATCAAAACCATCATAAGTAGTGGCAAAAATTTGCGCTAATGTAAATCGTGAGCCATCACTAATAGTTGCTTTTGCTGCATCATTGTTATTTAAATTAGCAACGTATTCTGCAATACCTTCTGACCACCAGACAATATCTTCAGTGGGTGAGTTAAAATTTCCATATAAATCGAAACGACCATCTAGATAATGCACATATTCGTGTTCTAAATTCCATACATAATGCTCTGCGTTGGCATAACTTGCTTCATAGGCAATAAAGTTTGCTTGATTACCTACTATCGCAGGATTACCTTCTAAATACATCCCACCATTATTGGTATCAATACCAAATATAGCTCCCGCATATTTACCGTAATCGTCACTGCTATCGAAAATATTAACTTGTAAGAAGCTGTTGTTATCATCCGCAACAGGGGTATTATTGGTCGCCAGTTTATTATGAAATAACCCCTCTTCAGCGCCCATTGCATCACACGCTGCTGCATGCTGAATTGCGGTCATGTTTTGTGAGCGAATTTTAATAGTACTGCTACAGCTATAACTTTGAGATAAGGCTTGTGCAATTAAATCATCAACAAAGCCACATATACCATAATCATTACAATCAGCGTAGTAGCTTACTGAATCTGCTGCTGCAAGCCATACCGCATCACCATAACCAAAGCTGCTATAGGTGCTAAAAATTGCCTTTAAGCCATTATCCACACTGGTTTGTATCGCGGTGCCTGAATACTGTTTTAATCTTGCAAGTTCACTGGCCGCATTAACAATTAAATACTGTGCATCAGATCCAATCATCCACTGCTTTTGAGTAAATGCACTGAGCTTAGCGACGAGATCGTTATCTGTGCCAATTGCAGTTACGAATGCATCATTCCACTGCCCGCGGTAAAGCAAAGTAAAAATACCATTTACAGCGCTGCGCATATTCCATTTTGCTGCGTAGCTTTCATTAAATCGGGTTAGCCATTGCTTAACAACATTCAAATAACGATGCTGTTGCTCTGCGCTATCCATGGTAATGATGACTTCAGAAAGTGTTTTACCATGACCATCATTGTCATCATAAAAGTGGCTATTGTTTACAAAGGCATCAATTGCACCAATAACTGCGGGCGTTACCCATGTACTAAAACTTACACTATCGTTATAAAATTCAACATAAAAACCCGCGCGTAAGTATAAAAATAGCGCCTCTAGCTCAATATCCCCGCCGCCAGCGTAAGTCTGTGAGAGCGACTTAGCATGATTGGCTACGGCATACATATTATCAGAGCTAAACACTTGCCCCTGAATTGACGCAGGGGCGCTAAATAGCTGATTAACACAATTAGTTCCCTGGCTTTTAAGCTCAGTAATAATGCTGCTAGTACTAGCATTAGCAAGTGCAGTTAAGTCACAGCTCACTGTGGCTGCTTGACTACGCATCATCACATTACTTAATTGTTGCGGTTGTGTTTGTAACTGGGCAATGGGGGCTTTGTCATTATGGTGGAGCTCAACACCATGATGATGAGCACGATCGACAATCGCTGTTTGTGGCGTAAACAAACGCTCATTAGTGGTGTTTGCAAGCGCCATTGTACTTGCTCCAAGTATCGGTAGCGCCAGAATCAATGTATTAATTTTCATAATTTACCTTCGATAATTTTTATTATCTCAATCCAGAACGGGTTATTGAGAGTATAGTTTGTAACATTTATTTATCATTGTATACAATATATTTTATATAACTTTAACGAATATCAATATATTTGTTTTAGAAAAATAATAAAAATCAATTCTTTATAATTACATTCCGACTACTTCTAAAGACCTGAAATATACTCATAAAAAGAATGGATTAACGGTGTGAATAACCTGAGCTCTGGATAATCAATATATTAGTAAACATCTTAATCAGAGTTCAGGCTAAATAAGAATAGAGTCAATATGGTTGGGTATTAGGAGTTTTTTTGGGTACCCATAAACTGTTTAAATTGTTTTATTGGCATGGGTTTGCCGTATTTCCAACCTTGCCCATACTGCACACCCGCCGTTTTTAAAATAGCTTCTTGCTCTTGCGTTTCAATACCTTCAGCAACACAGGTATAGCCAAGCTTGGTTACTAGCTCCATAATATTTGGGATCATTGAAGCTTTTAAGCCTGCGGTAGCAATATCTTGTACAAAGGTGCGATCAATTTTAAGTTGATGAAAACTTAAATTTTGCAAATTAGCTAAATTAGAATAACCGGTGCCAAAATCATCAATTGATAGCGTAAACCCAGCATCAGCCAAACTTTGTAAATGGCTATGGGCAATGTTTGAATCGAGGTATTCATCTTCGGTGATCTCTAAACAAATACTGAACCGAGACTCGAGTAATGCTGGCATGTGGATCAGTTCTGATAATCGACCTTGTTGAACATCATACGGAAAAATATTTACCGAAACCTTAAATTTATCAGGCAGCTCTTTAGCTTCACTCAGCTCGTGTAACATGGTGGTGATCATGGTTTGCGTAAACAGCCATGTTTGTTGATGCTTACGAATTAAAGGAATAAATTCATCGGGAGTAAGCGCGCCAAACTTATCTTCAAACCGCGCTAAGACTTCGCAACCAATCACCTGTTGCGTTTGTAAATTTATGATCGGCTGATAAGTCCAGTAAAAAGAATGTTGATGTAATCCTCGACGTACCCTACGCCATGTTGAACGTTTGGTCGCCAGATAATAATTTGCCATTAAACCGGCTGATAAGCCCGCTAACACACATAATGTAAGACAGATCAAGAACAGCATACGTTTTTTGCTAATGAATTCCCGCCATGGCGAAAATACTGCAACACAATAGTTCGGGGTCACTTGGCTACAGAGCGTTAAACTCTCATACGGTAACACCATAGATGAGCTTACTTTTTTATACACGCCTTCAGTGCCGGTTAAGTGATTTATCGTCTGATCACTTTTGAAAAATACCTGCCAAGTCTTAGCATGCACGCTGTGTAAATCAATTTTAGAGGGTTGAAGGATGACGTTATAATTATGTTGGCGCACAATAACCACCTGCATAATACGCTCAGGAAATAAGATCAGAGAAAATTCTGGAGCGAACCTAACTCGCACTCCATCACGTTCAATGTAATCAGGAGCTCTATCATCAAGTGGATTTGCGAGTATGCCATTGCCTGCAGTACAGACCAACTTATCGTTTTGAAAAAAGCCGATATCAACCACATAGGTTGCGTCAAACAATGCTCTACGCATAGCCAGTAGTGTACTGTCATTGCATTGCGTATAATTATACGCATTTAAACTAGACAGTAACTTTTCCCGTTCAGCATCAGCAGCATCAATATGGTTAATTAATAACTTTGCATCGGTCTGTATTTGCTGGCCGAGCCGTTGCCCTGCTAAGCTCGCTATAATAACAACGCCAAAAATAAACACGATAAAACCGAATAATCCAGCAAGCAATGATTTTTTTTGGTACTTTTTCATGAAAGCTACGTCACTATCCCATTATTATTGTTATTAGCGTATTTTAAAGTTTAGGTTATTTGATACTTTTTAGCTATCCAGCAATGTAACATTTTAATGGTAATAAAAACTATATTTTTTAAAATCATATAGTTAAAATATCATACAACAGATTAAATCAATCCTTTTGTAGTAGTTAAAGTGCATTGAAAAAGCAATACTTTTGAATTAAAAACAACAATAATAAACAAACTCTGCACAATTTCAGCCTAGCGTAATTAACGCTTTGATTTAAATTCAAATATGTTAGTTTATCGACTATAACAAGTTGACTATTTTTGAGAGTGGTATGAGTAAAAAAAATCATTGGACATTAAAAAGCATCGCAAAAGAACTTGGCGTTTCTAATGCAACTGTTTCCAATGCTTTTAATCGTCCCGACCAATTATCAAAAAGCCGACGCGAAGCTATCTTAGCTGCTTGTAAGGAGCTGGGGTACTTCGGTCCAAATAAAGCAGCTCAATCATTACGCCGTGGTAAATTTAATATTGTTGCGCTGGTACTCCCCGACAGTATTGAGTACATGGTGTCAGACCCTGTGGCCAGCAGTTTTATGCGTGGGGTGGCTTCTGTACTGGAAAAAGACGGTATCAATCTTTTGTTATTTTCAGGCAATAACGACAACCTAAATAATGTCGTTGATTTTGTTGATGGCTTTATTTGTTATGGTCGCCCGCGCAATCAATCATTAGTCGAACAACTAAAAACAGTGCCTAAACATGTAGTTACTGTTGATTTTGATATAGACCGAAATGCCTCCGTTAATATAAATAACGAGCAAGCAAGCTACGAAGTGGCAAAACATGCTCTACATAACAAAGACGATCAGGTCGCTATATTAGGACTGCGTTTGCTGGATGAAAACGTGCTGTGCCGCGTCTATGAGCATCATGAATGTGAGGCAGGCCAATCGATAGCTCATCAACGTTTACGTGGTTATCAAAAAGCACTCACAGAGCTTGATATCCCCATCGCCGAAGACCGTATTTGGAATATTCCAGAAAGTAGTGAACGCTTCGCCAGCATTGCTGCTAAAGAAGCACTGTGTAGCTTGCCGCGTCCTTCTGTAATGCTGTGTATGAGTGATTTAATTGCCCTTGCTGCAATGCGTGAAGCACTCAAGTTAGGCTTAAAAATACCTGAAGATATTCGCATTGTTGGTTTTGATGGCATTGATGAAGCACGGCGATTCGTGCCTAAACTAACCACAATTCATCAAAACAGTGAAGAGAAAGGCGCGCTAGCCGCCAATTTATTTATTACTAAAGAAGAGCAAAAAGCACTCATTAACTATGAACTACAATTAGGCCAAAGTAGCTAATAAGTGCTTAGATAAAACTAGTTTAATAAATCGCTTAATGATGTCAGCACTTGCTCTGTCGAATTATGTTCAATAATTAACGCTTCGCGAGATGCAAAGTTGATCTTCAGCTCAATAGCTTGCTCGCCTTGCTGCCATTTTAGGCTACAACTATTAGCACTGCCTGCAACACTAAACTCTCCGCCAAAAGCACTGTGATTATTACGAACTGCGATTAACTTTAAAAGTCCTTTTACAACCGGTTTAGCAAGTGCTTGCGATATAATTTCAGCATCTAAATATGGCCGATTAATATCACGACCAACATTAGATTTCGCCAATAACGCCATGTCGTTTTCGCAGCCGAAAAGGCCGCCGTAATAAACTTGCGGCACACCTGGGGCAAAAAATTGAATCGCGCGCGCAACTAAATAATCTAAGTCATTTGCGCCTAACGCATTGTAATAGGTGCAATTTACTTGGTATAAATCAACATTACTGGCGGCAGCCCCAGTTGCTTGGCGGCTTTGGTTATTGCTATTTGCATGAATGGTTTCAACTAGATTATCAATTTGCGCTGCATTTAATAATCCTGGCTTATCACCCATCGGACCCGCATCAATAATGCCAATACCATCGTGGGTATCCAGTACCGTTAGGCAATTACGTGGCGAAATATTTAACCACTGTACCAGTGCATCACTATTATTGGTAAATAAGCTGTGCAAAATCAAGGGCGGTAATGCGAAGTCATAAACCATATTGACCCGCTTTGCGACGTCAACTTGAGTTTGATAATGACTGTGAATTTCAGCAATTGTTTCCATGCCCAATGCATTAGCTTGCGCCGATAACTTATCTAAATAATCAAACGTTTCATCTAGCATAAAGCAGTTTGTGCCCGCTTGCTTAATCGCGTAACCCGCCGCATCTAAACGAATAATATTAACGTTATTAGCAGAGAACTTCGTTAATACATTATTTAAATACGCAACGCCCGCAGCGACTTTAACGTTAATGTCGATTTGATTATCGGTAAAGGTGGTCCAAAAATCATACGTTTGACCATCACCACATAGCATTGGAGTAAAACAACTGCCTGGGCGCGGGCGGTAAATCGCTTTTTGCTCGGCGTCGCTCATCTCATTTGGAAAGACATCTTCTTTCGTTAAAAATAAATCCCAAAACGGTGATGCTTTACCTTTTGCTAGTACGTCCTGAAACTGAAAAGATTGCGCCGATACATGATTTACAATCAAATCGGCCATCAGATCATAGTCTGCCCCTAACACTTGAATGTCTTGCCAAGTACCGATCCGTTCATCCACGGCACTATGATCAATAGGGTCAAAGCCTGCATCACTACCATCAATTGGATTATAGAAGGGCAATAGGTGCACACCTCCAAATACGCCGTGTAATGGGCCATTTAAAAGTGTGGTCAAGGCGTTGATATCTTGACCAGTGATCCGATCAGCGTATGTGATCAATTGAACTTTATTCTTCATCATTGTGTGATTACCATGTTGAAACTTAATCGATTAAGATATATCTTTAACTAGCAAGTGAGAATTTACAAGTAATTTTTAATAATTTTACATACAAAAATCGTGGCTCACGTAATACTACAATAAGTAACTAACTGACTTACTGAGTGTTAACTGAGCATTTAACGAGGAAAAAGTACATGACAAAATCACACACACACGTAAGCAGCGATCCGTTGCAACAAATACGCTGGCTTACATATATGATGTTTTTTATGTTTGCCATGACTTCTGATGCGGTAGGCATGATCATACCCGAACTTATTAAAGAGTTTGGTTTAAGCATGACCCAAGCA
This sequence comes from Pseudoalteromonas prydzensis, assembly GCF_011050055.1. GTDB lineage: Bacteria > Pseudomonadota > Gammaproteobacteria > Enterobacterales > Alteromonadaceae > Pseudoalteromonas > Pseudoalteromonas prydzensis_A. Next base: position 68,911 of record NZ_DRGM01000128.1, on the reverse strand, counting down.
AGCGCATTCCATTATGCACCTATGGCGCTAATTGCTTTTAGTGGATTGTTTTTAGGTTTTTTAGCCGACAGTTTAGGCCGTAAAACAACCATCATGCTGGGCCTTTTAATATTTTCAGCAAGTTGTTTTTTGTTTGCGTTTAGCACCAGCTTTGCCTTCTTTTTATTGCTACTTTGCTGCATAGGCTTAGCGATTGGTTTATTTAAAACAGGGGCGCTTGCGTTACTTGGTGATATTTCACATAGTAACGAAGATCACACTAAAACGATGAATAAGGTAGAAGGCTTTTTTGGCATTGGCGCCATTGTAGGGCCAGCTCTGGTGGGCATCTTACTGGTGCAAAATGTAAGCTGGACTTACCTGTACATTATTGCTGGTGTAATGTGTTTAATTCTCGCTTTCCTGGCGTGGCATGCAGACTACCCGCCCGTTGTAAAAACCACCGCAAAGCCCACTTCGCTTGCCACCACCATGAAAATGATCAAAGATCCATATGCGCTCGGTTTTTCGCTGGCGATTGCCCTTTACGTAGCCACTGAGGTTGCTATTTATGTATGGATGCCTACGCTGTTAAAAGATTACACCGGCTCCTGGCCACTACTTGCAACCTATGCACTGACGATATTTTTTGTACTGCGTGCCGCAGGGCGATTTATTGCCGTATGGTTATTAAACCGCTATAGCTGGCAAGGTGTTATGGCCTATTTAAGCTTAGGTATTGCGCTGTGTTATGTCGGTACATTATTCGGTGGCGTTGATTGGGCTGTGAGTTTACTGCCACTTTCGGGGTTATTTATGTCGATGGTTTATCCCACTTTAAACTCTAAAGGTATATCCTGCTTTGCAGTGCAACAGCACGGTGCTGTGGCGGGGGTGATATTATTTTTTACCGCACTTTCAGCCGCGTTAGCGCCTTTATTTATGGGTATGATCAGCGATTACTTTGGCCATGTGCGTTACGGTTTTTACTTAGCTACGGGCTTTGCTGTGATTTTATTTTTAGCGATGCTGTTTAATTATTTTAAAGATCCATCAGCAACGGCTTTACAGCAAGGTAATCCTGTAACTGAGTAAAGCTATATTCTAAGACAATAAAAAATACTTTATAAATCAATGAATGAATAAAAAAAGAGCAAATTAAACACAAAATAATTTGCTTCTTGTAAAATATTTGTTATTTTTACTTAATCGATTAAGTAAAAATAACAAATCCAATTGGGTTCAACACAACGAGGCGTAACCATGACAACACACAACACACCTTTATATTTAATCAGTGCATTAGCACTTGCCGTAAGCCAAGGCGTACATGCACAGCAAGAAGAGCAAAATTCTCAAGTACAAGCTAACAAAGGTCTTGAAACAATCGTTGTAACTGGTGTACCACGTCGTACAACAATTATGGCATCAAGCGTATCTGTCAGTAGCTTGTCGCTTGAACAAGTTGAAGTGTCTACTCCTCGCTCAACCGCTGAGGCATTTAGAATCATTCCGGGTATTCGCGCAGAATCGACCGGCGGTGAAGGTAACGCAAACATTGCTGTGCGTGGTTTACCTGTTGCATCTGGCGGTGCCAAATTTTTACAATTACAAGAAGACGGTTTACCGGTACTGCAATACGGTGATATCGCTTTTGGTAACGCTGATATTTTTATGCGCTTAGATAATACCGTACACACTATCGAATCAATTCGTGGCGGCTCAGCATCAACAGCGGCAAGTAATGCACCTGGCGGCATTATTAACTTTATTTCTAAAAATGGTGAAAACGAATCAGGCAGCGTATCAACGACGCTGGGCCTCGATTACGATAGCGTTCGTACAGACTTTGAATACGGTACTTACTTAAGCGATAGCGTACGTTTTCATGTCGGTGGTTTTGTTCGCCAAGGTGAAGGTCCGCGCGAAACAGGTTACACAGCAAATAAAGGCGGGCAAATTAAAGCCAACCTAACCAAAGAGTTTGAAAACGGCTATGTGCGAATTTATTACAAGCACTTAGATGATAAAAGCGTAGGTTACTTACCGATGCCAATGTATGCAAATGGCGATTCTATCCCTGGGTTTGACGCACAATCGGATACACCACACTCGGCATTATTTACAAAAACAGTGCGTCTAAACGGCGAAAACCAAATTAGCAGTGGCGATATTCGCGATGGTATGAACCCTAACGTTGACTCAATTGGCTTTGAAGCAGTATTTGACTTAGACAATGATTGGCGTATCGAAAACCGTTTTCGTAAATCCTCTGTAAGCGGTAACTTTAATTCACTTATTCCTGCACAAGTAGGCAGTGCAACGTCGATTGCAGAAAGTATTGGCGGCGCAGGTGCAACACTCAGCAATGCAAATACTGGGGCTGCATTTAATGACGATTTAGCCATGCGTATCCATACGTTTGACGTGACAATGAACGACTTTGACTCTATTGTGAACGACTTCAAACTAACTAAATCGCTTGATGACGACACCAGCATTACGTTTGGTTACTACGCATCAACGCAAAACATTGCCATGTCGTGGTTATGGAACTCTTATCTAATGGAGCTTAAGGGTGACAATGCTGCCTTACTAAATGTTACCGCTGCCGATGGTACTGCATTTTCTGATAACGGTTTGTACGCTTACGGCACACCTTTTTGGGGAAGTGACTGTTGTCAGCGTGATTACGACACAGAATACGACACCCGCGCCCCGTACGTTGCATTTTCTACAAAACTTGGCGATGTAAGTATTGATGCAAGTGCCCGTTATGATAGTGGCGAAGCGCGCGGTAACTACGCAGGTGCAGTAACCTCTACAGTTGATATGAATCGCGATGGTGAAATATCCGTACCTGAACAAAATGTTGCAGGTATTGATATTACTAATGCCAGCCCAGTTAACTACGACTGGAACTACACCTCTTATTCAATTGGTGCTAACTATCAAATTGATCCAAGCCTAGCGACATTTGCTCGTATCAGTAAAGGCGGACGTGCAAATGCTGACCGACTTTTATTTGGTAAAGTGCGTGCAGATGGCTCGGTTGCTAAAGAAGATGCTGTAGATGAAGTTAATCAATATGAGTTTGGGGTTAAAAAACGTTTTGATTCCTTCTCTGTATTTGCAACTGCTTTTTATGCAGAAACGGAAGAGCAGAATTTTGAAGCCACTTCACAAAACTTTTTCGACCGTGAATATGAAGCGAAAGGGATTGAGATTGAATCAACCTACTTCATTGATGCATGGGATTTTCGCGGTAACCTAACTTGGACCGATGCGGAAATTGTTAAAGATGCACTCACGCCTGAAGTGGTAGGCAATACGCCTCGACGCCAAGCAGATTTAATTTACTCACTAATGGCGCGTTATAGCTACGAGAAAGGTGCAGCTGGTGTAAGCTTTATTGGCACTACCGATGCATACGCTCAAGACAACAACGACCTTAAATTTGCTGGTTACACCCAAGTTAACGGCTTTGTAAGCTACGATTTATCTGAAAACCTGAGCATCGCGCTTAATGTAAATAACCTATTCGATACAGTCGGTATTACAGAAGCCGAAGAAGGGTCTATTCCAGATAATAATATTATTCGTGCCCGCACTATTAACGGCCGTACAACGTCACTAACGCTTAAATATCTATTTAATTAACCGAGCTTTAGTGTTTTTAAGCGCTGAGTAATGTATGTTCAGCGCTTAAACCCCTAACATCCATTTACCTTAAATGACTCTCCCATTACTTTTGACCTAGCCCCGGCTAGGTTTTTTAGGATTTACAACATGACCAAATTACTTAGCCTTGGCGAGCTGCTTATTGATATGCTGCCACAAGATCCTCAAAACAGTGCTTATTTACCCATTGCTGGCGGTGCTCCTGCCAATGTAGCGGTAGGTTATGCCAAATTGGGCGGCAAAGCGGCTTTTTGTGGCGGTATGGGCGATGACTATTTTGCTACACAATTAAGCAATGCGCTGGCACAATACAATGTCAGCACTGAATACTTATTTACGATTAAAGGTTCCCAAACGGCAATGGTTATTGTCAGCTTAGATGAAACCGGTGAGCGCAGTTTTAACTTTTATCGCCACAATACCGCTGACTTACTGTTAACCTGTGATCATTTAGCACACATACAGTGGGAAGATTTAAGCACACTGCACTTTTGCTCAAATACGCTGACAGATAAAGCCATTGCAAACACCACTGTTAATGCCTTAAAGCTGGCTAAAAATAACCACAAGCTAATCAGCTTTGATGTGAATTTACGCTATAGCTTGTGGCAAAATAGCAATGACATTGAGCACAACGTACGCGCATGTTACGCCTATTGCGATATCGTTAAGCTATCGCGGGATGAGCTAAACTTTTTAGCTGAGCAAACAAAGCAAGCACCTGATGATTACTTGCAATCTATTCTAGATACGGATGTTAGCTTGGTGTTTTTAACCGATGGTCCCGCGCCTGCCACCGTTTACCATAACGCATTTACGTTTACTGAAGCTGCACCAACTATTACTGCGGTTGATACCACCAGTGCGGGCGATGCGTTTATTGCCGGAGTGTTGTATTACTTAAATCATAATGATGAAGATGTATTGCTTATGGATAAACTCAACAAGCAGCAAATAGTAAAACGTGCTTTAAATTTCGGCCTTCGCTGTGGTGCAAAAGCCTGTTTAGCCAAGGGCGCATTTCCCGCATTACCAATTTTGGTTGATGTGATTTAAACGATTAAAGTAATGCCAGTCAATGAGTATTGACTGGCAGTAAACGACAGCAGCGCTTGGTATTTATAGTGTTTTATAAATACCCTACTCTTGTAGCCAATCAATTGCAGCCGTCGCATTTTCAAAATAGGCCATTTCACCTGATACAACGCGGTTGCCTATTTTAGCAATATTGGACTGCCATTTTTTATTGCCATATATAGCAACTTTTTTCAGCTCTTTATTATGCTTTATACCTAACTTTAAATCATCCCATGCGGCTCTAAAGCCACCGCCCTGAAACTCGATACTGTCAATGAGGACATTTATTATTGGCTGTTTTACTTGCGATAGGGCTGAATCAATCATCGGGGGAATGGTTTTATAATCTTCGTGAGTAAGCTTACCAACTGCTTTTAATGTTAAGAAAAACTCACGGCCTGCGCCTTCAATATCAATAGATAAACCATGGTTTAAATGTGTCATAACTTAGTCTCATTTATACGTTAAGCTTTGAGCATACGTTAAATTAGATTAATAAATTATGAAGCGAATCAAAATACAGCAGGAAAAGTAAAAAGTGAGCATTTGCTCACTTTTTTATATAAGTTTTAAGGGTTTGCTAACCGAGAAATTTGCTTATCAACATCCGTTAAATGGCCTGTTTTAAGCCAGACTTTTGCGCCTTCACTGCCTGCTTTAGCATTAACTATGCTGTTTATGGGAACCCTTAACCAACTATTTTTTACAAGTGTATTCTCTTGTTCCTCAAGTGAACCTTGAAGTACTAACAACTCAGCCCCACCCGATGCATTTATTGCCATCTCGGCGTGCGCTTTAAAATGCAGTAAACTCACCTCTTCAAAGGCATCTTTGTACAAAGCGGTTATCGCTATATGTTTGAACTTTGGATGTGCCACATTTTGCAGCAAATCCGTTTGTAAACGTACATGCTCTCTATCTTCTGGCTGAAACTGCCACAGTTTTACAAATATAACGCAGCCGTGTTCAGAGCCAGGGGTATGCTTTGATTCGGGCGGATTACGAATATAGGAGCCTTTAGGAAAATCACCATGCTCACTTGGAATAGCTATTTTCGCAAAGCCCTAAACGATATTAGTTGCTTTGAGCAAGCTATTTTCTAACAGCCATACCGTCACTTTGAAACTATAAAAAAAGCGAGCTTTGCAGCTCGCTTTTTAGATCATGGAAAAACGATAGTGTATTAAGCTATACGCACTTTATGTTTTGAATGCACAATAGCTAAGGTAATAAACCCTATAACAGCAACCACAAGACCAATCGGTTTACCTAAATCGCTTGATAAATTAAATCCTATTGCAGCGGTCATAATATATGAAAGCGTTACGGCTGAGGCTATTACCGCCGGAACACTGGCGATCCAGTGGAATGTGCCGCGATCAAATAAGTACTTAGTGGCAAGCCACAATACACTGGTTGATAACAACATATTTGAAAATGCAAAGTAACGCCAAATAACGGAGAAATCGAGCTTAGTCATAAAGTAGGCAATGGTCAAAATTGGCACTGCTAGTAATAAGCGATTACGCAAACTTTGTGGAATATTAAACGCATCAACAACCGTTAAGCGCAGTGAACGAAACGCTGTATCACCCGATGTAATAGGGAAAACAGCAACTGCAATAATCGCCATAATACCGCCAAACACACCTAAGTAGCTATTCGCAATGTGGTTAACAACTAACCCTGGTCCACCTAAATCCAGCATGGCTTTTAAGCCTGCATAGCCTTCTGGGAATGCGGCAATACCCGCCAGTGCCCATACACAACCTACAATACCTTCACACATCATTGCGCCATAATAAACTGGCCGCACGTATTTTTCGTTAGTTAAACAACGCGCAATAATTGGCGCTTGTGTTGAGTGGAAACCACTAATTGCACCACAGGTAATGGTGATAAATAACAATGGCCAAGTCGGTAGACCATCTGGGTTTGGCTCTAAAAAGTCATGGGCATGATCGGCTTCAAAGTAAGCTAAAAAATCGCCTGCTACCGGTAAATGCGGCGCATTCATTAACAATGAAGCGGCAACGGCAACTGTCATTACAATCATTAACAAACCAAAGATTGGGTAAAATCTGGTAATAATTTTATCAATAGGAAGTAAGGTTGCTAAAAAATAATAAGCTAAGATAAGCAATACCCAAAAAGTGTTATCAGCTAAAAAAGTGTCTTTAAAAACATCTAAATTACTCAATAAGCCCGCTGGGCTCATAATAAAAACCACGCCCACAAAAAATAACAGCATGGCCGTAAATATCAGCATAAAGCCTTTAAATACAACATTGTAATATTTGCCTGCAATTTCAGGTAAGCTTTTACCATCCTCTTTAATACTCATTACACCTGAGTAAAAATCGTGTACAGCACCACCTAATACATTACCAAGTACAATCCATACTAAGGCAATTGGGCCATATAAAGCCCCTAAAATTGGACCAAAAATTGGGCCGACACCGGCAATATTTAAAAACTGAATTAAAAATGCCCGCACTGGATGGATCGGTACATAATCTACCCCTTCACTAAAGCGTTTTTGCGGTGTATCAATGGTGGCGTCCATACCGGCTTGTTTTTCTACAAAAGGACTGTAGAACTTGTAGCCTAGTATTAAAATAGTCAGGCAGATAAAAAAGATGATCATAAGCACGTTTCTCTTTTTGTATTTGTATTATAGAGCGCGTTGTCGGCCGCTCCGAATTTCAAACTATGGATAATCGCTGAACGGTAGCAGAGCAGTCAACAGCAAGCAATTAGACCTTGTGGTAATGGTAATACGACTGCTAATACTGAAAAACGCAGTAATAAACACCAGTCATTCAAAATACAAATCACACCAATCCAAACAATCAATTTTACCGAACGAAAAGCTTTTCATACACTGGGCTCAGTTAAAACGCTTGCATGGCGCAAGCGAGTAAATTACATGAGGTCAACACATGAATACTCAATTAAACAACAGCAACAATAAATCGACTCTTACACTAAGTGCACTTGCTCTAGCAATGGTATTACCTGCAACGGCTGCCACAACTTTGACAAAAGATAACGGTGCACCAGTAGGTGATAACCAAAATTCCATCACTGCGGGTGAGCGCGGCAGCGTGTTACTTGAAGATGTACAGTTAATTCAAAAGCTCCAACGCTTTGCTCGTGAGCGTATTCCTGAGCGTGTAGTACATGCACGCGGTACAGGCGCACACGGCGTGTTTGTAGCAAGTAAAGAGTTAGACGACTTAACGATTGCAGCACCGTTTAGTGAAGCTGGCAAAGAAACTGAGGTATTTGTACGCTTCTCATCGGTTATTCATTCTAAAGGCAGCCCTGAGACGCTGCGTGATCCACGCGGTTTCGCAACTAAGTTTTATACTGATGAAGGCAACTGGGATCTAGTGGGTAACAACCTCCCCGTGTTCTTTATTCGCGATGCGATTAAATTTCCAGACATGGTGCACTCTTTAAAGCCATCTCCGGTTGATAACATTCAAGATCCTAATCGCTTTTTTGACTTTTTCTCCTATGAGCCAGGCTCTACGCACATGTTAACCTGGGTTTACAGTGATTACGGTACACCGGCAAGCCTGCGTAAAATGGATGGCTGGGGCGTACATGCATACAAAATGATTAACCAAGCAGGCGATGTGAAATACGTTAAGTTTCACTGGGTAAGCCAACAAGGTATAGATAACCTTGATGCCAAACAAGTGGCTAAAGTGCAAAGCCAAGACTTCCAACATTTAACTCGCGATTTATACGCTGAAATAGGTAAAGGCAACTTCCCGAAATGGGATCTGTACATCAAAACACTTGATCCGTCGCAACTTGATGACTTTGATTATAACCCGTTAGATGCCACTAAAATGTGGTTAGATATCAAAGAAACAAAAGTCGGCACTATGACTTTAAACCGTATGCCAACTAACTTCTTCCAAGCGACGGAACAAGTTGCCATGGCACCGGCTAATATTATCCCTGGGATTGAGCCATCTGAAGACCGCTTATTACAAGGTCGCGTATTTTCATACGCTGATACGCAAATGTATCGTTTAGGTGCGAACCATCAGCAACTGCCTATTAACCGTGCAAAAGTTGCGGTGGTTAATTACAACCAAGACGGCGCAATGAATTATGGTAACACCACCAGCAACGTGAACTATCAACCAAGTCACGAGCATGTGCGTGAAAACCCAATTGCCCGTAGAAGCCAAACGCAGCTGCAAGGCTATGTACAACAAGCTGCGATTAAAAAGCCACAAAACTTTGCTCAAGCCGGTGTGCTTTACCGTAGCTTTTCGAAACAAGAGCGTACCAACCTGATCAATAACCTTGCTGGTGATTTGGGTAAAGTACAAAACAGCGATGTTAAACACAAAATGCTCAGTCACTTCTACAAAGCGGATAGCGAATACGGCACGCGTTTAACTAAAGCTGTAAACGCTGATATTAAAATGGTTAAACAGCTGGCAAGCAAACTATAGCATTCTGCCCACTATTTATGAGGAAGGACGTTCCTTCCTCTTTTTTACAGGACATTCATATGCGTAAACTATTAATCATGCTTATTGCCATTTTTGGCCTTCAGGCTATTGCTGATGAATCGCCAAATAATGACGCGCAATCACGTTACGACAACCTACTCGCCTATTACTTTGCAGCGGCACGCACTGACGATCAAGAAGTGATCAAGCAATTCGTATCTGCTGGTATCCCTTCGACAGCTATAACGATAAAGGTTACACAGCGTTAATGATTGCCACCTACCACGGTAATAATAACACGGTGAATTCGCTATTAAATTTGGGCGCAAACGCGTGTCTAGAAGACAAGCGCGGTAACACAGCACTCATGGCGGCTATTTTTAGAGGTGAATTTAGCATTGCCAAAACCTTAGTAAGTCTTGATTGCGATACTGCACATAGCAACAAAGCGGGGCAAACAGCTGAGCAATTTGCACAAACTTTTGGTCAACAAAAGGTACTTGATTTACTCGCACAGGTTAAAAAATGACAACTGTTCTTAAAAAGTTATGCGCCCTTTGTATAAAGGCCGTATTACTTTTTATAGCTTCAATAACTCTGTTGAAAATCTTTAACACCTCCCCCTGAGCAACTAATTTCAATAAACTAAAAAATCAGCCAACTCAGTAATTGACCTTTCGGTCAATAAAGCTACAATCAATCAACAGCTTAAACATATACACTCAATAATGACCACACAAATAAAGCCAAATAAAAAAGAAGTCACGCGAGAAAGAAACCAAAAGCTCATTTTAAATGCTGCCGAACAATTGTTTTCTCAGCTTGGTTACGAAGGTGCCAGCATGAGTATGATTGCTACAGCAGCGCAAGTGCCCAAAGCCAATATTTTATATTACTTTAAAAGCAAAGATGGCCTTTATGAAGCTGTCATAGATCGCATCATTGCCCACTGGAACTTAGGCCTCGATAATGTAACAGCTGATGATGACCCCGCAACTGTGCTTTATAACTACATAAAAAGCAAAGTTATACTGGCAATCAACGAGCCTCTTCAGTCGCGCTTATTTGCCAGTGAAATACTGCGCGGCGCGCCCTATTTGCAAAACTATTTTAGAACCAACACTCGCCCTTGGGTTAAGCAAAAGGTTGATGTGTTTCAGGCATGGATGGACGCAAAAAAAATAGACGCTATCGACCCATACCATTTGCTATTTACTATCTGGGCAACCACCCAGTATTACGCTGACTTTCAAAGTGAAGTGTTATTGGTCATGAACAAACTAGAATACGACGAAACAGATGTGGCACACATTACGCAATCAATTGCCCACATTATTTTAAAAGGTATTGGTGTTAAAGTACCCGAGCAAAGTGAGGCATAAACCATGGATAACTTTACTACCCCTGATCTTTACGACGATCACCGCAACAAGGTACAAGTCGCTGACAGTGGCTTGCGCCACTTTGGTAAAAAAACCACATTCTGTGGTCAGGCTGTGACTGTTACCTGCCCAGAAGACAACTCGTATGCCGCTAATATTCTTCATGAAAATGGCCAAGGAAAAGTTCTGGTGATCGACGGCTTTGCCAGTAAGCGGTTTGCTTTTATAGGTGACATAATGGCAGAGCGCGCTTTAAAAAATGGTTGGGAAGGAGTCATTATCAATGGTTGTTGCCGTGATATAGAAATTCTCGCGACCATGGCGCTACCCGTTATGGCACTTGGCTCTACCCCCCGCAGCACACTAAAGCGAGACTTTGGTGACAAAAACCAAGCTATCACCATGTTAGGTACAACAATCAATCCCGGTGATTGGTTATACGCTGATATAAACGGCTTAATAATTAGTAAACAGCGATTAATTTAAACGCTTTTATTCCAAAAAAAACCCTTATAACAACAACCAAATTGGTGCAAGCTCGCACTAGTTTGGTTTATTTTCATTGCCAACACCACACTCATCCTAGCCACTAATTTTTAAAAACAGGCTTTCAGCCCAGCAAAGCTGACCAAACGGACAGCTTTATTGTTTTTGGCATCGCTCTTGCTTAGCCTTTAGTCAACACGATAAACAAACCGATTAAAAAGCGAACTTAAGCTCTGTTAAATAAAAAATAATAATACTACGCAGTAGGCTAAAAAATAAGAATAGGTCGCCTTTTTAATCACCCCCTAAATCTGGTCGAATAACCATTTGGTCAGATTTATTTCATAACGAGTGGTGACATGAGTACCAAAAAAAACAACAAACAGAGCGGTATTTTTTGCGACCATGGCCCTAAGGCATGGCAAACACATAGCCAAGGGCAACTTAAAAATAAGCGCCTTGTTGTAAAAGATGTTTTTGCAATAAAAGGCGAGCTTAATAGTGCCGGTAATCCAAGTTGGTTTAAAACGGCAAAACCTGCACAACACACAGCAAGCGCCGTTGCAAAACTGATGCATGCAGGCTGTAATTTTATAAGCTTTACGCATACTGATGAACTGGCCTATAGCCTAGAAGGCAATAACACTCACTATGGCGCTGCACAAAATCCAAAGCTTGCAGGCCATTCTTGTGGTGGCTCTAGTATGGGATCGGCCGCTGCTGTGGCTGCGAACTTAGCGGACATAGGCCTTGGTACTGATACTGGCGGTTCGATTAGAATACCGGCGAGTTATTGTGGCTTATTTGGGATTAGACCCAGTCATGATGTAATTGCAAAAGACGCGCTAATACCGCTAGCTCCTGAGTTCGATACAATAGGCTGGCTTACACAAGATGCTGAGCTATTAAGTGAGGTTGGCGATACCCTATTACCACAACAAGCTATTCAGCCTGTAACTACATTAGTTATTTGTGAGCCATTATTTGAGCTTATTGAGCCCGGTTTGCAAGCGCCCCTTGAGCAGTTACTTGCCACAGCAAAACCTCACTTTCGTGATCATAAAGACTTTGTCTTACCAAATAAAACTTTGCTAAGCGAGCTGGCCGACACCTTTAGAATATTACAAGGGCGTGCTATTGCAAAAACCCACCGAGACTGGCTTGAGCAATCAGAGCAAACGCTTCAATTTGCGCCAGCTATTGCTGCGCGTTTTAACATGGCGCTCGCTTTAACGGCAAAAGAAGAACAAGAAGCAAGGCAAATACAAACTCAGTGGCAAACTATAATTGCTAAAAACTTAAATTCAAACGCCTGTTTGTTTTTGCCATCAAGCCCCACAACCGCACCTAAATTAGGCGCCGACACCAGCGCTTTACGTATGCAAATAATGACGTTAACGGCAATTGCAGGCTTGAGCCGATCGGCACAAGTGCATTTGCCATTGGCCAATTTAGAGAATGGTCACCCTTATGGATTTTCATTAATGATGAGCCATGGTAACGATAAAAGTTTACTTGCCTGCGTTAAATATTTAGCCGCACAATTTTAACAGGACCCACTTGCATGAGCACACACAATATTGCATTCACCGCGCCGCATTTTGCCGCTACAGAGGCTGGCACATTAATTTTAAAACAAGGCGGTACAGCAACCGAAGCAATGGTAGCCGCGGCCGCCGCAATTAGCGTTGTTTACCCCCATATGAATTCGATTGGCGGCGACAGCTTTTGGCTAATCGATAACCCCAATCAACGGATCCCCACTGCCATTGATGCGTGTGGCCGCGCAGCGAATGATATTAGCGCTTATGACAATTTATCACAGGTGCCTGAACGCGGTGGACTAAGCGCATTAACCCAAGCGGCTACACTGCGCGGCTGGCAACAAGCACTTGCACTCGATAAACATGCAGCACTTGAACTCAGTGATATCTTAGCGCCAGCAATCGAGCTCGCCCGCAACGGTTTTACAGTCACTGCTAGCTTGCAAGCAGGCTGCGAAAAATTAGCTACAGTAGCAAACGCCAACGATGCCTTTAAAAACTTATTCATCCCCAATGGTAAGCCTTTACAAGCCGGGCAACATTTTAAAAATCCAAAGCTTGCAGATACCTTTGCGCACCTTGCTAAAAATGGCTTAAATGCATTTTACCATGGTGAACTTGCCAACTCTTTTGCTGGTGACTTAAGCAAAGCCGGAAGCCCTATTACGCTACACGATATAAACCAAACTCAAGCAAGCGTGGTAACTGCACTTAACGCTAATCTCTCGGGAATAGAGTGTTATAACTTACCCGCTCCAACGCAAGGTGTTCATTCACTGCAAATAATTGCTGCGGTTAATAAATTAAAACATTTGGCTAAAACACCAGCCGATTGGACTCACTTAATTGTTGAGGCAACAAAACAAAGCTTTGCGCAGCGCCCTGCTCTTTGGGCTGATCCACAGGCACTTGGCGGTGCTTACAAAAATGCCTTAACTGATGCACGCTTAACTGAGCTTGCCAATAATATTGATATGAACAAAGCCCAGCAATGGCCATTTAATGCCGAGCCTGGAGATACTGTATGGATGGCAGCAAGAGACAAAAACGGTCAACTGGTGAGCTTTATACAAAGTGTCTATTGGGAGTTTGGCAGCGGTATATTGATGAGCGAAGGCGGCTTTGTATGGAATAACCGCGGGCTAAGTTTTAATTTAAACAATAATGATAACAACGCCCTCGCTGCGAACAAAAAACCTGCGCATACTTTAAATCCTGCTATGGCCAAATTTCCCGATGGTCGGCGCTTAGCCTACGGCACCATGGGCGGTGAAGGTCAACCGCAAACACAAGCTACCGTGTTTGCAGGTTACGCATGGCGTGGCAAATCTATCAACCAAGCAATCAGTGATGCTCGCTGGTTACTGGGCCGAACCTGGGGTGATACTAGCAGCAATTTAAAAATTGAAGAAAGCTTAGCAGCTAAGATTAAAAATGAATTAAACCAACGCCAACACGATTGGGTGAGTGTTGCCAACAACAATGAAATGATGGGCCATGCAGGCGCTATATTAGATGCTGCTAACAACCTTGAAGCCGCAACAGATCCTCGCTCAGATGGCCGAGCAATAGTAACTACAGCAGGAACACCATGTCAGAAATAATTAATCAATGGCCGATTATTGCGGCCCTAATCGCAACCGGAATATTTGCCGGTATTTTAGCGGGGCTATTTGGTGTTGGCGGCGGCATTGTTATTGTGCCTGTTCTGTATTTTTTATTGCAAGGTTTTGCTGTTAGCCCTGAATCGGCCATGATGGTAGCAACAGCAACATCACTTGCGACCATTGTCCCTACGTCAATTTCATCGATTCGATCACATCATTTAAAGGGCAATATTGATGTTGCGTTAGTTAAATTTTGGGCCCCCTTTATTTTAGTTATGGCAGTCATTGGCAGTTACTTAGCACACTCTATTCGTGGCAATGCATTGGTACTTATGTTTGCATGTATTGCCATTTTGGTGAGCTTAAATATGCTCTTTAGAGCAGGTGCTCCCGCTTTGGTCAATCAATTACCAGGGAAATTTGGCCAAGCGATTATGGCAAGTGTTGTGGGTGGGTTATCAGTCATGATTGGCATAGGCGGCGGCACAATTGGTGTGCCTTTGTTAAATGCATTTAATGTTCGCGCTCACGTTGCAGTTGGCAGTGCTGCGGTATTTGGCTTGCTCATTGCACTTGCGGGTGTAATTACCTTATTAAGTATTGGCACTATGCCAACCGATGCTCCCCTAGGCACCTGGGGTTTAGTTAACCTGCCTGCCTTTTTTCTAATAATTCCGCTGACTATTTTGTTTGCGCCCATTGGCGTAAAAATAGGCAGTAAGCTGGATCAACAACAATTAAAACGCGCCTTTGCCATTGTGCTGATGATCACAGGTATTCGTATGCTTATTCAAACTCTTGGAGCATAAACATGTTCAATAACACGCAAATTCAAACTTTAAACCCACCGCAACGCTTATTAATGGGGCCTGGGCCAATTAATGCCGACCCTCGTGTATTACGAGCCATGTCAGCACAACTTATTGGTCAATATGACCCTGTAATGACCGGGTTTATGAACGAAACCATGGCACGCTACCGAGAAGTATTTAACACCAAAAATCAATGGACCATGCTAATAGATGGTACCTCTCGGGCAGGTATCGAAGCCGTGCTTTGCTCTATTTTGCGCCCTAACGATAAAGTGCTGGTGCCGATTATGGGCCGTTTTGGTCACTTACTTGCTGAGATTGCAGAGCGTGTAGGAGCAAAAGTACACACCATTGCAGTGCCTTGGGGTGAAGTATTTACACCTGAGCAAATCGAAAAAGCGATTGTCGATGTAAAACCACAGGTGCTCGCTATGGTACAAGGTGACACCTCAACAACCATGAACCAGCCACTTGAATACATCGGCGATATTTGTCAAAAACACGATGTACTATTTTACTGTGATGCCACCGCCTCCATCGTCGGTAACAAACTACCTGCAGATGAATGGCAACTCGATGCACTGTCTGTGGGTTTACAAAAATGTTTGGCCGGTCCGTCGGGATCTGCACCTGTAACATTGAGCGATAAGTGTGCCGATTGGATCCAAAAACGTAAAAAAGTCGAAGCGGGCATTCGTACTGCTGATCATAAAGATGGCAGCGAGCCTTTTGTTCGCTCTAATTATTTTGATTTAGGCATGATCATGAATTACTGGGGTGAAGAGCGTTTAAACCACCACACCGAAGCCACCAGCATGCTGTATTGCGCGTCTGAATGTGCACGCATTGTGATTGAAGAAGGTATAGATAACTGTGTTGCACGACATAAATTACACGGCGATGCCATGCTCAGCGGTATTCAAGCTCTAGGTTTAGATGTGTTTGGTGACTTAAACCATAAAATGAATAACGTGTTGGGGGTTTATATACCACCTGGGATCAACGCAGATCACGTTCGTGGACAAATGCTAACCGACTTTGGCATCGAAATTGGTACTTCGTTTGGCCCTTTGCACGGCAAAATCTGGCGTATCGGTACTATGGGTTACAACGCAAGAAAAGACGCCGTACTGCAAACTCTTGCAAGCCTCGATGCCTGCTTGCATGCCAATGGCTATAAAGGCCCCAAAGGCGAAGCAGCTCTGGCAGCTCTAGCTCATTATAAATAAAAATCAAGGACTAGCATGACCCCTGTAAGCCCACAACACAGCCCTTTATTAGCCAAAGAACTGGCGCAAAGCCACGCAAAACGCTCATTAGAGCGCTGTAAAATACTCAGTACACTGTCGCAAATGCAAGGGGGAATTCATCGCGAGTATTTATCAAAACAGCATAAAGAATGTAACCGTGTTACTGCAACATGGATGAGTGATGCGGGCATGCAAACATGGCAAGATGAGGTAGGTAATTTATGGGGCCGTTTAGAGTCAACTGATCCGAATGCCAAACGTTTAATTATTGGCTCCCACCTAGATACGGTGCCCAATGCTGGCGCATACGATGGTATTTTAGGTGTGCTGTTAGCGATTGAAGTTGCCGCACTTGCTCACAAACTTAAACTCGAGTTACCTTTTCACTTAGATGTAGTCGGGTTTTGTGATGAAGAAGGCACGCGCTTTGCCACCACTTTAATTGGCTCAAAAGCATTGGCTAATGAGTTTGACCCGCAATGGCTAAATATTGAAGATACAAGCGGAGTCACAATGCGCCAAGCCATGCTGGATTTTGGCCTAACCCCTGATGACTTCACAAAAGCCGCGTTAAATAAAAACCAGCTACTCGGCTATTGGGAAACCCACATTGAGCAAGGTCCTGTACTTGAATCAGTTAACCAAGCATTAGGCGTGGTAACCGCTATTGCCGGTGCCAAACGCGCCATGATCAGCTTAACGGGGCAAAGTGGTCATGCGGGCACAACCCCGATGAATTTACGCCAAGACTCATTAGCCGGCTGCGCAGAACTGACACTGGCAATTGAGCAACTTGCAAAACATGCTAAAAATGGGGAGGTGGCTACCGTTGGTCAAATACATGCCCGCCCAGGAGCCACAAATGTCATTGCCGGTACAACCACGATAAGTCTAGATGCACGAGCACAAAATGATCAAGACTTAACTAAGTTACTCACCGCGATACAAAGTAGCGCAGAGCAAATAGCAAAGCAGCGTAATTTAACCCTCGATTGGCAATGGACTCACGCGGCCGATGCGGTTGCCTGCGATGAAAAAATTCAACAGTTATTTGCAAGTGCCTGTAAGTTTAATCAACAAGCATCCCCTGCTTTAGCTTCTGGTGCTGGCCACGATGCCATGGCAATCGCCGCTATTTGTCCGGTTGGTATGTTATTCATACGCAGCCCTGGTGGTATAAGCCATCACCCAGCAGAAGCTGTGATCGATGACGATGTAACCAAAGCGCTGAGCGTTTTGTATAGCTCGCTGGTGCTTTATGTAAAAGAGCTAAATAGCTAAGTTATTATAAGCTTTACACCGATAAACAACTCTTACAGGCTCTTAATTTACATGTTGCTCTTAGTTAAAACTAAAAAGGCTACTTAAAAATAGCCTTTATTTAGCATGTAATAGGTTGTTATTTAACGATTAAAAATGCCATTTAATTAACAAGTTTGGGTTGTTTTCTGTTTCACCATCTACACCAAATTTGTTTTTCCAAAATACATATTCAATACCAATATCTAAACGGCCTGTGTCTAGGCCAAGCATCGGGGCAATGTTGTATTTGATTTGCGAAGTAAAGTTAAAACCCCCTTCATTTTTACCAAACATAGTATCGGCACCATCGACAATATCTAAGAAGCCATCGTAGCGAAAATTACCTTCATCAATCCCCCAAACCACGGTTATCTGGTTGTTATCGCCTCTATCTATCCCTATATCATCTTGCAAGCGTCGATAATAAGCCACTTTAAAGTATTTAAATCCAGGTACATCCAAGGACACCCCGCCTCCTAATAAGTAGTTGTTTTGATCAGTTGCACCTGAGCCATATTCCGTTTGCAGCCCTAAAAACACCTCTGTAACAAACCCATCTTCTGGTTTGTAAAGCGTTGGATTAATGTTCAGCTCACCATAAACATCATCAGGGTTACTCAACCTATCCATGAACAAGAATGTGCTTCCCCAAGTATGGCCTGACGCATGCTCAATAGTGACAACCGTTCGGTCATCTTCAGTGCCCGAAAAAGGCTCTAAGTAATCAGCTCCTTGTAATCCAGTAATACTAAAATCCGACCACAACTGCTTAGCCGACACACTTGTTGAGCAAAGAGTAATTACAGTTACTAATGCTAGTTTTTTTATTATTTTGATTTCCATTGGTTTCCCATCTGTTGCTATAAAACCGTTTAGTTAAGGCGGTCGGTACTTGCAGAATAGTTTTCTGGCAACAGCAACGTCATGATGATGGCGGTGATACCGGATACCGTTACAGCACTACCAAATATAGCGGTTACTAACTTAGGCGCGTTGACGAATAACTCCGGAACAAAACTCACGCCTAGGCCTAGCCCTAAGCTAACGGCTATAATAAGTAAACTTCTACGGTTTATTTTTTCACTGGCAAGAATTTTTACTCCAGCGGCGGCAACGGTGCCAAACATCACCAATGTGGCTCCGCCTAATACCGGTTTAGGTATATTTTGCAGTACCGCTCCAATCACGGGAAACAGACCCAAAATAGCTAAAATACAGCCAATCCATAAACCTATGTGCCTACTGGCGACACCGGTTAACTGAATAACCCCATTATTTTGGCTAAAGGTTGTATTAGGAAAAGTATTAAATGCTGCAGCAATCATCGAATTTACGCCGTCGCCTAAAATGCCGCCGCGTATTCGTGCTAAGTAGCTAGGCCCTTTGACGGGTAATTTAGACACCGCACAATTAGCGGTAATATCGCCCGTTGATTCTATTGCCGTAATTAAATACAAAAAGCCAAAGGCTATCAGTGCACCAAAATCAACATTAAAGCCATACTTAAATGGTAGCGGAATGGCTATTACGTCAAACTCGCCGATTTTAAATTCGCTAATACCCAGTAAGATTGCCAGTAACCAGCCTACCAGCATAGCAACCACAACCGCGGTTAGCCTTACCCATTGGTTTTTACTCGCGTTGAGTAGCACAACCAATGCAACCACTGAAAAGCCAACGATTAAGTTGCTAGGCGATGCAAACTTCTCAGGCATATTGGTCAGTAACCATTGCCCGCCACCAATATCGGTCATACCGACTTTAATAAGGTAAATGCCTATCGTGGTGATCACCACACCAGTGACAACCGGTTTGATTACTTTTTCAAGCTTCTCTATAAAAAAGCTAATCAAAATTTCCACTATTGCCGCTAAAAAACACACCGCAAATATGGTTGCCAATACTTCATCATTCGTGCCCCCCGTTGCTTTTACGGTAAACCCCGTTGCTAGGATAGTGCCTAAAAAAGCAAAACTGGTTCCTTGTACACAAATGAGTCCTGCACCGATTGAGCCAACACGCTTGGCCTGAATAACGGTGCCCACGCCCGATACAAATAGCGCCATACTGATCAAATAAGGGATTTCACTGCCTAACCCGAGTATTCCACCTATAATAAGAGTGGGTGTGATAATTCCCACAAAGCTTGCTAATACATGTTGAAGTCCTGCAAAAAATGATTCTGTTTTTCCTGGTATCTCGTCTACCGCGTAAATAATATCGTCAGACGAACTTACTTTATGAGACATATAAACCTCTATGCTTGTCGCAAGTCAGCTGTGTTTTTAGGTGGCTAACTCGCTATTAATTAAGATAGCTCGCTATTTAAGCTGCCCTTGGAGCTTCCACATAAAAGCCCATAGCTAATAAAGTCTTATCGGTTATGGTTTTATCTGCATCAATAATTAAGCTTAGCGCCACGGCTATTCCCGCAATCAATTTTTTCATTGTTTTTCTCCGTATTATATTTTTTATGCTGTTGAAAAAGTTTACTTTTTTAACTATTTTTCATTTACTTAATGACCTTTATGCCAAGGTTTACCCAACCACATGGGTTGGTACATTTTCAGTTTTTGTTTATTTTTACTGAGCATAATCAGCACGATTAGCGTTGCACCGTAAGGCAGCATGGCAATACCTGCCTAATAAGGCGGTATTTGTTATTCATTCTTTTCACCTTTTGTACTTATTAGCTAATTAGTACATCCAAAAACACAAACTGACCAAGTGGTCAACAATGGCATGGTATCTGCAATTAACTTACCAAGATGAAAATGTTTTTTACTAATGTGCGTAATAACAACAGCAGAAAATAAACGCCAAGCCTTTAAAAATCAGGACTTTATAAAAGTTAAGGGGATATGTGTGATCCAGTTTTTATTAAATGACACGCCAATTGCAGTGCAGGAATGCTCGCCAAGTCTCACCATGTTGGACTGGCTTCGCACCAAAAAAGGGAAAATAGGCAGCAAAGAAGGGTGTGCAACAGGCGACTGTGGCGCGTGCACAATTTTAGTCGGTGAAGAACATATAGATGCAAATGGACAACTAAGTTGGCATTACAAAACAATCAATGGTTGTTTACTGCTACTAGGTAATGCCAATGCTAAACATATAGTTACAATAGAAGCGGTCACTACCGGGCTTTATCCTACGCTTAGCGATCTACACCCTGTGCAGCGAGCATTAGTTGAATGCCATGGTTCACAATGTGGATTTTGTACACCGGGCATAATAATGAGCATGCTCGCTGTGTATATTAATCACCAAACATACCCAGGCAAAAAAGCCATTATTCACGCCCTTGGAGGTAATCTGTGCCGCTGCACTGGTTATCGCCCTATCTTGCTTGCTGCCGAAAAAGCATATAGTTATGAGCGCAGCTATGAACCGTATTCTGCAATGGCTGCCAACTTTAAAGCCACGCTATTTGCAGACTTAGATGACATTCCTTTTTTAAAAAATGGCCCACGAAAGTTTTATTTACCACAAACTGCACAGCAACTTGTTGAGTTAAAAACACGCTATCCCCATGCTCACCTTGTCGCCGGTGGCACCGACTTTGCTATCGAGCTGAGTCAAAACATGCTATTGCCCGACATCATCATCTCACTTTGCCAAGTGCAAGAACTTAGTCAACTAACTGATAATAATGGTGAGCTACAAATTGGTGCAGCCTTGCCCTATAGCCAATTTGTTGAGCTGTTTTATCGCTATTATCCAGAGTCTAAGGAATTGTTTGAACGTTTAGGCTCAAGCCAAGTAAGAAATAGCGGCACCTTAGGTGGCAGCTTAGGTAATGCCTCGCCAATTGGCGATCCAGCGCCGCTTTTAATCGCACTTAATGCAACGATGGAGTTACTCAGTAGCGCAGGTTCGCGCACCATTAACGTGGCAGACTACTTTGTTGATTACAAAAAGACCCTCATAAAAAGTGATGAAGTCATCAGCAAAGTGACCATCCCCAAGCGCCCCGAGTCATTAAAACTTGCTTGTCATAAAATTTCCAAACGATTCGAAGATGATATTTCCACAGTCTGCTTAGTGGTTGCAGTCGAGCATGCGCAAAACATCATTACCCAAGCACGATGTGCAATGGGCGGAATGGCTGCAATCCCAAAACGCGCAAAATGTGTGGAGCAGCTCCTGCTATCTCAGCCACTGCACGTGAGTCACTTCATAGATGCCGCAAGGGCTATCAGCGATGACTTTTCACCGATGAGTGATGTCCGTAGTAGCGCTAATTACCGTCTAACGGTGAGTAAAAATTTAATGCAGCGAATTGGCATTGAATTTTGCCAACAAGTAGCACCAATCAACAGCAGTAACAACATTGCCATTACGAGGATCTCTCATGCGTCACTTTGAAATGGATAAACTTAAAGCGCAAGGCGGCAGCGTAGGCCAATCTAAATACCATGAAAGCGCCATTAAACAAGTGTGTGGCAATGCGAATTACGCCGACGACAACCCTGAGCCCTATGGTTGTTTACATGCTTACCCAATACTTGCCCCGATCACCAGTGGTTTTATTAAATCAATCGATACCAGTAAAGCACTGCAAGTTGCAGGGGTTAAACGGATATTATCGGCAGCAGATGTACCAGGAAAATTAGATATTGGCCCAGTATTCCCAGGCGATGTGCTGCTTAGTAGCCATGAAATTCAATATCATGGCCAGCCTGTCATGATAGTGGTGGCCGATAGTTACGAAATTGCTCGACGGGCAGCTCGGTTAGTGGTTGTTGAATGCGAGCAAAGCACACCAATACTCGATATAAAAGAAGCGATTAGCAAACAACATTGGGTTAGGCCACCACACTCACTAAAACGTGGCAATAGTGAGCAAGCGATCAATAATTCGGTTCATCAGCTCAAAGGCGAAATACACATAGGTGGGCAGGAGCATTTTTATTTAGAAGGACAAATTGCCCTTGCTCAGCCCGACAACGATGGCGGTATCCACGTGCAATGCTCAACCCAGCACCCCACAGAAGTTCAACACTTAGTCGCGAAAATTTTAAAAAAGCCATTTAATTTTGTAAATGTAGAAACCCGCCGCATGGGCGGTGCATTTGGTGGTAAAGAAACCCAAGGTGCACCTTGGGCATGCCTAGCTGCACTTGCTGTTTATCACTTAGGTTGTGCAGTGAAGATGCGCTTGGCACGTAGTGACGATTTTAAATTAACCGGTAAGCGTCACCCATTTTATAACCATTACCATGTCGGTTTTGACGAACATGGCTTAATTTCCGGCGCTGATATAACTGTCAATGGGTTTTGCGGTTACTCGCCTGATTTATCAGATGCGATAGTCGATCGCGCAATGTTTCATACCGATAACGCTTACTACTACCCAGCGGCCACCATTACAGGTAACCGCTGTAAACTAAACACCGTAAGCCACACCGCTTTTAGAGGATTTGGCGGCCCGCAAGGGATGATCATGGCTGAGCTGATTATGGATGATATAGCAGCCAAGTTAGGTAAAGATCCACTCGATATTAGAAAACTAAATTTATACGCAAAAGGCCGTGACACCACTCCTTATCATCAGAAAGTAGAGCAACATATTTTACAAGATATGCTCGCAGAGCTTGAGCAAACAGGCGATTACTGGGCACGTAAAGCGGCAATAAAAACATTTAATGCCTCATCGCCCATTATTAAAAAAGGGTTGGCGATGACCCCAGTTAAATACGGTATTTCGTTTACCGTGCAGCACTTAAACCAAGCAGGGGCACTCGTTCATGTTTACAGCGATGGATCAATTCATTTAAATCATGGTGGCACCGAAATGGGCCAAGGCTTAAACACAAAAATAGCCCAAATAGTGGCCCATGGATTTGGCGTTGATTTTGATGCGGTTAGCATCAGCGCCACCAGAACAGACAAGGTACCCAACACCTCCCCCACTGCGGCATCGAGCGGCACCGACTTAAATGGCATGGCCGCACTGAATGCCGTAAATACCATTAAAGAACGGCTAATTGGTTTTGTCAGCTCTCACTTTGATACGCCTAGTGAGAGCATTGTATTTCAAAATAATTTAATTACTTTTAGCCAAGGTGAAATCAGCTTCACTGAGCTTGCTAACCTCGCTTATATGAACCGTATATCATTATCGTCAACCGGTTATTACGCCACCCCAAAAATTCATTACGATAGAGCTAAAGGCGAAGGCCGACCATTTTTTTACTACGCCCACGGAGTTGCGCTGAGTGAAGTAGAAATAGACACGCTTACCGGTGAGAATACCGTTACCCGCGTTGATATTTTGCATGATGTCGGCAGCTCAATTAATCCTGCCCTCGATGTGGGTCAAATTGAAGGGGCTTTTGTTCAAGGGATGGGTTGGCTGACAAGCGAAGATCTACAATGGAATGACAAAGGACAGTTAGCAAGCTTTGGACCTGCCAACTACAAAATCCCTGCAATTGGCGATACTCCAGCTGAATTTAACGTAAAGCTTTATAACTCAGCCAACCCAGAGACCACCGTTTTTAGATCAAAAGCAGTGGGCGAACCCCCTTTTATGTTGAGTTTTAGTGTATGGAGTGCAATACGAAACGCGATTAGCAGTATTGCAGATCACAAATACGCCCCAGTCCTTGATACACCAGCCACACCGGAGCGTGTACTTAACGCGGTAGAGCAAACCCAGCGCTGGGTTAAGGAGCATCAATATGGCTAATTTGAATGACTCCTTTCAAGGTTTTCATACCCAAAGTTGGGCTCAAGCAATTAACGAGCATGAACAAAGCGGCACTAATTATGTCATTGCTACCGTACTTGGCACCAATGGCTCGACTCCGCGTGGCATCGGCTCAAAAATGGTGATTAGTGGCGAGCATATTTACGACACCTTAGGCGGTGGGCATTTAGAATATGTGGTTATTGCAAAGGCTCGAGAACTACTGGCAAAAAATGAAGCTACACACGTTATTGAGCAATTTAACTTAGCTGCAAATTTAGGCCAATGTTGCGGCGGCGCAGCAACCGTAATGCTCGAATGCATGCTATGCGAGCGCTTTACCCTTGATATCTTCGGCGCAGGTCATGTCGCACACGCCTTAATAAATATCCTAGCCCACTTACCGATGCGGATCCGCTGGATAGACAGCCGTGCAGAGCTCTTCCCTGCGTTTATTGCAAATAATGTCGTCAAAGTTATTGATGAAGACCCCGTCTCACAAGTTAAACGTGCGCCAGCCGCTAATAATTACTTAATTCTTACCCATAACCATCAGCTCGACTTTGCGCTCACTCAAGCCATTTTGCAGCGCGGCGATGCTAACTGGTTAGGGGTTATTGGTTCAAATACTAAGGCACAACGCTTTAAACAACGTTTATCACACCGTGATTTTACAGCGGCACAAATCAGCCTAATGACCTGCCCGGTAGGGCTTGAAAATATCACTGGCAAGCTGCCGATGGAAGTGGCTATTTCGATCAGTGGGCAACTTATTGGTTTGTATCAAGCCATGCATAAACAAGCACCTAAGCGCCAAGGACTACAATGGCGCACATTGAAGAATGCGCTTATTAGCACATCGCAAGAGGATATCGACGCGTGAAGAGCATAAAACTAAATACCTTAACCAAGACGCAAGCTCAGCAAGCGTTAATGCACTGCTGCGCCGCCCCAAATTGGGTCGCAGGGATGCTAAAAGCGCTGCCATTTGAGAATAAACAGCAAGTGTTTGAATGTGCACAAAATGTGTGGGAAGGCCTAACTGAGCCTGACTATTTAGCTGCATTTGAAGGCCACCCACAAATAGGCGATTTATCAACGTTAAGTAAGAAGTATGCTGCTACAGCACAAAAAGCAGGCCATGAACAAGCAGGAATGAACAAAGCAAATGAACAAACCTTACAAACAATGATTGCCCTAAATAAACAATACTTAACTAAATTTGGCTTTATTTTTATTGTTTGTGCTAGCGGCAAAACTGCCGAGCAAATGCTGACGCTGCTAGAGCAACGGATAAACAACACTCGCATCACTGAACTAAACATAGCGGCTAACGAGCAAGCCAAAATAACAAAAATAAGATTGGAGGCACTACTGTGAATAAAAGTCCGATTACGACCCATATTTTAGATACCAGTACAGGTAAACCCGCTGCAAATGTTGGCGTTAAGCTATTTAAACTTTTGAATAACGAATGGGTTTTATTAACGCAAGGGCAAACCGATACTGATGGCCGCATTACTGATTGGCTTAAACAAGAAGTCGAATTTGGTACTTATCAACTCGTTTTTGATTTAGATAGTTATTATAAAAACCATAGTGCACCGGCTTTTTACCCGCAAGTGCAAATTAGTTTTAGATTACAAGATTCTAAACACCATCATATTCCCTTATTACTTAGCCCATTTGGCTACTCAACGTATAGAGGCAGCTAATTATGAATAGCAAAA
The DNA here is from genome assembly GCF_011050055.1 of Pseudoalteromonas prydzensis. Lineage (GTDB taxonomy): Bacteria > Pseudomonadota > Gammaproteobacteria > Enterobacterales > Alteromonadaceae > Pseudoalteromonas > Pseudoalteromonas prydzensis_A. The sequence goes on along the minus strand of NZ_DRGM01000128.1, from coordinate 42,886 downwards.
ACAACAATAATTTAACCGTGATCTGCGCCGACATTTTAGACTTTATTGACGACCCTGCCATAGCGGGTGAAAATGCGCATCGGTTCTTTGCCAAAGGGGCATTAGTAATACAACAAGGCAAAGTAAGCAAACTTGGCTTTGAGCAAGACATACTGCCAACCCTCGATAACACAGCCACCATTATTCGCCACGATGGTAAACTTGTTATGCCAGGTATGATAGACACCCATATTCACTTACCACAAACAGAAATGATGGGAGCCTATGGTGAACAACTGCTAACTTGGCTTACCGAATATGCCTTTGCGACCGAAAAAAAGTTTGCTAATGAAGCCTATGCGACACAGGTTTCAAAGCTATTTTTAGATCAATTATTACGCAACGGCACCACCACCGCCCTTGTGTTTGGAACAGTGCATCCACAATCGGTTAATGCCTTTTTTAGTGAATCACAACAGCGCAATTTACGCATGATCGCTGGTAAAGTCATGATGGACAGAAACTGTCCTGATGATTTATCTGACTGCGCACAAAGCAGTTACGATCAATCAAAAGCATTAATTGAGCAGTGGCATAATAAAGGTAGATTGAGCTACGCAGTCACACCTCGCTTTGCACCAACCTCAACCCCAGAGCAATTGCAAAAGTGTACTCAACTACTTAAAGAATACCCAGACACATACTTACATACCCACTTATCTGAAAACAAAGATGAGTGTCACTGGGTGAAAAGCTTATTCCCAGCAGCAACCGACTACTTAAATGTTTATGAACAGGCCGAGTTGGTTCGTAAGCGCTCAGTATTTGCTCACAGCATTCATTTATCTGAGCGTGAGCTTTGTTGCTTAGCGGATAATAACGCCGCTATTTCTCACTGCCCTACGTCAAACCTATTTTTAGGTTCAGGGCTTTTTAACCTAAAGACCTGTGAAGATCACGGTATCAATGTCGGCATGGGCACCGATGTCGGTGCGGGTACTAGTTTTTCAATGCTACAGACTGGCAACGAAGCCTATAAAATTCAGCAGCTGCAAGGTCAAAAATTCTCAGCATTTAAAGGGTTTTATTTAGCAACACTGGGGGGAGCTCGCGCGCTGGATTTAGAAGGCACCATCGGCAATTTTGCCATTGGCTGCGAAGCCGATTTTATCGTGATGGATTTTGCCGCAACCTCATTCTTAAAGTTTAGAATTAGCCATGCCAAAACCCTCCACGAAAAGTTATTTGCGATGATGATGCTAGGCGACGACCGCTGTATTGAGCAAACCTACATTATGGGTAAAAGTGCTTATAAACGAGACGCGAATGAGCCGTTTTTATCTAGCCAAGCCCCCAGATCAGCAGAGGCTTAAATCGATGGAAAATTACATTTTTGAGCTGGCCCATTTGGTGCTGCGCTTTTTTCATGTCATAGCGGGCATCGCATGGATTGGTGCCTCATTTTATTTTGCTTGGCTTGATAACAATTTACAAACCCCACCACAATGGAAATTAGATAAAGGTATAAAAGGCGATTTATGGGCAGTCCACGGTGGTGGGTTTTACGAGGTTGCCAAATATCAACATGGCCCAGAGCAAATGCCACACACCCTGCATTGGTTTAAATGGGAAGCATATACGACATGGATCACTGGCATCTTACTGTTTAGCTTGCTTTATTATGTGGGTGCCGATGTTTACCTGATTGATAACAGCAAAACTGCACTCGGTAAATTTGCAGCGATTGGCGCATCAGTTGCTTTTATTGGCTTAGGCTATGGCGTATACCGTTTATTATGCAAAGGCCAGCTAGTCAAAAATAGCATTGCTTTTGTTGTGGTAGTTATTGCGCTACTTGCAGTGTGGACCTTTGCAGTCGATCAACTATTTAGCGACCGTGCTGTGTATATTCATGTTGGAGCACTGATTGGTACCTGCATGGTGGGTAATGTTTATCACATTATCATGCCCGGCCAACGTTACATGGTTCGTGAAGTAGAAGCTGGGCGGATCCCTGACTCAGCGCCAGGCTTAAAAGCAAAGCTCTGCTCTATTCATAATAACTACGCCACATTGCCTGTGGTATTTATCATGTTAAGTAATCACTTTCCTTATACTTATAGCCATGATTTTGGCTGGCTAATTTTGATAGCGCTGTTTGTAATTGGCATGTGGATACGCCACTTTTTTAATTTAAAGCATCAAGGTATCAACAAACCGTCGGTATTAATAACTGGTATCGCGGCATTTTTTGCGCTTATGTTAGCGATTGCACCTTGGCCTACGAGTTCTGGCAGCGCGACTGAAACCGCCAAGATCAGTGATTCGCAAGCGTGGGATATTATTAATAAACATTGTACTGGCTGTCACAGTGAATCACCTACCTCGGCACTGTTTCAAACAGCGCCACTTGGCTTTAAACTCGACTCAATTGAGCAAGCTAAACAGGCGCATGCTTTGATCCATACCCGCGCAGTTATCAGCAAAGATATGCCGCTTGCTAACATGACCAAAATGAGCGATGCAGAGCGAGAAACGTTAGCTAATTGGCTAGCTAAATTAAAACCGGAGCAATAACATGAGCCAATATAGTAACAGCAATTATCCCCGTGATTTAATTGGCTATGGGCCAAACGTACCCCATGCTAATTGGCCTAATAAAGCCCGTATTGCCGTACAGGTTGTGCTAAATTATGAAGAAGGGGGCGAGAATTGCGTGCTGCACGGCGATCCTGGCGCCGAAACATTTTTATCTGAAATAGTCAGCGCCCCTCATGTTGAAGACCGCCACATTAGTATGGAGTCTATTTACGAGTATGGCTCACGAGCAGGTGTATGGCGATTGCTGAGATTATTCAAAAAATACGATATACCGGTCACTATTTTCGCGGTTGCCATGGCGCTTGAACGCCACCCCGAAATAGCCAAAGCCTTTGTAGCCGCTGGCTTTGAGATAGCCTGCCATGGTCTGCGCTGGATCAACTACCAACATATTGATAAACAGCTTGAGCGCGAGCATATGCAACAAGCCATTGCAATAATTCAAAAGCTCACGGGTAACAAACCACAAGGTTGGTACACAGGAAGAACGAGCCCAAATACTGCCGCCTTGGTGGTTGAAAACGGTGAGTTTTTATATGATGCCGACGACTACAGCGACGACCTGCCCTTTTACAGTATTAAAGAAGGTAAGCCACAACTTATCGTGCCTTACACGCTCGATGTAAACGACATGCGCTTTGCAGCTGTGCAAGGGTTTAATGCGGGGGATCAGTTTTTTAATTATTTAAAAGATGCATTCGACACGCTTTATGAAGAAGGCGATCCAAAAGCTGAAAACGCACCAAAAATGATGTCGATAGGATTGCATTGTCGTTTAATCGGCCGACCAGGAAGAATAAAAGCACTCGCGCGGTTTTTTGAATACGCTCGTTCATTTGAGCATGTATGGTTTGCAAAGCGTATCGACATTGCCGAGCATTGGCTTAAAACGCACCCTTATAAGCAAACTTAATCTATAAAAAAAGCCCAGCAAGGGAGCTGGGCTTCACAAGCTTAAAAATTAATTAAATGACACTGTAACGATATTCGAACATACATTTTCCGTTACACACACTTGGTAATCGTATGCTGGTAACGTTGCATTGCGCATAAAGTCGCGATAGCGGCCAGTATCTGCGGTTGTACCAACCAGCTCGCCATTTCTATACACACTAAGTGTTTGCTCGCCAAGCTGCGGCCAACTTAACTCTACGCGCATAGTATTAAGGCGTGTTTTGTTGGCACGTACTAAGCTCAGTTCAATCTCAACGTCACTCACAACCACTGTTTGCATTACTGTATCGGTATTGCCTTCGCTATCAGTAACCGTCAGAGCTACTTCATAATTGCCGGCTTGTGCATAGGTATGAGCGGGGCTTGTATCGGTTGACGTTGCACCATCACCAAAGTCCCAGCTCCACTGCGTGATATCATCATTTGCATCACGGCTCGTGTCTGTAAAGCTCACTGCAAGACCTTGTGCATCAAACTCAAAACCGGCCTCTGGTGGCTGCGGGCTGACTTCACCAATGGCACTAAAAGTTAATGACCAATTATTTAAAGTACCCGTGTCTGCTGCATAGGTATCTTCAACATATAATGTCCAATCACCCGTTGCCACTTCACCATTAAAATCAGCCAGCGCATAACTTTGTACTAAATCATCAGCACTACCGCCCGATTGGCTATGCAGAGTTGACGTTGTGCCTGTTGGTGAGGTTAACGTAACAATCAGATCGCCAATATAGCTATGTGAAATATTAATGTCTGCTTGGGTCGCAAAAACAGTCAGCGGATCATTGACTGTGATCACTGAACTGATACCTGCTGTATCGTTATCTGGAATATCAACTGGGGTTTCATTGCTGTAAGTGAAATCATTTAAGCCCACCGGATCAACCAATAAACGTACTGATTTTTGCTTAGCAAGCTCACCGGAGCTGCCATTTACAGTAAAGTTATAGCTTCCCCATTGGGTTGACTCTAACGTAGGCACCGTTAAGATCACGGTATCGCCCGGCATCGCAGTGGTTGCTGATAAACTCGCCTGCGCCAAATCACTCACTAATTCGAGATCGACCACGCCATCCCACTCGGCTATCGAGCCAATTTCAAAGGTATAGGTTGCGGTCTCGCCAGCCGTAATTTGTTGTGAGGTCGGTGTTACTGATAACTTAAAGCTTGGCGTTGGATCCGCTTCTTCAAGTGCTCTATTAGCATTGAGGCGTTTACCTGATACTGTTTTACCTTGTAACTGGGCGTTGTCATCACCACTGCTCATCAGCAGCTGTTTAAGCTCACTTGTTGATAGCTCAGGATTAAGTGACAGTACCAGTGCAGCAACACCAGCAACATGTGGCGTAGCCATTGATGTACCAGAGTAAGTTGCATAACTATTACCCGGTACGGTTGAATAAATAGCGCTGCCTGGTGCGCCAAGATCAACACTGGTTAAACCCCACTGCGAAAAATCAGACATATTATCGTTACGATCAGTGCTGGCTACTGACAACACGCTTTCATGCTCGTAATTTGATGGATAATGTGGATTTTGGTCGTTATCAACGGCGTCATTACCTGCCGCTGCAACAAATAAAATGTCCGCTTGTTCACTGGCTGTGATCGCATCAGCAAGTGCTTGGCTAAAACCACCACCGCCCCAGCTATTATTCAATACGCGCACATTAACACCTGCATTTTTCAGGCTCACCATATAATCAATACACTTAATTGCATCGGATGTAGAGCCAGAGCCTGACGCATCTAAGAATTTACAGCCGACAATCGCCGCTTCATGGTTAACACCCACGATCCCGTTATTATTATTGCCTGTGGCGCCAATAGTCCCTGATACATGGGTACCATGACCTTGATCATCCATTGGATCGCCGACATTAGTGATGGCATTAATACCATGCACATCATCTATATAACCATTGCCGTCATTATCGATGCCGTCACCAGCAATTTCATCCGGATTTACCCACATATTAGCCAATAAGTCACTATGGCTGTGATCAACACCGGTATCAATAACACCAATGACAACATCTTTACCACCTGTGGTGATTGACCAAGCTTCTAGTGCATCAATATCCGCATCTGCGGTGCCACTAGATTGGCCTTCATTATGTAATCCCCACAGCTTTGAAAAATCAGGATCGTTAGGCGTACTGGCAATACTGACGCGATAATCAGGCTCAACGTACTCTATCGCAGCGTGGGTTTGCAGTAATTTAATCGCTTGCTTAGTGCTCATTCCTGTCACTTCAAATTTAGCTAAGCGACCCGATAAAATAGACGCATAGTTGTCGTCAATCCCATCTTTATTTAAATCACTCACTTTCGCTTTTACTAAACTACGTGCTTGGCTACGCATGGCCTGCGAAGTGCCTTTTTTATACATTACGAGTAACGAATTTTCAGCAGCGCGCACAGTTGGCTCTGCGGTAATGGTTGTCACTTGCGCTGCAGCTAAACATGGCAAAAGTGCCAAACTTAAAATAGATAATTTAGTTTTCATATTCTGTATCCATAGTTAGAAATATCAACCTGTCGCATAAATGCAACTAAGATTTGCTAACTTCACTACTTTTGAAATATCACATGGCAAGCTTTATAAATGAACAGAAAAATCACAACACACAAGAAAAATTCGTGTGATTAATAAAAAATCAGTCATTAACACTATTTTTACAGCCTTAGTTGTTAACAACACATTCATTTTTATGAGTTAAAGCAGCGAATGCAGCGTCTGCTGGATCCCATCATTTATTACCAATTTTTATCTAAAACCGCTAAAAAAACTCAATAAAAACCATAACCAACTGAAAAACAAGCCAATTAAAAACCCTAAAAAAAGATGATTTAAGTCTTTTTCAATTCACCATACAGTGATCATTCGTTGATAACTGTTACCACCTAGTGCAAGCAGTTTATTGCCACCACTAGGGTGCTGTTATCAGCATCACTCTTCACTCTCTTTTGCAAGAGTGGGCTTTTTTGCTCTTGATATCACAAAACTTAATCAGCAAGGCATGCTGAAATACAACAATGCAGCTTATTTTGATGCTTAATAGCACTGAAATAGCCGCTTTAATAATTATAAGTTAAGGAAAAATCATGACGTTAAAGAAATCATTATTGACATGTGCAATCGCAGTTGCATTAAGTTCAAGCTTTGTTGCACAGGCAAATATTGATGATAAAAATCAATCAAGCTCGGTATTAGCAAGCCAAGTATCTAGTACTGCGGTGGGTAATGTACTAACAATTGAACAAACCTCATTACAAGGTATCGGTAACGATGTAATGGTCACGCAACAAGGTGATGGCCTTGAAGCAAACGTGACAAGTTTAGGTGATAACAACAGCATTACCGTTGATCAAAAACAACTTCAAAACTTGTCGTTAACCTACACCACTGGCGATAACAACACATTAAATCACAGCCAAGATGGCGAGTTTAACGGTGCATTATCTGAAATTACAGGCAATGATAACACTGTCACAGTCGCGCAATATGGTACTGGCTTTTTTGGTATTAATAACGAAGCGATTAACGTAGTCCAAGGTGACAGTAACGACATTGCAGTAACCCAACAAGATGGCGGCCATTGGTTCTATAATTTTGATTTGCAAGGCAGTGGTAACCAAATTACCGCATCACAAGCGGGTCTTTTAAATGAAGCGACGCTGTCGCTGATCAGCGGTGACGAAAACACCATTGAGGTGACTCAAAACGGACTGTTTAACGCATTTACACTGAATGAGCTGGTTGGTAGTGCCAATGAAGTTGTGATCGATCAAGATGGTAATTTCAATGCCGTTACCGCTTTATCTATGCGTGGCGATGATAGCAGCTTAGAGATTGAGCAAGCGGGTGACTCTAATACAGCATCATTCGCGGCTGTTGAAGGTAACGATAACGACCTAGCAATCGATCAAGAAGGCGATAGCAATACCTTCACTTCAGAGTTATTTGCCGGTAATGACAATCAGGTTTCTGTTGCTCAGCAACAAGATAATAACCAAGTAGGAGCTGATGTACTCGGTGCTAACAATGAACTCACTGTTATGCAAAATGGCTCAATGAACGAGACCTACTTGGGCACAATTGGCGCTGACAATGAATTCTCAAGCATTCAAATTGGTAACCAAAACAGCGCCCATATCGCTAACTTTAATGGTGATGGCAATGATGTTGATTTAACTCAAGCTGGTGATATGAACACCGCATTGATCCAATCGTCATACCCTGACACATCGCTTACATCAAACGATAATGATATTAACATCAATCAACTAGGTAGCACTAACGAGGCTACTATCACCTTTGCAAGCGTAATTGACAGTAATAATAACACGGTCGATTTTGTGCAAAGTGGCGACCTAAATGCGATAGATTTAGTCATGGAAGGTAGCAACCACTCAATTGATATTGCCCAACAAGGTGATATGAATATGGTTGCCGGGATTGATGGCGGGGCATTTGTCGTTGGTGGTGACAATATCAACTTTGAAGTATCTCAAGTAGGTAACGGCAATTTGGTCGAAGGCTATATTACCAACTCTAATAGCTCAGTGATCATCACCCAAGTAGGTGATTACAACACGGCTACGGTGACCCAAGAATAGGGATATTGGGGGGCATGCCCCCCATATTTATTTAAACAGATGTTAGTGAAAACCTTTATTACTGCCCTAAGCATGTTGTTTTTAACCACATTCACTGCCTTATCTCAAGGTGCTGAGGAGTTAGAAATAGATGGCCTAGTGCTTGATCGCAGCATTAGTCGTTTTGGTCACCAGTTTTATTTTGAATTTTCAAACCTTTGGCGCGATCTACCTTCAACCGCTGGTTTTAATATCGAAATAAAAGAAACCGTACTTCCTCGTGCGGGCACACAACTGACCTTAGTAATGAATAATCAAATCGTGTATGTCACCTATTTAGGCCGTCGCTTAGAGCCAATAGATGAACGTGTGGAACACGCTTTATACAGTGTAATGGATGCAATGGCGCGCTCTAATTTGCATCAAGCTTCGCCTGATATGGCAAAAAATGGATGGTAAAATGACCCCCTACTCAATAAAAAATATAACAACAATACTAGTCCTGTTATTCCCTTTATCAATCTCTGCCACAGAACTTGTGTATACCCCCATTAATCCAAGTTTTGGTGGTAGCCCGCTCAATGCCAGTATGTTGCTTAACAAAGCACAAGCACAGAACAAACATAAAGCGCCGATCATTGAGCAAAGCTATGCGGAAAAATTTCAAGACTCACTCGAGCGAACTTACCTAAACCGTATGGTCAGAGAGATCACCGATATTGCCTTTGGTGAAGAGCTGGATGAAAGTATTTTTAACCAAGACTCTATATTCTTAAGCGGCGATTATGAAATTCAGGTGATCACCAGCACCGTAGATTCAATAACAGTGCGCATCACCAATACCACCGACAACAGTGTTGTGGTGATTGAAGTACCGAGGTTTAGCTAAATGAAATCGCTATTCATTGTCGTGCTCAGCCTTGTGTTATCCGCATGCAGTAGCATGGGTAATTTGCTCCCACCATCACCACAACAAGCAAACAGTTTAGAGCCAACCGAAACCTTTCAAGCGCTACAGCAATTACCAACACCTGCTGGGAGTATTGCGGTTTCAGTGTATTCATTTCGCGATCAAACAGGGCAGTACAAACCACAAGGTAACGTTAGTTCATTTTCAACTGCGGTCACCCAAGGCGCAAACTCAATTTTAATGCAAGCGCTGCACGAATCAGATTGGTTTTTGCCCGTTGAACGTGAAGGTTTACAAAATATCCTGACCGAACGAAAAATTATCCGCGCAGCACAGGCTGAACAACCCAATGCGGTTGAATTACCGCCATTGACCACCGCTAAAATCATTTTAGAAGGCGGCATTATCAGCTACGACACCAATGTAAAAACCGGTGGTTTTGGCATGGAATATTTTGGTATCGGCGCATCTGAGCTGTACCGTGAAGATGCAATTTCAATTTACTTACGGGCTGTAGATGTGCGTACCGGTCAAGTATTGCTCTCCGTTGCCACTAGCAAAAAAGTGCTCAGCCAAGAAATGCGCGCTGGTTTTTTTCGTTATGTAAGTTACAAACGCTTAGCCGAAGCAGAAGCTGGCTATACCGACAACGAACCCATGAGTATTTGCGTTACCCAAGCAATTGAAAAAGCCCTCAGCGATCTAGTCATTAAGGGCATAGATAAAGGTATATGGGCCACCAAGCGTAGTTGATCCCCCCAACGACAGCCTTACTGTTGCTAAGGCTGTATACTAATAACTAGCATCAATTGCATTTACCAAGGAAAGTATATGTCATCAGTCCAAATTGCCCGATACATCATTAGTTTTAGCTGGCTATATCACGGTATCTTGCCAAAACTGATTCATATCGCCCCACTTGAAAAACTGATGACGGCAAGCCTTGGCTTGTCAGAATCGATGTCCTACTTAATCACTAAATCGGCGGGTGTGGGTGAAGTTATCTTTGCCATACTGCTATTTGTATATTACCAATCAAAAGTAATCATTGTATTAAATATCATGGCATTGATTGGGTTACTACTCTTTGTTGTCGCGCTACAACCACAGCTTTTAATTGAAGCATTTAATCCCGTAACGACAAACTTGCCAATTATTGGCCTAAGCCTAGTGCTATTAAACAGTCTTAAGGCTCAACCGGAAAATAACCGCCGCTAGTAGTTATTGCCAACTGCAATGCATAATCCTGCGATGCCAAAAAAACATATCCACGACAAGTGCTTACCTCGAGTAAACGCCAGCGACAGAATGCCACTTAGGATAAACATCACAGCAATAATATGCAGAATATCAATGCTGTAATTGCCGCTTGGATTAAGTATGAAATAAATAATGGCAGCAAAGCCCCACCAAGCTATGGTGGTTAAATGCCAAGCAAATCGCAACACCCGCTTTGTAAACCAATCACTGCCTAATAATTTTGGTAAGTTGTCACGCTTAAATAAGCGGATCAAAATATACTTTTCACCCAAGTATGAGTGAACAACTCCGCAAAATATCAATAAAAGTGCTGCAGCCTCTAACATAGTGTTCCTTACATCCGCTCTAAAATAATCTAACGACTAAAACGCTAAGCATGCTCTCGAAGTAATTGAGCTAACGCGGCAAGCTCACTGTCGTCGGCTCTTTCACAATCATGAGATGATAAATAACCCTCATATTTTTCTATAAAGGGCCCGAATGTGGGTTCTATATGATGAAAATCAGAGCCACTGCCAGTGCCATGCATTGGTGATAACTTACTATGCAGGTGATCAATTTCATACCCTTCTAAAAACATCCCGGTTCGCCCCACTCCATCTAGTGCTGCGTCTAAAATAAGGGCTACTTTTTTAGTCGCTACTATCAGTTTTGCAAGTACTTGATCAGATTGTGCAAAGGCATAACTTGAAAGGTGCTGTTTAGGAATAACTACAGTCGCCCCTTTAGTATTTGGATAAATAGTTAAAAAAGCCAAATGTTCATCGTCTTCCCACACTTTATGGCAAGGCTCTTTACCCGAAACAATATCGCAAAATACACATTGCGTCATAATTCATTCCTTGAACTTCTCGATGTTTATAGCTATTCAGTGGTTAAAATAGCCATAAAGGTTTAAATTGAAAACAGTATAGTAAGCAGCAAATGTACCGATTGCAATTACATCCATATTTTTGCTTTACGCTGTTCGGTTAATTTTGCAATGGTAGCCTAATCGCCATATAGCGCTGCGCCCAATTAGATAACTCGATGCGATTGCGAGAGTTGGTTTTTTTAAAGGCGCTATAAAGGTGAGTTTTTACAGTATGATCACTAATATTCAAACGCTCTGCGATACTATGATTATTCGCTCCTTGTGCGAGTAAATAGATCACTGATTTTTCACGTTTAGTTAGATTTGATAATGCTTCATGTTCACTATCAGTATCGTGGTTAGCTTGCGGCTCAAAACGACTTACCATGGCCAGCACTTCATTAAATGTTGATGAAATAATTTTACGGCTAAACCAAAGTTCATCATTGATTATCCGCATTAATCCTGTGAACACATCTTCAGGAAGGTCATTATTATAAAAAACACCTTTAAAATTATTAAGTAACAGGTTTTTTTCACAAATAGCGTCCGACTGCGCATTAAACACAATAACCGGTTTCACTTTAGCCAAAGCCAGTAAGTCCGCTGGAATTAAGTTTTGCCAATTGCAGCCATTGCTATCAATTAAAAAAAGGTCAAACTCATTGCGATTGTTACAGTGCGGTAGACTATCATCCATTTTCACTTTGCTAAAAAATGCATCTAACGTTTTAATTAAATAGGGATAGCACTGAGATCGCACTGGCATTTTTAAAACGGTTTTGATAAATACAGAGGTTGGTTGAATCATTGCATCTCATCCTTGAAACATTTTGTTTACAATACCTAAATCAACTACAATATTCAACCTGTTTTTTTTCAAATCCATTGATTTATAAAGAAATAAAAATAGCTAAACGTCTAGACGTCTGACCATTAAAGGGTTTTCATAATAATCCCTTTTCATTAAGCCAATACAAAAACACAAACCTTTGTTACCAATAAATTATTTAGCTAAATTATAAAATCGTGACGTAACGCCATTGGTCCAACCAAAACCTTGCTGTACTTTATATTCACCCCCACCAGCTTGGTTTGCTAAATCGCAAACATTGTATTTTTCTAATAGACAACCATCGACCCTAAAGCGTGCTTCTATCATTTGCAGCCAATGAGATATAATAGTATTTGCATCAGCAACAAAGCCATACTGTCTTAAGCCCTGCACCGCAAACCACTGTAATGGTGCCCAGCCATTGGGGCTATCCCACTGTTGTGATGTGTCGTGTAAGGTCGTCACTAAACCGCCTGGTTTTAAAAAGTCTTGCATTACTTTACTGCTAACTTGCAGGGCTTGTTGCTCATTTGCACAGTTCACAAATAATGGTACCACCCCCGCAAGCGATAAAACGTTTGATTGCACGCTTTGCTTAAAGTTATAGTCGACAAAAAAAGCCTGCTCAGTACTAAATAAATACTTATTAATGGCAGCTTTTCGACGCGTGGCTTGAAGCTCAAAGTATGCCTGTTTATTCGTGTCGTTTACTATTTGGCAGTAAACACTCAGTTGTTTTTCAAGGTGATAAAGTAAGCTGTTTAAATCGATAGGGATAATATCGGTGGTTTGAATACTCGTTAGTTCACTGCTGTCTGCTAACCAACGGCTACTAAAATCCCAGCCTGATTCGCAAGCAGCACGAATATTACGATAGTAACTAGCTCGCTGCTGCTCAGGCAATAAAGCAGCATCGTGTAAATCTTCACGTAGCGATTCCGGCCTTGGTGTCGCTTCATCATCCCAATAGCGATTTAGCAAAGCGCCACACGGCATTTTAACCACACGGCGATGGGCAGGTATTTGCGCTGAAAGCAGCTCACCACCTTGCATCCAAAATTCATACTCGTGCTGCAACGCAGCTATACAATCAGTTAGCCAATTTAAGTCATGCTCATCGCGGTATTTAGCCTGCCAAAGTAAATCCACCATCAGCGCTAAAATAGGTGGCTGCGAGCGCGAGCTGTAGTAACTACGGTTACCATTTGGAATACAGCCATTACGGTTTTGCAAGTCAATAAAATTAGCCAGCATTGCGTCGATACTGTCAATATCACCAATGTCTTGTAAACCGAGCGCAGTGAAATAACTATCCCAGTAATATATTTCTTGGAAACGGCCACCTGGCACTATGTAGTTGTGCTTAAGCGGCATTAAAGAGCTACTTTTGACTGTGTCGGCATTACGCTGCAAGTATGGCCATAAACTGGCGATATAGCTTGGTGCATCGTCACTGCTAAGCTGCATTTTCGGTAATGCGGTAGACTCTAAAGTAAAGTGCTGTGCTACAAATTCTGCTAGCTGTTGCGTGGTTAATGGCTTTACTTGCAAGTAAAGTTGCGATGCACCTTGCCAGCTATCGTTAGCAATTGCATCTGCAAAAGTCTTACTGTCACTAAATATAGCCGCCAGTTGCACATCTAAAAATAATTGGCTGTTTACAAAATTCATATCATTCCTTTTTCTGGCACTGCGCCTAAATTCACTGTCATTTTTTTAAATAAAGTCACGCTTATCAATAATAAGCTGATGGGGATCAGCGTGAGATAAAAAGCATGTTGGCCGCTAAATTTATCAAAGATAAAACCGGTGATAACCGAACCTGTAGTTCCACCAAGTGCAGAAAACACCACGATGAGTCCGGTCATCGGCGCATGTTGGTGTTTAGCAAGTGAGCTGAGCATTACGGAGTTAAGTAATGGATAGAGCGGCGCCATAAAAAAGCCAATCAGCGGTAGCATATACGCTGCAAAGGGCACCTCAAAAACACTGGTTATGTGGCTGCCATCAACATCATGGGTCAATGGCAAAATTAACAGCACCAACGCCGCCATTGCAATTAAGCAAGTTAACAACAAGCTATACCAGCCCACAACGCGCAATAACTGCCCTGCCACTAATCGGCCAAACGCTAAAGCAGCGGCAAATAAACTTGCCAACTGAATGCTGACATCAACAGGTAATTTCAGCACTTGGTTGTTAAAGGTAGGCAACCAAGTCCCCACCCCTTGCTCGATCAGCACATACAAAAAAGCACTGATAATAAAAATAATCACTAACGGTTTATAAGCAAGCCTGAGCATGTCGATAAAAGCACGCCATTGATTACTTTGTAATGTTGCTTGTTGCGGCGCTTTTATCGGCGCGAGTAACACACTGACAAAAGCAACGCCGACTAGCACGGCTAATAAGTAATATACGTTCAACCACGAGGTACTTTGTGCGTTAGTAGGGTCAATAAACCCTGAAAACACCCAATAGCCCAATAACACCCCGAGCATAAATATACCTTCAATGGTGTTAAGCAGTGCGGAGTGCTTATTAGCGCTATCAGTCACTTGCCCTATGACCGAGTAAACCGAGATTTTCATAATCGCAAAGCTACAACCAATCACAGCAAACAGCAGTTTAAACGCATAAAACTGCGCAATTGATGGCATTATCAAGCACATCAGCGTTACCGCCCCCAGCGCCACTAACATCGCTAACTTATACCCTACGCGGGGAATAAAAGAGGCGACAACAAATGAAACTATTGCGATGGTTAGATCTTTATAGCCTTCTAAAACAGAGGCTTGAGTTTTAGATATGTCAAAACTATTGATGGCTTGTAAAATGACCGTGCCAACACTATTGAGCAAAATAGCAAACACGAAATAGCTACATGCCAACGCTATGGTTATTCTTATTGGATTCATACACGTTAACCTGATGTTGATTTCTTTTAGCATAGTGTAGCGGAAAATAAAATGCAAACGTTTGCATTTTAAATTTCAAAAATGAGTTAATTCACCCTACTGATCACCAGCTTAACCTTTGCTAGATTGACGGTTAATTAACTCTATTTCAACAACTTGCGATTCAGCTGGCTGGCCTTGCAATTGTGCTAATAATTTTTCAACCAGTAATACTGAGGCTCGCTGCGTGTTTTGTTTAATACTCGAAAGCGATGGATGGCTCACATCTGCCATCGCAATATCATCAAAACCAACCAAAGCAACGTCATTTGGAATACTGATATAGCGCTCTTTTAACGCTTTCATTGCGCCTAATGCCACCATATCACTACAGGCCATAATGCCATCAAAGCATAAACCTTTTTCAACCAACAATTGGTTGATCCCTTGGTACGCTGCACGACTGGTAATATCGATGGAAACTACGTGTGGTGTAGCTTTCGCGGTAGTTATTGCAGCAAGATAACCTCGATAGCGCTCACCTATTTCAGCATGCCCTGGATCTCCTAAAAACAGGATGTTTTTAGCCCCCCCTGTTAATAAGTGCTCAGTCGCTAAGCGCCCACCAACAAAGTTATCACTGCCTACAATGGGATAATTACTGGGGGTTTTTGGGTCACCCCAAACAACTAAGGGCACACCGGCATTAGCGGCGGCTTCAATGTTTGCCGGATCTTTGCCTTGTCCAACCACGATAATGCCATCGGCACGGCGACTATTGATAAAGTAATTCGCCCAGTCATCACCGGCCATAAAGGAATTTGACAGCAACAGTTCTAACCCTTGTTTATTCAACGCGAGGTTTATTTCTCCGACGACTTTGAGTAAAAATGGGTCATTAATTGATTGCTCTGTGCCACTGTCAAAATTAATGATCACGGCGACTACATTGGTTTTTTGCGAACGAAGGCGACTCGCTGCGGTATTTAAACTGAAGTTATGTTGCTTAGCTAATTGCTTTAATTTATCTCGCGTTTCTTTTTTTATCAATGGGTTATCATTTAATGCGCGAGAAACTGTCGAGGTTGATACACCCGCAAGCTTGGCTAGATCCGCTAACTTTAGTTGTTTGTTATTCATTGCTAAGTACGCAGCCTTCCTTAAATCGTGAAGCTGTAATATACCACCATTATTAAAATTAGGCTGCGCCAAGGCTTAAATTTCATAATAAACATCAGGGTGTATAAAAATAATACAGAAAGTTGTAAAAAATAATTGCAAACGTTTGCATAAAGTTCTAAGGTTTAAAAGAACACAGCATTAACATTTTATTAAATTAGTTAGTGCTTTGTTATTTATAGTTTTTTAAATAACGAACAAAAAATGGGAAAGCAACATGACAACAACACACACACCAAGCAAACTTGCTGGCGCTATTTTTTTAGCGCTATCCAGCCAAGCTGTATTTGCTGATCAAGACACAAATAGCAAGCAAACGACCACAGATAAAAAAGTTGAACGCATTGTCGTCTCTGGTACACCTGCGGGTATAGGCGTTCGTAAAATTGATGCCAGTTACGCGGTTACCAATATTGATGCCGAACAAATAATTAAACTTTCACCAAAAAGCACCGCTGATTTGTTTAAAGCCGTACCCGGTGTGTGGGTAGAAAGCTCAGGCGGTGAATCGGGTGCTAATGTGTTTGTACGCGGCTTTCCTGGTGGTGGCGACGCGCCATTTTTAACTTTAAGTCTTGAAGGCTCACCCGTTTACCCTGCGCCAACATTATCGTTTTTAGAAAACTCGTCACTCTTTAGAATCGACGAAACCATCGAAACCATGGAAGCACTGCGTGGCGGTCCAAACCCTGTGGTTTCTAACGGCCAACCTGGTTTAACCACTAACTTTCGTTTAAAACGTGGCAGTGAAGACACCCAAGGTTTGTTTAAATACACCACCTCTGATTACGATTTGCAACGTGTTGACGCCGTTGTCAGCGGTGAAATATCAGATGACCTTTACTTTATGGTAGGCGGTTATGTAAAAAGCTCACCAGGTATTCGTGATGCAGGCTTTACCTCAGAGAAAGGCAGCCAATTTACGATTAATATCACTAAAGAACTCGATAACGGTGAAATGAATTTCTACACTCGCCAAACCGACGATCATGGCGCATGGTACTTACCCACGCCGCTCAATGTTGATGGCATTGATGCTGAGTACACCCAACTTGGCACGCTAAATCGCCAAGCGACCATTTATACTGGGCCAAATAATGACGCGCACCAAGTTGATATTGGCGATGGCCGCGGTTGGGATGGCCATGTATCGGGTGGTAGCATTAAACTTGAATTTGACAATGGCTGGACTTTTTCAGACCGCTTTAATATCACCAAAGGCGATGCCAATACATTGGGTTTAGTGCCAGCAGGCTCCGCGACTACACTAGGTGAAGTGGCTGATAATGGCCAGTCTGCGACAGGCGCCGCGACAGGCACAACTTACGCTAGCAATACACCCGTGCAGCAATTGGGTCGTTGGGTGGTACTCAAAGAAATTAGTTCATTTACTAATGACTTAGCATTCTCTAAGCAGTTTGAAGAGCTCTCTGTTGCTGTCGGCTATTACACAGCCAGCACTTCAGCCAACGACTGGTGGAGCTTAGGCAATACCGCCTATCATGTATTAGAAGCGGGTGGTGAAATGCTCAATGACATCGCTTGCAACGAAAGCACTGAAGGCTGTGATTTTAATTACGACATTAATTCATCAGGTGATGCACGCACTAATGCTTTTTATAGCACAGCACAATATAAATTAAGCCAAGCTCTCATCCTTGATGGTGGCCTGCGTTATGAAAGCCATGATGTAGAGTACAGCGTAGACGAAGGGCTTGATGGTGTTATTAATCAAACCGTGCAATATGATGAAAGCAAAACCTCATGGACTACCGGTTTAAATTACTCTCTGAATGATGATATGGGCGTATTTGCTCGTGTTAACCGCGGCTACAAAATGCCTTACTTTGATGACTTTAGAGATAACTACGGTGCATACCAAGGTGGCGAAAAGCTAATAAAAGAAGTCACCCAAGCTGAGCTAGGTTATAAGTTGATGACACAAAACACTGACTTTTTTGCCACTTTATTTAGTAACGAAGTAAAAGGCGATACCTTTGTACGCCGCCCAGGTGAGCCTGCGGAAATTTTAACCAACGAAGCCTACGGTATTGAGCTTGATTACAACTTTAATCATCAATCGGGATTTTCGGTTAACTTAAACTCCACCATTCAAGAAACCGAAATTACCGAAAGCCCAACAAACAAAGGCAAAGAAGCACAACGCCAACCGAAATGGCAAGTACGCGTAACACCAAGTTATGACTTTGAAATAAACGGCATGTACGCCACACTCTATGGTACTTTGTCAGCGGTTGATGACCGCTTTGGTAATAACGAAAACACCGTAACACTCGATGGCTACGAAAAAGTTGATTTAGGTTTTATTTTGGAGCCAATGGAAGGGATCAAACTGCAATTAGCCATTGATAACTTAACCGACGAGCAAGGTATTACCGAAGGCGACCCACGTAATGCCGACGCCCCCAATGGCCGTTACATCATGCCGCGTACAACACGTTTAAGTGTCAGCTACGAATTCTAAATTTATCTCCTTAGATCAATACCCAAAGCCGCGGTGGTTAATACACTGCGGCTTTTTTAAATCACGCTTTGCACTAAAAGCCGCTCTTGTGACTCGCTCTCTTGGCGCTTGAAATAACTAAATATTAATAAGCAGCTCAATGCAAGGCTTGCCGCAATAAGCGAGCCTAGGGTAGCAAAGCGAAAACTAAACCACTGGGCAATTAAACCGGTACTAGCGGTGCCGAGCATCACCCCGACTTTAATGGCATTGCCATAAAAAGCAGAGGTAAAACCAATTCGTGATGGCAGTTGCTCTTGTAAAATAGTCAGGCCGATCCCCGCAAAGATCCCATAAAAAATAGCATTAACACCTTGTAGTACAAAGAATTGCCATACTTGAACGGCAAAAAATACGCCAATATAGAACAACATAGCGCAGCTAAAAGCAAAACCTAGCAAGGCTGTTTTAGTGATACGCTTGCTGAGCTTGGCGCTATACAACATCACAGGGATCTCAATTAATGCCACCATGCCCATAAATATGCCAGGCATATTATTAGCAAAGCCCAGTTCATTTATTGTATAAAGTGGTAAAGCACTGGCGTACATAATATTACCAATTGAAGCAAATGTGATAGCAGCCCCTAAGGCCCAAAAAGAGTGATTGATCGGCTGATTGGGCTCTACTTTTTTAGCTCTGTCGTTAGCATTAACGCTGGGCAAAAACTTTATCGCAAAAATTAATGCCAATAACGCAAACGTAGCTGCGGTATAAAATGAGCGACTAAAGGCAACCCCTGACGCAAGCAAATAGCCAAGTGG
Source organism: Pseudoalteromonas prydzensis (assembly GCF_011050055.1). GTDB lineage: Bacteria > Pseudomonadota > Gammaproteobacteria > Enterobacterales > Alteromonadaceae > Pseudoalteromonas > Pseudoalteromonas prydzensis_A. The sequence goes on along the minus strand of NZ_DRGM01000128.1, from coordinate 23,528 downwards.
CGGGCCTGCGATCCATGCAAATGAAATGGCGGCTCTCAGGCGAGTATTAAACTGGGTGATATCAATATGCTCTTGCTCATCAGCCCACTGGCGAGCCATAGTCATAACTTGCGGTATCGCGGCATTGCCCATTGACAGCAACAACACGCCGGCTGCAAACACCTGCCAAAAAGATGTTGCGTTAGCGAATATGACTAACGCCAGAGCCATGCCTGAGACCGCAATCATAAACATTTTTTTAGCACTTACGCCCTTATCAGCCAATCCGCCTAGCCATTGACTAAAGAGAATGCCCATTAGCGTGACACCTGTGGTGTATACGCCCAAATAAATGGGTGGACTTTGTAAGCCTTCCACAATAAACAAACTCATTAGTGGATTAACAAATGCACCAATTAAGCCCGTTAATAAGCTTAACAAGATAAATACCACACCATATTGTTTGCATATCGACTTCAAAAAACACCACACAGACACTAAAAATAGGCCGCGCATTATACGCGGCTTTAAGTAATATTAAAATACAAAGTGGGTTATTTAATAATCACTACAATTTACATTAAGCACATTTTACCAGTCATTAAACTACGCATAAAAACACAGCCACAGCTTATAAACTGTGGCTTTTTGTTCGCTCAAACATCTAAAAAAAGCGTATTGATAAGTGCAATATGCTGTGCTTCAACTTGTTGTTTTAACGCCTGAATAAAATCCATTGCCGTTGCAGGTCGGTTTGGATACGCATACTCTTGCCATACTGATTTAAGTGCGCTAATTATAGCTTCATCGCCTATTTCAGCTCTTAACTTAGCAAATACGATCGTTGCTTTTGAATATTGATCATAGCTTTTTGTTGAATCAATCAACGCCATTTTAGCGGCAATATCCATACGCGATGCTTGCTTGTAGCGCTTTGTTTCATAATCAACTAATGCGTTCATAGCGGCTTTACCGTAGCGCTTTTCTATGATCACTAGTTCGATATATTTGGCCATCGACTCAACTAAAAAAGCACTGTCTGCAGGCACACTATTACCAATATCATGACCAAACCACTGATGCGCAGTTTCATGCACTGCACGGCGATAACGCTGATCAAAGCCAGCATCATCGCTTGGTCGAGCCCTAAAACCCACTTTATCTTCAATTAGTATAATTTGCGGTAAGGCATAGCCAGTACTCCCAAACGGCGCAGTAGCAACTAAGCTCAATTGCTTGGCTTTATATGCAACAATATTATTTTTAAACCAATCAAGTGTGTCGCTGATCGCTTGTAAATTAACGGCGGTTGCATCGGCACGCTCAAACACATCTTGATTTTTTGCGAATACTTGTAAGTTAACACCGTCATACTTTTTAATTTCAGCAGTAAAAGGCACTGACAGCCAAGCTGGTAAGTTATTAATGGCAGACAATGTTTTAAACTTAAAAATTTCACGGCCCTGTTCAAATTGATGTGTAAGTTGCTTTCCCTGTGTCACTATTTGATATCCTGCTGCCGTTGATACTGTGCTCGACATCGTTATGCGCTCATAGTGCTCTGGTCTATTTTGCCCTTTAGTAAGTAACGCTGAAGCTAAAGGGCGAACCTTTGGCTGCAAACCATATTGAGCTCGTAAGCTTGTATCTGTTAACTCATAGTTGATTTGATAGCCAATGGTTGGCAGCACGGGAACTGCTCGAATATAACTAAACTCAGAGGTAATTATTTGATGCCCACCAGCTGGCCACAATTTCGCTTGATGTACTTCAAATTGTGTTGTTAATTGCCGTGTTTCATGCGGTTTTATTGCTACTGCAAACTCATACACAGCTTGATTTAATTCAGGATAAAAAGCGATTTGTGTCGCACCTGCAACCTTCACATTCGCCCACTTATAAAATCCCGCTCTGCCGACTAAAATTTGCTTAATTGCCGTTGGATGCGGATTCTTTAAGGTGTACGTAAGATCAAACTTGGCAAACTGCTGATGTGGATAAAAGTCAATTTTTGCATCAATATGGCTAACCTGAGGTTGCAATTGATGCTGCCAATCTGCAAAGTTTTTTTCATAATTGGCTTTAAAGGCTTCACGTTTATGTGAATTAGTGAGCGGTTTTTCGTCAACCAAACGCATATGTAATTGCACAAATAGACCGATTGAGAGAAGTACAGGCAGTATTAACCATGCATCTTTTCGCTTAACAGCACGCCTGCCAAGCCCTGCACCGCGATGATTAAATGCGCAACTTAGCAATATAAAGCTTATGCAGGCCACCAACCACACCGACATATATGGCCAATAACTATTCAAACTTGCACGATATTGCCAAAATTCATTAGGTGGTTGTAAGGGGGTCCAAGCTAGACTCCAAAATGTATGAGTGAGTCCTAAGTAAGTCATAACTGGTGTAAATTTGAGTAATAACATTACAAAAACAACCAGTGCTGCAATCAGTATTGAACGACAAAGATTAAACACACACACCGTTACCCATGCAATTAGCATCAGCGGCAGTGCCGTTAAACATAGCACATATACATGATCATACGCTTGATATTGACTACCATTAAACCACTGCGCCAAAGAAGCACCAACAAAGCTCATAGTTGAAAAAATAATAACTAATGTAGTCAGTATCAGTAATTGACTAGATAAAATAGTGGCCGTTTTAACTGGCGTTACAGCGATTAACTCAGCCATATTAAAACGCTTTGCATAACAGCTTACCTGCCAGCTCCAAAGCACCATCAATAAACACCCAAACAGTATTTGCATATCAAACGCATAGTGATTAATTGCATCGATGCTGGTTGCGCTTATTACACTCAGCGGCTCTGCATAATCAGCAGAAGAGGCAACACTATTGAAAACCATGGCAGGCCAAACTAATAAAATTAATAGTGTCATTGGGTGTTTTAAAACATTGCAAAGCGCTGCTTTATAAAATGCGAAAAATATCGGCAGTTTATGGTTTATTGCACTCGCAGGTTGATACGAAACACTTGCTACTGTCACTGACTGTGAATAGCTCAGTGCATTTTTTACTGGCTTATTGAACGAGCTAAAAACGCTACTCGCAGCAACCGCACTACAATAGATAACGGTTGTGAGTAACAATATCAGCACCCGATTAACGGCTATAGCCCAGCCCTGAGGCTCAATAAAGCTACCTATAATCGCGGTGTATGCGAAAGGATCTAACCATACAAACAGTTGATAACTGGTTTCACTGATAATACTACTTCCCGCTAATATGGGATTGCCTGTAACACTTGCAAGCAGTAAGTAACCAATCCATAAAACTGAAAATACAACATAGTTCACCAGAGCACTGCTGAATTTTTGGCAAAACCAAAATGCAATTACGCCAAGCAAGCAACTATTAGGAAGCAACACAAACAGGCTGTTCCAAGCCAGTTGGTTGATAATTTGCCAGTCAAAACCTTTGCTATGCATTTGCATAACCACCATTACCAGCGTACTGATAAGCGCAATCACAAACACACACAACACCAACGTACCTACACGTAGCAATGCACTTTGTTTAAACGTGATAGGCGTCACTGCCACCAGCTCTTGCATATTGTGTATTTGATCACGCAAAAAAAATGTCGGTGCTAAAGCTCCTGTAAGTAAAGTTAGTTGCATCATGTGTAGTGCAACTAAATGGAGCTGAAATTGGTTTATAACGTCGCTGCCTTCGACGGCTAAACCTGATGACAATGTAAACGCAAATAGCGGGGCGGCTAAAAAGCAAAGCCACACCAAAGGCTGGCGAAACACATAAGCTAGTTCGTTGATCAGTCGCATGTGTTACTACCTCGCGATCTCAACTCATAAAAGTATGTATCTTGCAGCGTCACTTCAGCAGGTATTGCGTGTTCAGCGGGCGCCACTCTGGCATAAACACGAAATAACGGTTTACCGTATCGATAACTTTGGCTTAATACAACGGCCCCTTGGGGTAATACGGTAGGAAGGCTTTTTAGCAGCCATACATAACCATGTAATAGCTTTATTAGTGCATCTACTTCGCCACTTTGAATTAACCGACCTTGATTGATCATCGCGACAAAATGACACTGATTTTCTATATCTTCCACAATATGGGTAGATAACAGCACCAGACGCTGCTTACTAATCGTTACGAGTAAATTATTGAGACTTTCACGCTCTGCGGGGTCTAGCCCAGCGGTTGGTTCATCTAAAATAATCAGCTTAGGATCACCTAGCAACGCTTGAGCAATACCAAAGCGTTGTTTCATCCCACCAGAAAAGTGACTCACCTTTTTACTTGCAAATTGAGATAAGTTTAACAGCACTAAGAGATCACTTATTTGCTGCTTCCGCTCTTTTCTATCAAGGCCCTTTAAAATTGCGATATGCTCCAGCAAAGCAATACAACTCATATTTGGATAAACACCAAATTGCTGCGGTAAATAGCCTAGTTGCTTGCGCATTTCATCGGGATGTTGCAACACATCTAAACCGTTAAAATCTACCTGACCATTATCAACGCTTTGCAAACAAGCAAGCGTGCGCATTAAGCTTGACTTACCCGCGCCATTTGGCCCAAGTAAACCAACCATTCCGGTTGGTAAAGTAATGGAAATATCACTTAATGCTTGGGTCCCATCTGCATATTTTTTATTAATATTTGTAAGTGTTAGCATCGTTATGTTCCTCAATTGACGAGTAGCCACATTAAGCAACAGCTATACAATCAGCTAGCAAGTAATGATCAACACCTAAAACTAAGGGATAAAAGTAACCATTTGACACTTGTCATTAAAAACCTCACTTTCATCATTATCTGCGTGTTTTAAACAGCATAAACACTAAACTGCCCCAGAGTTTGAGTAATTATGAACTCTAAAAATGTAAATTTACGAGCGCAAAGATGTGTTTTAGGCTCTTAAAGGTTAAAGTAATATATCAACTGAATTTAAATTGGAGTTAAATGTGCAGGCGGTTATTTCCTTTGTATCACAGCGGATTAAGGTAAAATATGTTATTGCATTGCTGCCTCTTTTTGCTGCTGTTTTGCTTGAAGCCCACATACGCTACCTATCTTTAAGGCTCAGCTCACCTACACTTTACTTACAAATAAATGCGCAGCTACTGTTAGAGTGCCTGCCTTTTTTCATTGCGCATGTTATGGCATTTAAGCGATCAGCAAGGCTGGCTGTTATGATCTGGTTGTTAGGCTTTATCGCTTACCCTGCTTTAATGTACACAGTAAATACGGTGTTTTCACAATTTGCCAATTGGCATTATCTTGAACTGCAAGGTTGGATTTTATGCACTGGGGCGAGCATTATATGGCTGATATCTCAACGCACCATAACGATTCAAAAATCACTAATTACCCAATGGCTTAGCTCATTAATATCATTAGATAATGTAGTGCTGATAATACTCTTTTGCTGGTCATTTACCATTGCTGGAGTACTCAATACGCATGATAATCCTTTACTAAATCAACCTTTCGCATTGATTTTTGAACCCAGTAAAATAGTTTCCCAGTTTAGCCAATTTTTTGCTTATTTTTGGCAACTGAGCGTTTATGCAGTGATTATTTATGGCCTGTATCTATTTAACCGCTATATCCTTATTCGTCATTTACTCGCGACTCACGGCGTGTTTACCTTTGTCGCTGCATGCATAATTTTTATAGCGGTTTTGACCCCTTTATTAACCGCAATAGTGCTTACCCTACCTATAAATGATCTACCCACAAGCATTGCAAACCTAACACCCAGTGGCAACCAAAACATTTTTAGTAAGTATAACTATCAGTTTATGCTGCTCTTTCTTGTTATAAGCACCCCCATTATTTTAGCGTTTGAGCGCCAACAGCAACAAAGTAAGTTTAATGAAATCGCCAAGCAACAAGTCCAAACCGAGCTAAAATTACTACAACAACAAGTTAATCCACACTTTTTATTTAATACTTTAAATAACTTATATGCACTTACACTGACAAAATCAGACCAAGCACCGCAATTAGTGCTGCATTTAGCTGATTTACTGCGATACACCGTTTATGAAGGTCAAAAGCCATCTGTTCCATTAGCAAAAGAGCTAGACTATCTTAAAAACTTTATCGAATTACACAAAATTAGAAGTGCTCATCAATGTAAATTTAATCTAGTTTGGCCAAGCAATTCAGAGACGTTTAACATAGCGCCGTTACTACTGATTATTATCGTTGAGAATGCCATAAAACACGGTGTTGAACCCAGCTCAGATGCAGCAGCAATAACGATTAAAATTACTATCAATGACAACATATTAACGCTTTATTGCGCAAACCCAATTAGACCTAAAATGGCCAAAAACAAACGGGGGATCGGGCTTAACAATCTACTAAGACGGTTAAAACTTTTATACCCAAATAAACATTCACTCACAACATATGAGCAAGAGGAAATTTGGCAAACAACACTGACATTGGAGCTGTCAAAATGATAAAAGCAATCATCGTTGATGACGAGCCACTGGCGCATCAAGTAATTCAACATCATTTAACAGCACACAGCAATATTAATCTGATTGGCCAATACTATAGCGCTAAGGATGCCTTATGTGCGCTGGCGAAATCAGACATTGAGTTAGTTTTTTTAGACATTAATATGCCAGAGTTAACAGGGCTTGAGCTATTAAAAGCACTCGCGGATCCTCCGCAAGTGATCATAGTGAGTGCCTATCAAGACTATGCCGTAGCCGGCTTTGAGCTGAATGTAACAGACTATTTGCTTAAGCCTGTTTCAGCACCAAGGCTGAGCCAGGCACTCAACAAAGTGTACCAACGCACTGCACAGCCTTTAACTCAACAACCCAAAACTATTACCCTCAAGGTTGACCGAGAAAAACGTAAATTCACCTTAGATACTATTGAGTACCTTGAAGCCTACGGTAATTATGTAAAGTTGCATCAGGTACACAACACCACACTTGCCACAACAACACTGAAGCAGCTTTCTCAGCAGCTAGCAGGTTCATTTATACAAATTCATAAATCGTACTTAATTAATAAAAGTAAGGTAATTGCTGTTAACAATGAATATGTTGAACTCAGTAGTGGGGCTATTATTAAAATTGGCAAATCATATAAAGAGCTCTCTCGTACCCTACTTTAAAATAATGCTAATAAGCGCTTTGCAAGCAGCTTATGCGTTTTACAAGGCCAATGTACTCCCTCATTAGGACATGCAGAGATAAGTGCAAAGCCGTCTATAAACAAACAATCTTGACGACCTGCCACTATTTTAAACTCTATAGATAATTGCTTTGCTTTATTGCTTGCACCTGCGTAAATGTTTTTGTAGTTGCCCACTTCATACACCTTTGGCGGACTCAAGATGATTATTTTTGGCTGTGTTTGGCCGTGATAAAAAGCTTTAATAGCTAAAATCAACTCCTCCAGCGCCTGTGTAATATCGATAGCAGAAAGTGTAAAGCGTGCTTTTAAATCATTAGTACCAAGCTGAATAATAATTACATCAACTGTGTGCGCTTCCAGATACGCTTTTAAATACTTAATGCCTGATTTATCACCACTAAATGGCGGATCTTTAACTAAGGTTCTATTTGGCTGCCCCGCTTCAATCACTTGGTGTTCTGAGCCTAGCAATTTTGCGAGTATGCTCGACCAGCGCTCAGTTTCAGCCAGCCGTTTACCGTCAACAGGGGAAATTCCAAAGGTATTGGAGTCGCCAAAACACAGAATATTCATCAGAACGGGTTCAGCGTATAGCCTTGCTGCTGTAACTGCGCATGAGCGGTCATTGCAGAAAGCGCCATTTTCACCCCAGGGATAAGCTGCTCCGGCGCTACCTTCATATGCATTGCCGACTGCCCACACACATACACAACGGTGTTATTCGCAAGCAGCTGTTTGAGCAAGGATTGGTTTTTATTATCAGTATCAAAGCGGGCTTTATAAAAACTGTTTTCAAGCACATCAACACTCGCACCACCGTGTATAACTAACGCCAGCTGAATGTTTTCTGGCTTCACACCATGAGCCACATGCATATTAATAAAACGCGCTAACGAATTAATGTGATTATTTTGCGCGCCTTTTTCAGCACCATCCCCTACATCAAAGGCAATTTTAAACTGCGCTTGGCTTAAGTCCGACACATGCTTTGCTACATTGTAAAAATAACCAAAATCTTTGATAACAGGAGTTGGCTCAGCAGCGATCGTTGTTAAGCTAGTTATAAGAAGGCTAAAGCCTAAAAGTAACGTTTTCATAAAGCATCCTTTTTACTTTTTTGTTTAGCCTAACTCGATTACCACTATTTAACTAGCCTGAACATGTGAATGTGCTTTAAAAGTCATCCCTAGATAATTAAAGGTATGTTTAAACATAGCTATAAATGCGTCTGGCGCTGAGGGAGAGGTAGCATTAGACAACAGTGAAAACTGTTTTTGGCGCAAGGTTCTAAGCTTAGGTTTTAACGCCTCGTCATCCATGTAATCTGTGATCCTATCCATAAACGCCTTCATTTGTGGCGTAGTGTTATACCAATACACAGGGGATGCGAACACCCAATGATCATAACGTAATAACACTTCAAACAAATTATAAAAATCATCATTTTTATATTGCTTGTCATAACGATAAGGTGAAATCACATAGTCATCTAAGCAAAAAACAATGCCGCTTTGTTGCTTGCTATACGCATTCGCTTGCGCGGTAGTATTACCATTTTTACGGCCACTTGAATAAATGATTGCGGTGTTATGTGCTGATTTTTCTTGCATTGGGTTAGCTCCTTTTTTTATGATGGAGCAAAGCTTAAAACCTCAAGCTAACTTAAGGTCAACAAGCAATCTGTAAATTTTTTAAAAAGAAGCAAAACTATGACCGTTCAACAAAAACAACTCGTCGAAGCTAACTTAACGGTAGGTTATGTGGCTAAACGCAGCGGCGTAAAAGTATCAACACTGCACTTTTACGAAACCAAAGGGTTGATCCGCAGCTGGCGTAACAACGGCAACCAACGCCGCTATAAACCCGATGTACTGCGCCGCGTAGCCGTGATCAAAGCAGCGCAAACAATGGGCATAACGCTTGAAGAAATCAAACAAACACTGGCAACCCTACCCGAGCAACGTACCCCAACTAAAGAAGATTGGTCAGCACTATCAAAAAACTGGCAAGCACAACTTGATGAACGGATTGCCTTTATGCAGCGCCTACGCGAGCGAGTTGACGGCTGCATCGGCTGCGGTTGCCTGTCAATGACCAAGTGCCCTATTTACAATAAAGACGACTACTTAGGTGAGGAACAAAGCGGGGCTGTGCTTTTGAATAACCCTCAAAAAGAATTAAACAATGGGTAAATTAAAGTAGTGACGCAGTAGCAGGTTTTGCCAGTTCACAATAGGCGAGTTTAACTGCACGCATTAAAACGTTCAATCCGTACTTAATTTTGCCGTTTTATACCAATCGTTTTAAGTTACTGACCATTTATAGCGACAGATAAATGGAGTGATAACAAGGCATAAATTTTGACATATAGTTGTTCTACATGAAAAATTTATAACGCAGTTAGCGCTTTATTTAGCTCGCTAGAATGGTTAAATATTTAAGTCGATTGGTATTAATACAGTTGAGTACCCGCCAACTAAACATTTTTCCATTGCGAGATTGGGGTTTACTTGGCTTTGAAAACCAAATTGTTGATAAAGCGAATGAGCGTCTCTTGTTGTCAGTGTAAAACGGCGCAACGATTGCAACTCAGGGTGGCTCATTACATGATCCATCAGCTTTTTACCCAACCCTTGTCCTCTAAATTGCTCTAACACAAATACATCCAATAAGTTGGCGAAAGTAGCTCGGTCAGTCACCACTCTTGCAAATGCCAGCAGTTGATTATTTTCAATTAATGCAAAGCACAGTGAATGTGCGAACGCTTTTTCTAACCGTTCACGACTAATGCCTTTACTCCAATAACTTCGTTCAGATAAAAACTCAAACGCTTGGGTAAATTGTTGTGCTGACAATTGCTGAGTAAATTTCATTTCAACTCCTTATAACGTGTTCGACTTTGATATAAAGACTAATGGTATTGATGCCGCAAGAAATAATGACATAACCCAATTAAAACGTTTAAAGGTAGTTGGCTTATTTAAAAATTGTCGCATGTATTTGCCAAAGTTTACCCAAAACAAACCTGAGCAAGCCGCGACAAGATTAAAAATAACCACGCCCAAAATTGCAGAAGGCCAATAGGCACTCCCAGGTAAAGTAAGTGCGGTACAAAGTGTCATTAACACGGCATATGACTTAGGATTGATCAACTGAAAAAGCATGCCTTGATAGAAGTTTAAAGGCCTCGCTTGAGCATTCTCCCCTTTCATTTGAGAGCTACTAGCCACCTTGTATGCTAAATATAAAATATAACCACTGGCACAAAGCTGTAGAAAAAAATGCAGTTTTGGCTGCATTAAAAAAAGTTTTCCTAATCCTAATAGCATTGCTAAATGCATTATCGTCATACCAGCTCGAATACCCAGTAGGTGCGGCAGGGTTTTAGTCACGCCAAAATGTGTGCCTGAGTGAGTAAGCAAAATGTTATTAGGCCCCGGCGTGATTGACGCAGCAAAACAAAATAGCATGAGAGCAGGTGCAAGCTCAAAAACATTAACTGTATTCATAATGATTAATTGTATTGATACAATATTGTGGTTGTTTAATAACTATTAATTGTCATAATTATATAAAATCATCAACATTTTTATTGTTATGAATACAATTTACAAACCCGATCACACTCTGTTTAGTCGCCTATGTGACACCCAACCCAAATATCGCGCATTAGCCGCTTTAATTGAACACGCTATTGACAGCAAAATGCTGTCCTTTGAGCAAAAATTACCGGCCCAACGGCTACTCGCTGACAGCTTAAATATTACACATGGCACAGTAACTCGTGCTTATGCATTGCTTGAGCAACGAGGATTGGTTACTGCAAAATTAGGGGCTGGCACCTTTGTAAGTAAAGTAGCGGAGTTAAGTCATTTTGAGGGCGACACAGACTTTGCCTCAAGCATGCAACCGATGATGGGGCAACAGCATGTTATGACGAATGCCCTGCAATCGTTGTCAGAGGATCAAAGTGCATTAACTGATGTGATGGTTTATAAACTCAACGGGCTTGCCTCACATCAGCGATTTTTTAAACAATGGCTGGCAAATAAGGGCTTTGATTGCTTAAATCATCCACTGATATTTACCCAAGGCGCTCAGCAAGGAATATTCACAACACTAGCAACCTTGTGTGAAAGTGGCGATACTGTCATCGCAGAATCTATGTGCTACCCAGGTTTTTATCATGCCTGTCACTCACTTAAACTATCATTAGCGCAAGTCGATATGCATAACGAAGGAATTGATCTTAACCAAATTGAAGCATTGTGTAAGTCGCGCACAATTAAAGCGGTGTATATCACGCCAAACTGTCAAAACCCCACAAATATTCGCTATAGCAGTGACAATTTAAACGCCCTGCTGGCGCTGAGTCGCCGGTATAACTTTTTCATCATTGAAGATGACGTAAATTACTGTTTGCCTGAGCATTGGCGATTACCATTATGGCAGCAAGCACCTGATCGGGTGTTTTATATTTCAAGCTTTTCAAAATATTTTGCAGGCGGGCTTAGAGCCGGTTACTTGTTGTCTCCGATGCTTTGGGAGCAACCGATTTTAAAACAACTGCATAGCGAATGTTGGGCTGTTTCCTCAATGAATTTTGAGTTAATAATGCGCGCCATTAAAAGTAATGAGTTTACTTATAATCAAACTAAGCTTGCAGATGAGATACGCTATCGTATTGAACAAATAAAAAAGCTGCTTGAAACTTATGAGATAGATGCTCAGTTTGCCAGTTTAAATGTGTATATTCCCTTAGCCCAGTCGCAGAATATGTTTGAGTTTTGCGGCGTATTAAAAGCGCATAAGGTAATAGTAAGGACGTTAGACGCCTTTATCCGCGACGTTCCAGCCCTAAAAGCGGATAGTCCAAATGGTGTTCGCCTCACCCTAGGCGGGCCTGCAACTCGAGCTGAGTTTGACTTAGGCGTAACCCGCGTAGAAGCCGCTTTAAAGCAATTTAATCAAACATTTGAGGTGGTTATTTAAAAAATGGGATATACATGAGCTCTCCATAATGTGAATAACCACAGTATTTAGACAACGTAATACTTCTAAATAATATAAATGAATCCAACCCCTTGTATTTTCTTCTAATTCAAAACACCTTACCTAAAATATGCAGCAAATTACCATCAACTGATTGTTAAAACCACAGAATTCAAGTAGCCTATCGCGCTCAAAAAGGAAGCGAAGTGATAAAGGAGATATCAATTGGAATCGATCCAACAAACACTACCACGGCTAAAATTTAGTACATTAAATCTACAACAAGAATTAAAGCAAAACGATATAATTATCGGCTCATTAAAGGAGACTGATAATGCCAACTAAACGCTGCCCGCACTGTAAAGATCACCCTTTGGATATTACTCATTATCAAGGTGAAGAGATAGATATCTGTCGCGAATGCGGTGGCTTATGGTTTGAAAAAAATGAAGTAAACCGTATGATTGCTGAGCTCAACGAAGGGCCAATCGGTGAAAAATACGAAACTCATTTTGGTGAATCATTAGGTATTTCCAAGCTTGACTGCCCTGATTGCAATAAGAACCTTGAACGTTTTCATCTATTAGAAGACTTTCATACTGAGATTGATGTATGCCGTCACTGCAATGGCAGTTGGATTGAAAAAAATCAATTAGAAAGTGTCGAGCATAGCCCTAAGCTCAAAGCCAGCCTCGATAAACTAAATAAAACAATCAGCTGGAAAACCTATCTCTTTCAGTTTTTAACGCAAATGCCTGTTGAATATAATCTCAAACCCAAACAAACACCGTGGGTTACGCGCAGTTTAATCGCTTTGAACGCAATTATTTTTACGCTGTACTTTTTTAACACAACTGCGTTTGCAATGACGCTTGATTTATTTGCTATGAATCCTAGTAAGTTATCGCAAGGCGAACACCTTTGGACGGTTGTAACTTGCGTATTTTTACATGGCTCTATACTGCACTTAGTTGGCAATATGTACTTTTTGTATATTATCGGCGACAACCTTGAAGATGTACTTGGTCATAAAAAGTTTCTGTTTTGGTATATGCTTTGTGGTTTAGCGGCCTCCTTTGCAAGCTTTATCGTTCAGCCAAGCTCCACCATTCCAAGCGTTGGTGCCAGTGGTGCAATCGCAGGACTATTTGGCATGTACTTAATGTGGTTTAGACACGCCAGTCTTACTTTTATGTTTATAATTTATCAAAAGAAATTATCGGCAGTGTGGTTTTTTGTTATTTGGTTAGCAATCAACATTTTTGGCATGCTTGCAGCACCCGACGGCGTTGATTATGGTGCGCATATTGGTGGCTTTATCACAGGGTTGTTAATTGGCTTTGTACTTAAATCAAAAATTACTGAGCATAATCCTATTCTTAAATTACTAAACCAACCCGAAGCACAAATAAAACGCTAACAATAGCTACAACCTTCCTATCGATGATCGGAAGGTTGCTTTATTTATCCGTGCTGACTTTACTAATAATCACTTGGCACTGCGCTTCACTCATAAACTTTGGCACCGGATAATTCCAATTTGCTTCTGCTATGGCTGACTTCGCTAATAAAGGGATGTCAGTGCGTTTAACTTCTTCTAAGTAGCGTGGAATTGCCAAATCAGTGAGTAACTGCTCGAGTGTAACTAAAAACGTTGCGGCTTTCTCAGTGCGCGTTTGCTGCAAACTGGTTAGCTGACAATAATCAGCGATCTCCGCTAATTTATTATCTATAGTACTGCCATAAAAGCGCAAAACCGGCATCAATACCACACTATTAGCCAAGCCATGCGCTGTACCATATTGAGCACCAAACTGATGGGCAATGGCATGAACATAGCCAACCGATGCGCGAGTAAATGCTTGACCCGCATAAAATGAAGCTAATAGCATATTTTCACGCGCGGCTAAATCATCACCATTTTTATATGCGATCAGTAAATTTTTTAAAATAAGCTCAATCGCCATCAATGATCGTTTATTACTAAAGGCCAAACCATTAATACCCACATAGGCTTCTATTGCATGCGTAAGCGCATCAATACCTGTAGTCGCTGTGATATGTGCAGGTACTGATTGAGTAAACTCAGGGATCAATACAGCGTCACTTGGTACTAAAGTAAAATCTGTTGCCGCATATTTTTGCTGTGCATTGGGGTCATTAACCACTGCCGCTACCGTTGTCTCTGAGCCTGTTCCTGCTGTTGTTGGAATAGCGCACAAAGTCGGGAGCTTGTTGATAACTTTAAACAAACCTTTGAGCTGGGCAACCGACTTATTAGGTTGAACCGTTCGAGCAGCAATTAGCTTGGCACAATCAAGCACAGAGCCACCACCTATCGCGATAATACATTCACATTGATACTGTCGGTAGAGTAATAACCCGTCTTCAACGTTGTTGACCGTAGGGTTAGCATTTACATCACTAAATAACTGCCAAGGGATTTGCTGTTCATCGAGGTGAGCAAGAATAGGCTCAATCACCTTTAAATTTTTTAACGTGTTATCGGTTACAACAAAAATAGGCCTAACGGGTTTAAGCAATAGTAGCCATTGTTTAAACCCCGCAATACCTTGATATAAATTAGGATTTGGAATGCCGATAAAGATAACGATGCACTTTAAAATAAAATGGTAACCACGATAGAGAATACGCATAAGCTCAAAGGGGGTTATTCTATGTCAGCTGATAATGCACCAATCTACATGAATTGCCAATAATAGACACTAGTCAAAACGCTGCAATTAATCAAAATGGTTAACCAAAGCACAGCAATAAATGCCCGTTTTTGCGATTTATGCCTTAACCATTGCTGGGCAATAAGCGCTCCCGGCCAACCACACAATAAGGCTAAAATATGTAAACTGCGCTCCGGTACTCTAATAGGTTGCTCAGTTGACTCTATTGCTAAACGTTTATCCCATTTATACACTAAAAACGTAATACTACTCATAGTGCCGTAAATACTCGCCACAAAATAAGGCCAATAGCCAAGCAGTCCGCCAATCACTAATACAGCTAAAAAACTAACAGAAAAAAGCAATAATGTTTTTTTAATCAAAGAACTCTCGCCTATACTACAATAAAATAACTCTAAAAATAGGCTGCAATTATGTCATATCTAAAAACACTTTTACTATCTTTTTGCTTGTTCTGCGCTGGGGCTAGTCACGCCCAAGCGACTGATTTAGCGCCAGAGCTGGAAGTATTTAAACCCTACCTTGGTACATGGCAAGCTGATTTTGATGTTGGCGATAACAAACCAAAAATTCAAGATGTAGGCCGCTGGGAACGTGCGCTCAATGGTAAAGCCATTCGAACCGCTCACTCTATTAATGAAGGGGAATATGGCGGTGAATCAATGATTTTTTGGGACAGCAAAAAACAGTCATTGGTATTTTATTACTTCACCACCGCAGGTTTTTATACACAAGGCACTATGAACGTATTGAGCCCAACTCAGTTTGTGGCGTACGAAACGGTAACAGGGTCTAAAGAAGGGATCACAAAAGTTAAATCGACCAGTGATTTTAAAGATGGGCAATTTATCGTCTCTACCTCTTATTTAAAAAAAGGCGAATGGACAAAACCTGAAAAACGTATTTACACTCGCAGTAACAAACAGGTTATTTTTAAATAAAAAACCAGCAGCTAAGATCTGCAAAGCGCATATAGATTGAGTTAACTATTAGGCGTATTTACAAGGGCTGTTTTATAACTAAACAGCCCTTTTGAAAAATCAACCTAAACCATTTAAGCCGTCTTTAGCTGCTTGATATAAAGCACCTAAGGTTGAATCGAAAACCCAACGAATAAAACTGTAAGTTAATTCTACGGCTGTACTAATAACCTTTCCGGCAAACACTAACATATGTCCGAGTAAACCGAGTGTTTGTGATGCAAAAGAAGCCGAGGCTTTCGCTATTTTATCTAAAGTGCGCGCCAACATATCGTAAAAGGTTAAACCTGTGCCAATACTTGCTTGTGCAACAACAGCACTGTAATAACCCGCATCTTTTAATAAAGTGATTAAGGCCGCACTTAATTTATCTGACCAATGTGAATTAAATGAAGCTTGATTTCTGTCAGCAAAATCTAAACGTACAGGCGTTGCTAAAAAGTGATTAGCTTGTACGGTTAAATTTCTCCAATCATTGCTATTAGCGGTGTTGATATAGCCAGGTGTGCCATTTAATTTATGCGCAGCTCCTTTTAAGCCTTGGCCATTATCCAGACGGATCTCTTGGCCATTATATGGTACGTGTGAAAACGGCCATAATGGCACTTTAGCAACCGGATCCGCACCATGTGTGCAGCGATAAACCTTATCAATCCTTGATGTTGCGGCTCTGGCAAAACCATCTAAACCTACTCGAGGTGAGCCAAAGGTATAAAGCTTAACAGGCAAAGAGTATTCAGCTTTGATCCAATCCGCAGATAAACTTGCTAAAGCACCACCTAAGCTGTGGCCAACAACATGAACACAGCCATTAATTTTATCTCTAATATTAGCAGTAATAAATTCTTGAAGTGCCGGTTTCATCGTGTAAAACGTTTTATTAAACCCAGCATGCACCATGCTACCATTTGAGCCACCACTTAAACCAAAGTTGCCATCAGTTAAGCCATCACGTAATGACGCTGTGCCTCTAATAGCAATAACGGAGTCACCTTTAAAAGCACCTTCCCCGTGTCCAACTAATCCAAAGCCAGTACTTAAATTAAATAAGTGTGAAAAAAAGCCACCCGATACACCTTGTATCGCGCCCGAATTAACAGAAAAATTAAAATTTCCACGCAAAGAGGAATGTAAAAGCCCATTCACTAATTTTGTGCTTTTCATTTCTTTTGCGTCATAGGCTAAAGACGCCAATTGCACTGCTTGTGTAGGTGTTAAAGTATTCATATAAGTTCCCTTTAAATGATTATGTCAAAAGGTTAAAGTTTGCATGATGTATAGATTGCGAAAGTATGACTTGTATCTTCTTTAATAGGTATATCGTATGTCTTTGGTTGTTCAGAAACATCACAAACTAAATCTGCAAGTAGTCTTTCTAATGTTTCACTTTGTTCATGTAAAATAACTCTAACAGCCCACAAAACAATACCTTCAGGTGTGCCATTTTCTAAATAGATGTGCTGAATCAACGATTCATTATCAAACATGCTAGAAGGTTTAGCCGTTTTAATGGTTTTTTCTGCAAAAGAAAAATAACCATTCGCATCCGTTATTGCTTCATCTACATATTCATCACCATAAGTGAGTGAACGAATAACTTTAGTGTTAGCAATGGGCTGCCCATCATCCAATAACTGCCCTTTTACAGGAGCTGATAAAACAAATTCTTGTTTATTAAAAAAACCAAACATATCTGCCAAAGCCTGTGTTGAAGTAAAAAAAACAATGGTAATAGATGCAATTACCAATAAAGAAACTTTTAAACGTGTTAACAAGATACACAATCTCCTTAAACTAGCCTCACAATACACTTTTCATATTGCTGTTTAATAGTGTTTTAGGCTCTACATTATTAATGTTTTAAGCTTAATGGCATTACCGCCCGACTAAAATCAATTCTAATTAGGTACAAGGTTAACTGCAAGTGTTTAGCATAAAAAATAAGCATTAATAATGACACTTAACTAAAAAACACCTCATAAACAAACTTACAAATCACACTAAACCCAAGCCCCATCATCAATATATAGCCATACAAAAACGCAATAGCTCCACCTGATGCATCCGCTATTTTATCTATTTCGATACACATAGAACAAAAAATGAAAAAGATAAAAAAGTTAGCAGTTAATCCTAAAATAAAGGCATCACCAAATAAGGGGGAAATACCCGCCAATAAAGCACAGAGCATAATGAGTATGCCTGATAGAGCATCTTTTAATGAAAACTTATGCTCGATAATTTTGAGTACTAAGGTCACTACCATTAATGCTAAAAAATAAACCGTAGGCTTAAACTGGCTATACAAATAATCCACACTAAACATTTGGCTAATCGTCAATGAGGGTTCTTCTGCTGGGTTTAAATTTTGTGTTATCGCATTTGTAGAGTCATCGGTAAAAAAATAAGCTGTCGCAACAATAATTAACTTTATTATTCCAAAAAAGATAAAACTTGCGACCACAAACCCTATTGAGTCATCTCTGGTCAATCGCTTGTTTGCTTTACTTTCTACAATTTTAGCTAGCAATACACCCAATAAGCACACACTACCTAAATAAAGCAGTGCGACCCAAAACTGATCAAGGTAAAAAACCGATAAACCTGGGGCGATAAATAAAAACATTGAATCTTCATTATCTAACGAGCTTTTGGGCTCAATACTGTGTTTTGACTGTTTAAAAAGTGCTAAATAAACAAATAAAGGCTGTAAAAACAACATTAAAATACAGGTGGTTATAAGGGTCATTGATCATCCTTGATTGCAGCCAAAACAATACTCCCAGTGTTTTGGTTAATACTTAACTAATTAACGATTTATTTTTTGAAAGTAGGTTTTCAGCTTTAATAAACCCGACTCAAGCTCAAATTTTTGTATTTTAGGGTTTTTAAACTTAAACCCGTTTGAAACGTGGGTATTAATCATCGTCGCCATGCCTTCAAAGCCCGTGGGCGCACTTGCGACTAAATCGCTAAGTAACGGCTGAATAAGCGGTTGATGCTCTTCAATTAAGTTAGGGTTCTCGTATATATCGTATACAAGATTGGTTAGTGTTTGTTGGTGTTGTTGTTCCATAGTTATTTCTATTCGAACCTTTTTAGTTGATTAATAGTTTCATCTAAACATATCCAGCAAGCTCTCGCGTAAATTAATTACTAGCTTTATTCATCTCAATTTGTGCTTCTGCTTTCAATGACTTCGCTAGTGAATCGCTACCATCACCTTCATTATGATCAATCACATATTGAGCATTCTCGATAACTTTAGGCCAATTTTCTAGTCTTTTATAGATTTCAGCTAAGTCATAATGTACAGACATCAAACGACGAGGGTGGACGTTTTTGCCTTGCTTCAAAAAAAGCTCGTACAAACGAGCCGATTCTTTAGGATTATTTTCTACAAAGAGACCACCGTCATAGAGCCATGCTAACTTTTCGATAGCTAAAAGCTCATTTTTTAGAACGCGTGAGCGCAACTCTTTCACATAACGTGAGCCATCACCAGTATGGTACCCAATATATAACAAGGAATCCCAAGCCCCCATCTTGTAGGCTTTTTCACACCATGCTTCTAATTGCTCAGGCGCATACATCAAACTTTTTTGGCATTGTCTAGCCACTGTATCCATAGATAATTTGGGGTCATTGATATTTAGATCAGGCCATAAAGTGCTTGATAAAGATTTAGCCTGTATTTGAAAGGCATAAAAGCTTAAAATAAAACTTAATATGAATATTTTTCCTAACATCACAGCGAACCATCCCTCATTAACCCACTTTCAGGAATATGAACTTGGTAAGACTGAACGGCTGATTTAAAAGGTAACCCTCTACGGAAGAAATACAGTTTTTTAAGTGAACTAGCCTCATCAGAGTAACCTTTACAGTCTCTTTCAGTTAGACACGCAATTCCCCCTATAAAATCAATATATCTTATATGATTAACCCCCAGCGTTTTAATAATTGTATCGATACCTAACTCATACTCAGATGCCTTAATTGCATGCCAACGATGCATAAACGCAATCACACGATACTCTTTACTGTCACTCAATATATTAGCAATAAGACCTGCCCAGTTTTCGTTTCGGACACTGTGAGTGCTTTTGCATTTTCCAGTTGTATATTGGCTATAAGAGCAAGCTTTATCCATCTCTTCCATTAGCTCAGGTGTCACATCCAAAGCTACAATTTTTAAACCTATATCTCGAGCAACTTTAACCAATTCACCATAAGCTTTAGGAACTAAATACCCCCAGGCCCAATTTTCATTGAAATATTGCTGAATTTGATTAAAACCTTTACCTGTGCGTTGATAAAACTCTATTTTTTCTTGCATAGAGCGAGGTAGCATTTCCATTGCAAAATGAGTGAAGCCAGCGGCTTTAAGTTGCTTAAGCGCCTTAATCGCTTCATATTTGTAAATTGCGGGATTATGGCTTGATTCGCCCAGCATAACTAAACGAGCATTACTGGCCATTGTTCTGTAATTTACATCCGTGTTTATTTTATTCATTGTATTTCCATATAAGTTTATTTAACTTTTATAATTACTGCACAGCGCTATTCGCACCAATCTGCGTCTGTACTTATTTTTTCTACATTACTTTTATTTTCAGTTAGCCACGTATCAATAACTAATGAAGGTTTAAATTCAGAGCCTGTGCCTGGCCAATAATATGTTCCCTTTTCATCCAAACAAAGCGCTACATAAACAGGTGCAGAATTAAAAACAACATCTTCACCTTGCTCCACAACCATCTCATAGCTTAGCTTTTTATGAGTTTTACCTTTGTATGTTGCTAGCACTTCAGCAAAGTAAACGTGCTTTTCAGATTCATCCTCTTCACGTAAAATTTCAACATTTGTGATTTTTACTTTAGCCAAATAGTGCACATTTTTAATTACTTCTTTAAAACCTTTCAATTCCAAAAGTTCAGCACTTTTGGCATAAACAACGTGAGTTGAAGCAAATAAAACAAAAAGAATGACAAGTACTTTTTTCATCATGCCTCACTCCCCGCAACGGATGCTTTTTGAGTATAAATAGGTAGACTAGCCGATGAAGGGTCAAAATTAGCAGGCACTACAAAGTCATCCCACAATTCCTTTTTATACTTTGCAACATTAACACTGTTACTTTGATTACCTCCGAGCATATATAAGTAATTTCCATCAGCACTTTGACCTACGACAAAAGCAACATGACCTCCCCCCTTTCGAGATTTAATGCCTATAGCCCCGTAAACAGGTTTATCAAGAGGCTTGCCAAAACTAGCCCATTCTTTTGCTCTAAAAGCATTTTTAACAGGCTCCATATTATTCTGCTTCATAACCCAAGCAACAAAAGAGCCGCACCATGCATTTTGACCACCACTATCATCACTCCCCCAGAATTTTGATGCTTTAAAGTATTCCAAAATCTGTGGATTTGCTTTTATACCCGGAATTTCAGCCTCACCAACCTCTGCGATAGCCGTTTTCATCCAAAATGCATTTGTAGCTGGCATTTTTAGTGCAGTATTTACACCACTAATTGCAACCTGACTTGCTAATTTCTCATTTATTTTTCGATGTGTTCGTCCATTAGGATCTATTTTTCCATCGGGGCGAACCATGTTTAATACTTTGCTTTGGAATAATTTAATGGCTGCAATAGTTTTTGAGTTTTCAGGGCGAGGGTTTAACCGACCATCCACAATTAAAGCTTGTGTAGGTGGGATAAGTTTAAGTAATTTATTCAACGCCGTTTGCACCGCTTTTACATCGTTTAAGCTATTTGTTCCACCAAGCCCTACGGCTTGAGTTATTCTTATTGCTGACATTAAAAAATCCTTTTTCTTTGTTATGTTTTTATATTACTGATTGAGCTATATGGACCAACTGCATATTCATAGCTCATTGCAAATAACAGCTCTTATGC
This sequence comes from Pseudoalteromonas prydzensis, assembly GCF_011050055.1. Classification (GTDB taxonomy): domain Bacteria; phylum Pseudomonadota; class Gammaproteobacteria; order Enterobacterales; family Alteromonadaceae; genus Pseudoalteromonas; species Pseudoalteromonas prydzensis_A. Next base: position 1,785 of record NZ_DRGM01000128.1, on the reverse strand, counting down.
GGTGAAGTTACATTCTTAATTCTTTGAATAACATTCCTTAACTTCGTCCCATAATTTCATTGCGCCACTTACATACTCGTCACCCCACCTTTCTTTAAATTGCTTGCTGGGGTTGTTTTTTAGCGTAAATGAAGCAACGTCTTGAAGTGTTAAGTGAGTCGTATTTATACACATCAGAATAAACAATTAACTTTTTGGTAACTTACAATACAGGTTTTCTAGAGCAGTAATCACGGAAGAGTCAGGTACTAAGCAGTGCACTGAAACCAAATGTAAAATAGATGAGTCTACAATTAAATTTATTTCTCCATTGGGGATTCTGTACTCATATTTGGATATAACTTTATTTTCCTCATGTAATAAAAAATTTTTTTCATTACATATAGGACAAATTGCTATATGGCGTCTTTTATTAATTACCTCTGTCTTATCTAGAGCATCCAAAAACCATTTCAAAAAAGCTTGTTTCTCTGAATTTGATTTAAACTCATTACTCATTAAATCTAAATTGATCTTACGATCATTTGGCTTACGTGAAATCACTCACAGCTCCTTGTTAATAACTAGTCATGCATCAAGCACAGCTCATATAGCCTATAAATTCACTTCAGAAGACAGAAAATCATAAAAAAACTGCCCTTCTTCTTCATGATCATCAAAAATCTCTTTACCAGTAAGCATGTAGGCTTTTAACAGTGAATTTTTACTACTATCTTTATCACCAAGTTGGTAATAACATTGCCCTATTCTAAAGTGGATAAATGCATTTTCATTTGCTTCAGGATAATTTAAGGCGTCTAATAAAGAGTCTAAAGACTTTTCATATTCATCAATCATGTAAAAACTATCACCAATCGAAACCTTGAGCCACAGTGCTTCATTCCAATCTTCATCAGGATCAACAATTAAATCAAATGCTTTTTGCCAAATGGCTATAGCACCTAAAAAATCGTCTTCATCGAACAAGTCATTACCTTGTTCGCAATACCGCTCTATTTGATCATGAATATCCATTATTTATACTCACTATAGAAAGTTTTATACTTCTTCGGCTGACTAACAAAGCAGCGCCCTTTAGATATTGTATTCGCTTTATCAAACCACACTTTTGCTAGCTCTAGTTCACCTTGCTCAAAATAAATGGTTCCCTTTAAGAATATAGGACCATCTTGATATGGCTTTAAATTTCCAAATTCAAAAAGTTCATCCAAAATCGCATGAGCTTCATTATAAAGCTCTAACTCTTTGTACATATCACATATTCCAGATACAAAGCTGAGAGTTACGTCCCAGTCGAATTTAGGCTCAGGTAATAACTCCCATGCTTTTTCTGCTTGCTCTTTCGCCGTATTAAAATCTTTTTTTTCTAATGCTTCATAGGCCGCGATATAGAGTGCATCGATTTTATCTCTCAAATTTACAGGTAAGTTTTTCATATCTATCCTAAAGGTGGTTCATAACGTTCTTTCAGTTTGGCTCCAGCGGAGCGATTTAAACTGTAATGATCTAGAGTATAATTATTTGAATCTAACATCCATTTTCGAACTTGTTTAGATTTAGCGCCATGTTTACGCCCAGTCGTATTCCAGTATTTTACCGCATCCATTGGCTCATGCGCCATATCAGCTTCGGATAAAGGATACCATTCACCATCACTCGCTTGGAATTCAGGACCTTTAAAAGAGGATCTTATTTTCCCCTCCGCTTTCATTCTATTAATCACTTCTTTGCCTGTTTTTGATTTTTTACCCGGCGTGCGACCTAGGTACTTCAGGCGTAATGATT